>NZ_JABCPZ010000160.1 GCF_013283785.1 Nonomuraea antri
CCCTCCCATCGGCAGGGGACGACCGCGTGACGCAGCTCGACTTCAACCTCGTCACCGCGCTCCGGGCCCTGCTGGAGGAGCGCAGCGTCACCCGCGCCGCGGCCCGGCTCGGCCTCAGCCAGCCCGCCATGAGCGCCGCGCTGGCCCGCCTGCGCCGCCACTACGGCGACCCCCTGCTCACCCGGGCCGGAAACGTCTACGTCCTGACCCCGCTCGCGGCCGTCCTGCGGGAGCGCAGCGCCGCCGCCTGCGATCTGCTGGAGCAGGTCTTCGGCGCGCAGGCGGCGGCCTTCGACCCGTCCCTGCCGCGCGACTTCACGCTGGCCTGCACGGATCACGGGGCGGCGGTCTTCGGCGCCGAGCTCGCCCGCGTCCTGCACGAGCGCGCCCCGAACGTCCGGCTCCACCTGCGCCACCTCTCCCCCACCCTGGTGGAGAACGCCGCCACCGCGCTCAGCACGATCGACGGGATGCTGCTGCCGCACGGCGTCATCGAGAATCTGCCCACCGTGGAGCTGTACCAGGACCGCTGGATGTGCCTGGTCGCCGACGACCATCCCGACGTGCCCGGGCCGCCGACCCTCGACGATCTCAACCGGCTTCCCTGGGTGGCGTACCAGGGCGATCACGACGTCCTGGTCGCCCGCCAGCTCAGCATGATGGGGATCAGCCGGCGCACCGAGGTCTACGCCCCCACCTTCCAGTCACTGCCGCTGCTGGTGGAGCGGACCCGCAGGCTCGCCCTCATGCAGGAGCGGCTGGCCCGGCTGTCGGTCGGAGCCGCGCGCGTACGCGTCGAGCCGTGCCCGTTCCCCGCGGTCCCGGTGCGGATGGCGCTGTGGTGGCACCCGGTGCACCGGCACGACCCCGCGCACGTCTGGCTGCGCGACAGGGCCGAGGAGGCGGCGCGCGTCCTGGGCGGGAGCCCGGACCATCCACCCGCCGAATAACGGACATCACGAATTACGCTCTTCCGCGCGCGGCGTCCGGTGTCCAACAGTGATGGCCACCACCATCCCCCGCGACCCCGAGCGAGGCCCGCATGTCACAGCCGGCCACCGCGAAGCAGGCGGGTCTGCCCCAGCTCATCCTGCTGCTCATCGGCAGCTGCATGCCCGTGCTGGGCGCCGTCCTGCTCTCGCCGGTCCTTCCCCAGATCAGCCGGCATTTCGCCGCCACACCAGGTGTGGACGTCCTGGTCCCCGTGATCCTGACCGTACCGGCGCTGTTCGTCGCGCTCGGCGCGCCCTTCGCGGGCGCCATCGCCGACAGGTTCGACCGCAAGCGCCTGCTGATCGTCACCATGGTCTGTTACGCGATCTGCGGGACGGCGCCGCTCTACCTCGACTCGATCCAGGCGATCCTGGCCAGCCGCGCGCTCGTCGGCGTCTGCGAGGCGGCCATCATGACCTGTTGCACCACGCTGATCGCCGACTACTGGTCCGGCCCCCGCCGCATCCGGTACCTCGGCCTGCAGACCCTGGTCACCACGGTCGCCGCCACGGCCTTCTTCGCCCTGGGCGGGCTGCTCGGCGCGAGCGGCTGGCGCACTCCGTTCTGGCTGTACGCCGTCGCCGCGCTCGCCGCGATCCCCATGGCCGCCCTGCTGTGGCAGCCGGCCCCCGCCGGGCACGATGGGGAGCGCAGCCCGTGGCCCTGGCGCGCGCTGGCCGTCCCCTGCCTGGTCACCGTCGGCGGCGGCGCCGTCTTCTACACGCTCATCGTCCAGCTCTCCTACGTCCTGGACGGCGCGGGCGTCTCCGACACGGCCACCATCGGCGGCGTCACGGCGCTCATGTCTCTGGCGACCGCCGTCGGGGCGGGGCTGTTCGCCAAGGTCTCCGTCCTCGGGGCGCGCAAGCTGCTCGTCGCGGAGTTCGTCGTGTCCGGTCTCGGCCTCCTGCTGATCTTCGCGGCGCCGTCGGTCGTCCTGATCGTGGCGGGCGCCGTACTGACGGGGTTCGGCACGGGGGCGCTGCTGCCCACGTTGCTCACCTGGGCGGTCAACCGGCTGCCGTTCGCCCAGCGCGGCCGGGGCACCGGGCTGTGGACGGGTGCCCTGTTCCTCGGGGAGTTCCTGTCGCCGCTGCTCGTCGGCGCCCTGACCGCGGTGACGGGAGGTCTCGGCGCCGCGCTCGCGATCGTCGGGGTCGCCTCGCTCGTGCTGGCCCTCCTCGTGGCGACGGCCCTCCGAGTGTCCGCCGAACCGCTCACCCCGGCCCGGCCGTCGTAGCCCCGGGAGCCCGGACCGGACCGACTGTCGTCCGCGCACTGCGCGATTCGCGTCCGGAAAATGCGCACCGCCCCGCAATAGGGTCCCCCGCATGCCGGACAAGCTGATGCGCGCCTACGGCGCCGTGGTGACCGCGGTGATCGCCCGCACGGACCATGAAGCAGGCCCTGAGACAGACGGGATCGGCCGGAAGTCGCTCACCCTGGCCCTGGCGTTCACCGGCACGACGAGTGCGCTCCTTGTCCTGGCCCCGGCGCTGAACGGACCACGCGACGGGCTCTCCGAGTCGCCCATGTTCTTCCTGCCCGGTGTGGTGGCGTTGTGGATCGGCTTCCTCGGTCTGTCGCCGACCCAAGTGGTCGACAGGCCGGGCATCGTCGCGGGACTCCTGCGCTTGTCCGCTCTTCTGCTGATGCTGCTCTCTCCGGTGGAGCTGTTGAGCTGGTCCGGACGACTCGGGGGCGCCTTGCACGCCCTCCTGCTGGCGGCAGGCTTCCAACTCCTGGTCACGCTGCTGTACTGGTGTCATCTGGCTGCGCCGGCCGTCGTGACCTGGGTACGCGCAGGCGTGGCAGCCGGTCTGGCCGCGGGCGTTCCGATCCTGATCGCACTGAGTGATGAGGGGGTGGTGGAGCCGCTGCTGGCCCATCGGGGCTGGCCACTGCTGCTCGTGGTGGCGACGCTGGTCCTGACGCTGGTCGCGGTCCGGCGGGGGGTCTGCCGGATTCCGGAAGGCCAGGCGTGGACGGATGAGCCGCGGCTGCCGTTCAGGCTGCTGATCGGTGTCGGGTCCCTGGCGGTGCTCTGGTCGCTCGCCGATGTGGTCTTCGACCTCGGCGAGATGGTGTTCCGCCTCAACCCCGTGAACGTGCTCGGCACGGGGCTCGTGCTGACGGCGATGATCGGGCTGGCCCTGCCCCGGCGAGGGGTGCCGGCAGATCCACGCTGGCGGGAGTACGGGGGAAGGGTGGCGTTCGCGGGCGGCATGGTCGCCACGTTCGGGTTGCAACCGGGCTCTTCGGCCCTGCTGCTCTGGGACCGAACGCCTCAGCACGTGCAGGCCATGCGCGGTGAGATGACGCGCGAGATGCCCAGCCCCGGTCCCGCCTGGGCCTGGATCGTGCTGCCGCTGCTGGCAGGCCTGATCGCGGTGGTCATCGTCGCGCGCCTGCGGCGATGGGCCGTGCTCGTCGCCGCGCTCCTGACCGGGCTGTGGCCCGTCGTCAGCCGCCTGCTGGACGTCTCCGAGGGCACGGGAGCAGGACGCGCGGTGAACGTGGCGGCTCTCGTCCTCCTGCTCTTCGCGCTGCATCCAGACGTCGCCTGGGTCTGTATCGGCCTGGCCATCGCAGCGTCGATCTTCGTCAGCGGTGAGTGGAGCGCACTCCTGCTGGGAATGGCCGAGTGGGCTCCCGCCTTCATCCCGCAGGTCTGGCTTCTCGGTGTAGCGATGTCACTGACGGCCGCCCTGCTCGCGATCCCACGCCGGACCGGATAGCCGAGCCTTCAGCTTCGGCTCGTACGTCGGCTGAGCGGCTTCCTGGCGCGAGCACACCTACCCGCTTACGATCTGGCGGGGAGGCGAAATGACGCGGATGGTCGTGATAGACGATGATCCCTACGTTCGCCGTGGAGTCGCCGCCTTCCTCGGCGAATGCGCTGGGATCCAGGTTCTGGCCGTGCTCGATCACGAGGCCGCGCTGCTCTTCGGCCGACGATGGCGCGAGATCGACCTCGCTCTGGTGGACGCCGCTGACGACAGCCGCACCGATGACCAGTTCCCCGGCGTGGCAGTAGTCGAGGAGATCCGCCGTCAGTGCGGGGCGGACCACCGCCCGCGGGTCATGGTGGTGACGGGTCACGCATACGACGAAGCGGTACGCCGCCGGATGCGTGAGGCGGGCGCCGACTACCTCTACGATCGCCGCAGTCTGATGGACGAGCAGGCCATGTTGTCGGCCGTGCTGCGCCCGAGCAGTGTGCTGGCCGCACCGGCGGGACGCACCCCGGAGGAGGAGCGGCTCGGGATCTCCCGGCACACCAGGGTCAATGCCGCCGTGGCCTATGCCCTGGCCGAGAACATCCCCTCGCGGTTGGCGCGGCGTGAGAACCCGCGCGGGCGAGTGTGGGACAGGATCCGCGAGGAGTTCAACCAGATCGCCCGGCTCGCCACGGTCAACAGCGACGGGCTCCCACCCGACCGCGCGCAGGACGAGCCCTCCCGGCGCCAGCTCAACCGGTTCTTGACGTGGGCCACCAAGGTCAAACGACCGTCTTGACCATCGAAGCGGCGCCGGCGGCCATCGACGTCGCCACCACGAGATTCTTCATCAACCTGCGCTTCGCCAGCCGGGTGATGACCGCCGCGATCGCCGGCACCGCAGTGCGGCTCCCGCTTGGTCTGATCATCACCGCCACGCTGCTCTGCCTGCTGTACGACCTGTTCTTGGCCCGTCGGCTTCGCCGTCGCCCGGTGCCCTACGCTCTGCGGCTGCCGCTGGACTGCGCCGACGTCGCGCTCTGGTGCACGCTGACGGTCGAACCCGTGGATGCGCCGGCCCTGCTGGCCTGTCCGCTGGCGCTCGACACCGCCCTGCGCGGCAGACGAACGGCATTCGTGGTCGTCCTGCTGGTCGGCGGCACCGCGAACGCGGCACTGCTGGTGACGGGAGGCGCGGCGGCCATCGCACCGGTCCTGTGGCCGGGCGCCGGAGCCCTCGGCGGTTGGATCATCGGCCGCTATGTTCGTCATCAACTGAGGCAGCGGCTACGTGTCGCGGAGGCCGAGCGGGAGGCGAGCGTGAGCCGGGCTCGCCTGGCCGGGCAGAGCAGCGTCGCGTTCGGTCACGATACCGTCGTGGATCAGGCCACTCGCGTTTGGCCGCTGCTGGCCGGAACCGGGCCGGTCCCGCGCTCACCGCTGGCAGCGTGGCGGCAACGGCTCGCCGAAGGCTTCGGCGAGCACGAATTCCTGGGCACCGCCCTGCGCAACTGGCAGACCCTGCACAACAGCGAAGACGCCGATCTCTCCAGGGATGTCGACTTCCGTATCAGGGAGGGGGACGGCGCCATGGTGCTGGTTCCCAGCCAGGTGGCGCTGCTCGGACAGGTGCTGAAGGAGATGCGATTACGTGGCCCGGTGACCGTGTCGGCCCGCGGCCCCGCCGCCGCGCTGGGCCGGGAACGACGGCTCATCATCGCGGGCCGGCTGGTGCGTCTGGCCGCGGACCAGGACCGTACCACCAAACCCTACGACCCGGGCCCGCTGATACTCGGGCTGGGCGCGGTGGGATCGTTGGGCCACTGTCTTCCCTCGTTCGAGGCCGTTCCGCTACCCGCCGGACTCGCCCTGGCCGTCATCGGGTTGATGATGGCATGGTGGGCGCACACCGCTGTCGCCGTCTGGGCTGCGGCTGCCCATCCGCGCGTTCTGCGGGCCGCCCTGATCTTCGCCACCCTCGACGCGGTCACGTCCACACTCTTGATGCAGAACGTGTCCTCCGGCGGGCTGACCCGGGCGCCGTTCTTGCACTTCTTGCTGTTCATCGGGCCGATCGCGGTCTTCTACTGGCCGGGCCTGCCTGCCTCGCGGCGATGGCGGACCATCGGCGTCTGCGCGGGCATCGTCGCCGTCGGAGTGGCCCTGTCGCCCGTCGCGCCGCATCCACGCGATGTCGTGATCCTGGTGTGGCCGGCGTTGTTCACCGTGGGAGCGACGGACGTACGAGGGATGCTCGATCAGGACACGGCCGAACTGAAAGCCAGAATCGCCGCACGGCACCAGGCAGCGGTCGAAGACGCGCACGCCCAGGGCCGCGCAGAGGTGTTCCGACTGGTCGAGGCTGACGTGGCCGAGGCCGAACGCCGGCTCCGCCGATACAGAGATCACATCGACCCCTTCCTGGCGGGGCACGCCGCCGAGCGCCTGGCCGACATCCGCAGGCGACTCGACCGCACCCGCCCGCGCCAAAGTGCCACAACCGGATCGACCTCCGCCCCCACCCCGTGACAGTGGCGCTCAGGGTACGGATCGCGTCATGGGTGACGACTCGGCGTCCGGGCACGTGTCACATCCAGCAAGATAAAGAAGGGTCCCTGCCAGTTCCGGGAGCCTAGACGCATCGGCCTTAGCGCCACAAGGGCCTGATCTGCGTCATTCAGACACATGCGGAGCCTTGACATCCGCGGAGCACGCTCTTACGGTCACCACAACTGATAGGGAACCTCCCTATCTGAACGGGAGAGCGATGAGCAGCCGCAAGGCCTCCGCCGGACTGATCCGGGCGATCAACGACCGGCTGGCGCTGGATCTGATGATCGAGCTGGGCCCGCTGAGCCGGGCGCAGCTGGTCGAGCACACAGGGCTGGCCAAGCCGACGGTGGCCGAGCTGCTGGACCGGCTCCTGGAGGCGGGCCTGATCGGCGAGGCCGGGCAGGCGGGAGAGGGACGCAGCGGCCCGAACGCGCGCACCTACGCGGTGATCGCCGACCGGGCGCACGTCGCCGGCGCGGAACTGCGTGCGGCCGAGGTCCACGCGGTGGTCGCCGACATCACCGGCCGTACGGTCGGCACGGCGGTGATCGTGACACGGCCGAAGGACAACTCGATAAGCCTGGTCGGGCAGGCGATCGCCGAGGCCGCGGCCAAGGCGGGAATCGGGGTGGACGACCTGCACGGTGTGGTGGTCGGCACCCCGGGCATCGTCGATCCGGCCACCGGGGACATGGCGTTCTCCTTCGACCTGCCGAGCTGGCACCACGGCCCGCTGTCGCAGTTGCGCGAGGAGCTCGGCCTGGCGGCGGTGTTCGAGAACGAGGTGAACCTGAGCGCGCTGGCCGAGCACCGGCTCGGCGCGGGACGCGACCGCGAGGACTTCGCGCTGCTGTCGCTGGGCACCGGAATCGGCATGGCGCTGGTGCTCGGCGGCAGGCTGCGCAGGGGCAGCGGCGGCGGCGCGGGCGAGGTGGGCTACCTGCCGGTGTACGGCTCGACGCTGCAACGCATGCGCCAGCGCCGAGGCGGGCGCTACAAGGGAGGTTTCCAGGGCAGGACGGGCGCGGCGGCGGTCCTCGCACTGGCCCGCGAGCACGGGCTGCGCGGGCGCACGGTCGCCGACGTGCTGCGCGACGGCGGGCAGGAGTTCCTGGCCGAGGTCGCCGGGCGGATCGCGCTGGGCATCGCCTCGGTCTGCGCGGTGGTCGACCCCGGCCTGGTGGTGCTGACCGGCGAGGTGGGCCGTGCCTGCGGCCCGCTGGCCCGCCGGATCGAGGCCGAGGTCGCCGACCTGACCCCGCTGCGCCCGCGCATCGTGACCTCCGCCGTCGAGGGCAACTCGGTGCTGCGCGGCGCCGTGCTGATGGCCCTGGAGACCGTACGGGATGAGATCTACGGCCCCGGCCGCAGGCAGTGACCAGGTCTCCTCGCGGTCTGCCTCGGCTGTCCCGAAGCGCTGCGCGCGCCCTCGCCGTACGTGACCTCGACTCTGAACGGGAATGACATGAGCTTCTCGACCCTCGCGCCGCCTCGTGCGGATTCCGCCCCGCGGCGGGAGTCGCCGCCGCGAGTGAGCGACAAGGCCGGCGCGGCCCTGCACCGCCCCTGGTGGGTGCCATGGCTGTGGTGCGCGCCCGCGGTCGCGGCGGCGCTGGTGTTCGGGGTGTTCCCGTTCTTCAACACCGTGCTGCTGTCGTTCACCGATGCCAAGCCGTTGGGCGGGCCCTCCTCGTTCGTCGGCGTGGACAATTACACGCGGCTGCTGGGCAGCGCCGGCTTCTGGTCGGCCACCTGGCACAGCGTGCTGTACGCGCTGGTGGTGGTGCCGCTGATGGTGATGCTGCCGCTGCTGCTGGCCGTCCTGGTGGAGAAGAAGATCCCGTTCATCGGATTCTTCCGGTCGGCGTTCTACACCCCGGTGCTGGCCTCGGTCATCGTGGTCGGGTTCAGCTGGCAGTGGCTGCTGCGCGACGACGGCCTGATCAACTCCCTGCTGCCCGGCGAGGCGATCCCGTTCCTGTCGGACGCCACGCTGGTGCTGTTCGGGGCGATGGCGATGACGGTGTGGAAGGGCCTGGGCTGGTACATGGTGCTCTACCTGGCCGCCCTGGGCAACGTGGCGAAGGAGCTGCACGAGGCGGCCTCGGTCGACGGGGCGAGCCCGATGCGCCGGTTCTGGCACGTCACCGTGCCGGGGGTGCGGCCGACGATGCTGATCGTCGGCACCCTCACCGCGATCGGCTCGCTGCGGGTGTTCACCGAGGTGTACGCCCTGGGCGGGGCGACGGGCGGCCCCGGCGGCGAGGCGCGCACGCTGCCCTTCTACATCCGCGACGTCGGCCTGGACCCCATGACCGGCAACGCCGGCTACGGCGCGGCCGCCTCGGTCGCCCTGTTCGTGCTCACCGTGGGGTTCACCCTGCTGGGCCAGAAGATCTCGAAGGGAGAGGGCAAGTGAGGGCCGGACAGGCGGCGGGACTCGCCGGCCGCTACCTGCTGCTGCTCGCCGTGCTGGCGATCACCGTGGGGCCGCTGCTGTGGCAGTTGACCACAGCGCTCAAAAGCTCCGGGGAGGACGTCTATGGCGACAACGCCTCGCTGCTCCCCCAGAACGTCACGCTGGACAACTTCGTCAAGATCGCCGAGGCGGTGCCGATCGCCTCGTACGTGACCAACAGCACGCTCATCGCCGTGCTCGGCATCGTCAGCAACCTGATCTTCGCCTCGTTCGGCGGCTACATGCTCTCGCGGCCCGGCTGGCGCGGCCGCAAGGCGGTGTTCCTGCTGCTGATCCTGGCGATGATGTTCCCCTTCGAGTCGATCATGATCTCGCTGTTCCTCAGCATCCGCGACATGGGGCTGGTGGACACGCTCGCCGGGGCCTGGCTGCCGGGCGTCGTGGGCGCGTTCAACGTGCTGATCATGCGTGCGGCGTTCCTCGCGGTGCCGGGCGAGGTCGAGGACGCCGCGCTGATGGAGGGCGCGGGAGAGTGGACCCGCTTCTGGCGGGTGTTCCTGCCCTCCGCCAAGGGCGCGATGACGGTGATCACCATCAACAGTTTCATCGGCGCCTGGGACGATTTCCTGTGGCCGCTGATCGTGCTGCGCTCGGAGGAGAACTTCACGCTCACGCTGGGCCTGTCGCGGCTGTCGTCCAGCTCGTTCGGGGTCGACGACAAGCTGGTCATGGCCGGGTCCATGATCTCGGTCATCCCGGTCGTGGTGCTCTTCTTCCTGGCCCAGCGCTGGTTCTACCGCGGCGTCGAGTCGGGCGCGGTGAAGATGTGACCGCTCTCGTCCCCACCCCGCACACCCATCACCCCGGCACCGGACGGCTGCGCCTGGCCGATACGACGACGATCAGCGCGGGTGCCGGTCCGCTGCTGCCCGAGCTGCGATCCGCCACCGGCCTGCGGCTGCCGGAGACCGACGGCGTCGCCGACATCGCTCTCGTCCACCGGCGCGATCTCGCTCCCGAGAGCTATCGGCTGAGCGTGGCCGACCGGGTCACGGTGGCGGCCGCCGACGACGCGGGCGCCTTCTACGGCCTGCAGACGGTGCTCAAGCTCCTGGCCGGGCGCGAGCTGCCCAAAGGCGTCATCGAGGACGGGCCGGCCGTACGCGCCCGCGGTGTCATGCTCGACCTGGGCCGACGCCACTGGAGCCCCGATTACCTGCGCGGTTTCGTCCGCCGGATGGCCTGGCTGGGTTACAACCGCCTCCAGCTGCACCTGACCGAGTGGAACGGCTTCCGGATCCGGCTGCCCGGCTTCGAGGACCTGGCCACGGAACCGGCCTACGAGGTGGCCGAGGTGACCGACCTCATCGACTACGCCCAGGCGTTGCACATCGAGGTGGTGCCGGAGATCGACCTGCCCGCCCACGCCACCGCCGTGATCGAGCGGCGCCCCGGGCTGCGGCCCGCCGACGCGGTGCTGAACGACGGCTCCACCTGGACCGGCTCGCCCACCCCGTCCTGGACGATGGACATCACCCGGCCGGAGAACCGGGAGTGGATCAAGGAACTGCTCGGCGCGTTCTGCGACGCGTTCCCCGCGGTGGAGCGCATCCACATCGGCGGGGACGAATGGCCGGTCGAGCCCGCCCTGTCCCAGGCGTCGTCGCTGCTCGCCTACGCGCGTTCGCTGCATCCCGGTTACCGCCCGACAGACGCGCTGGTGGCGTTCGTCAACGAGCTGGCCGGCGTGGTGCGCGAGCGGGGCAAGCAGCCGGAGCTGTGGAACTGGTGGGAGCACGCCTCGCACGGCGACTACCGCCTGCGCCCGGACACGGACACGCGGGTCACCGTCTGGGAGGCGGCCGAGCGCGACCTGGCCGGCTTCACCAAGCTCGGTTACCACGTGATCGCCTCGCCGAGCACCACCCACTACGTCACCCCGCGCACGGCGCCGGGCAACCGGCCGGGCGTCAACTACGTGACCCCCGATGCCCGCTTCCTGTACGAGGAGTGGAACCCGTCGGCGGAGACGCTGGTGGACGGCTACCAGTTGTGCGTGTGGGCGGACTGGGCCGAGGAACAGGACGACGCCTACTTCGACTGGTATGCGAGAAGGCCGCTGGAGGTGCTGGCCGACCGCATGTGGGGCGGCCCCCGTCTCGCGGACGTGGACGCCTACCTGGACGCCGTCGACGCGCAGCCGCTCCCGGGCGGCGGTCCGCCGTACCGGGTCGTGCCCGGGTCCGACGGCGTACCGGCCCGCCTCGCCCGGGTCCGGTTCAGGCCGCGCGTACCGGAGGGTGCGCGCGCGGCGGACGGCAAATGGCCTGACGAGCTGTGGCAGGCGCTGGAGGCGGTGCGCGGCACCCACTTCCAGGGTGCCCCCGGCCCGGACGGCCCGTGGGTCGACCTGGCGGTCGTCACCTGGCTGCCCGCCCCCACGTGGAACGTGCTCACCGTCGAGGACCGTGGCACCTTCGCCCGCTTCAGAGCCGTCGGCGCTCCGGACGGGCTCGACATCGAATGGTGGGGAGACAAGACGTGACGGAATACGTGTGGCCGGCCGACCCGGCCGTGCTGGCCAAGCTGGACTGGTGGCGCGACCAGAAGTTCGGCGTGATCATCCACTGGGGCCCGTACAGCCGTCTTGGCGTGTTCGAGAGCTGGACCCTCTGTCAGGAGGGCGCCGACTTCATGGCCCGCCCCGCCCCCTGGCAGGACGACCCCGACGGCTACCGCGCCTTCTACGAGAAGTTGCCCGACGGTTTCGACGCCCCCGGCTTCGACCCCGACGAGTGGGCCACGGCCTGCGCGGCGGCCGGCATGCGGTACGTGGTGTTCACCGCCAAGCACCACGACGGCTTCGCCATGTACGACACGAAGCTGTCGGACTACAAGTCCACCAACACCCCGCTCGGCCGCGACGTCGCCGGCGAGGTGTTCGCCGCCTTCCGCGAGCGGGGGCTGGGCGTCGGCGTCTACTTCTCCAAAGCCGACTGGCACCACCCCGACTACTGGACGCCCGGCCTGCCCACCCCCGACAGGTACGCCAACCACGACGACCCTGAGAGATGGCGGCGCTTCATCGAGTACACCCACGGCCAGATCGAGGAACTGCTGACCGGCTACGGCCCGGTGGACGTGCTCTGGCTCGACGCCGGCTGGGTCAAGGCGCCACGCGAGGACCTCGACATGCCCGGGCTGGCCGCCCGCGCCCGCGAGCTGCAGCCCGGCCTTCTCGTCGTGGACCGCGAGGTGTACGGCCCGCAGGAGGACTACCGGACTCCCGAACAGACGGTCCCCGGACAGATCCAGCCCCACCCGTGGGAGAGCTGCATCACGCTCGGCCCGTTCTGGTACACCTTCGGTCCTGGCGAGACCTACAAGCCCGCCGGCGAGATCGTCCGGCTGCTCTGCCGGATCGTCGCCCGCGGCGGCAACCTGCTGCTCGGCATCGGCCCCGACCACACCGGCGCCCTGCCCGACGGCGTCCACGAGCGGCTGGCCGAGATCGGCGCCTGGCTCGACGTGCACGGCGAGGCGATCTACGGCACCCGCCCGTGCGAACCGTACGAGAGCGACGACCTCGTCTTCACCCGGCGCGACGACACCGTCTACGCCATCGGCCTGCGCACCGACCTCGACCAGGTACGCGTGCCTGTGCCGGACCCGCCGCACACCGTCGAACTGCTCGGCCACGACGGATCCCTGGCCTGGTTCCCGGGCGACGGCGAAGTGGTCGTACGACTACCGGACGGTCATCGCGTCGAGCACGCCTTCGTTCTGTCCCTCACGTTCACCCCCCGATAAGGAACCCCGCCCGTGAAGATCAGCAAGCTCGCGCTCGCCGCGATGACCGTCACCCTCACCACCACCGCCTGCGGCCTCGGCGGAGGCGGCAGCGCCCCCGAGGCCGGCGGCGACACCGCCATGGCCGGGAACTGCGAGGTCGCCAAGGGCAACGTCGGCGCCGGGGCGCTCACCGGCGAGGTCAAGGGCGAGATCACCTTCCAGACCACCAGCCTGAAGAACGACTTCGCCCAGGTTTTCGACCCGATCATCGCCGACTTCCAGAAGAAGCATCCCGGAGTGACGATCAAGTGGGTGGACGACCCCGGCGACAGCGAGTTCGCCCCGCGCCTGCTGGCCAACGCCGCCGCGTGCACGCTGCCCGACGTGGTCAACCTCAACGAGCCCACCGCCATCGCGCTGACCAAGGCCGGCTACCTGCTGGACCTGGACACCAAGGTGCCGGACGCGGAAAAGCAGTTCATCCCCAACATGTGGGCTCGCACCAAGTTCGCCGGCGCCTCCAGCCACACCGCCATGCCCTGGTACGGCGGCTTCAACGTCCTGGCGTTCAACACCGAACTGATGAAGGCGGCGGGGCTCGACCCGGCCGCCCCGCCCAAGGACGTCTTCGAGCTGTTCGACGCCGCCGAGAAGGTCGCCAAGGTCTCGGGCGGCAAGTACCACGCCACGGTCGCCACGCCGTCCCACCGGTTGAAGACCGACTGGCAGTCGCTCGGAGTGAAGTTCTTCGGCGCCGACGGCAAGACCTTCGGCTTCTCCGGCGACCCCAACGCGATCAAGTGGGTCACCCGGATGGCCGACCTGTACAAGGCCGGCGCGCTGCCCAGGGACACCCTGTCGGCCGAGCCCACCGAGCTGTCCAACCGCTTCGCCGCCGGCAAGCTCGTCTTCGGCGACCGCAACGCCAGCTTCCTGCGCTACATCAAGGACAACGCCCCCACGCTCTACCCCAAGCTCGGCGTGTCCGCCGCGGTGGAGGCCAAGGCCTTCAACGTCTGGGAAGGCCAGTACATCGCCGTCGCCTCGACCAGCAAGAACGCCTACGCCGCTGCCGAGTTCGCCAAGTTCCTGACCAACTCCGACAACCAGCTGCGCTTCGTCAAGGACCCCAAGGTCGCCATCTTCCCCAGCGCCGCCGACGCGCTCAAGGACTCCTTCTTCACCACCCAGTCCGGCACCGACCCGTTCTCCACCGCGCGCAAGCTCGGTGCCGAGCAGGCGCAGAGCAACCCGGTCACCACCCCGGAGGAGATCGCCACGCGCATGGCGGAGAACGCCGCCTGGGGCGACGCCGTCGGCAAGGCCGTCGCCGCGGAGGTCCAGCTCGCCATGCAGGGCGAGAAGACCCCCGAGGAGGCGCTGAAGGCCGCCGAGACCAAGGCCAACGAACTGCTGGCCGCGAGCCAGTGAGATGCCGCCGCGGGCGCCTGCGGGTGCCGCGCCCGCGGCGACACAGTCGGGGGATTCCTGTCACGAACACCGGGAGTGGAGGATCCGTGCGCCGTGCTCTGGCGTTACTCGCCCTGTTATGTCCCCTCATCGTGGGTGTCGGCGTGACACCCGCGTTCGCCGACCCCGTGCCCGACACGATCTCCCGGTGGCGCGTCCTGCTCACCGGCGGCCAGGCCTACGACCCGGCCGGCCCCGACCTGGCGGCCGCGATCGGCCGCCTCGATGCCGAGGCCGAACAGCACCGTTCGACGATGGTGACCTCGCCGAGCCGCACCCACCTATGGCCTGACCTGTCCACCACGCACATCGACGACACGGCCACCAGCACCGCCCGCCTGCGCGTCATGGCCACAGCCCTGCAGACCAAGGGCTCCCGCTTCGCGGGGGACGCCGCGCTGCGGGACATGATCGTCGCGGGGCTGACCTGGATCCACACCCATCGCTACAACACCTCCAAGAGCGAGACGAGCTGGTGGAGCTGGGAGATCGGCGCGCCCGACCGGCTGGTCGACGTGCTGATGCTGCTGGGCGACGCGGTACCCGGCGATGTGCGGACCGGCCTGCTGGCCGCCATCGCCAAGTTCTGCCCCGACCCCACCACCCGGACCAACCAGCCCAGCGTCACCGAGACCGGCGCAAACCGGGCGGACAAGGCGTACATCACCGTCCGACGGGGACTGCTGCTCGGCGACCCGAGCGTCATCGCCATGGGCCGAGACGCCCTCAGCCAGATCTTCCCCTCCGTCACCAGCGGCGACGGCTTCTACGCCGACGGCTCGTTCATCCAGCACACCTACTTCCCCTACACCGGCTCCTACGGCACCGTCCTGCTGTCCAGTCTGGCCAAGACGATGACCTTGCTCGCCGGGTCTCCTTGGGACGTGACCGACCCCAACCGCGCCAACGTCTTCAAGTGGATCTTCGACAGCTTCGAGCCGGTGACCTTCCGCGGCCAGATGATCGCCGGGGTGCGTGGCCGGTCGATCAGCCGCAAGCTGGACGACGACTACAACCAGGCACGCCGATTCATCCAGAGCGCGGTGCTGCTGCACCCGGCCGCATCCGACTCCGACAAGCCGCGCCTCGCCGCGATGCTGCGCGAGCTGATCGCGAGTGGCACCGCACAGCCGTACCTCGAGTACGTGGGTGTGGGCGACATCGTCGCGGCCCACACGGTCATCGCCGGCGCGCCGCGCAGGGGTGACCTCACGCTGACCAAGGTGTTCCCGTCGATGGACCGGCTGGCGGTGCACCGGCCCGGCCACCTGTTCACCGTCTCGGCCCGCAGCAGCCGGATCGCCGCCTACGAGTCGGGCAACGGCGAGAACCTCTACGGCTGGTACACCAGCGAGGGAATGACCTACCTCTACAGCGACGGCGCCCAGTACACCGACGGCTTCTGGCCCACCGTCGACCCTTATCGGCTGCCCGGCACCACCACGGCCACCCAGGAGAGCTATCCCCGCACGGCCCGTGACGCCAACTGGAGCTCCTGGCGCGGCCCCGACGCCTGGGTGGGCGGCGCCTCGCTGGGCACCGAGTCGTCCTCCTTCGGCATGCGCTTCACCGCGCAGCAGGACCCCGGCACCGGCCGGGCCATCGACCTGACCGGACGCAAGTCCTGGTTCACCGTCGGCGACGTGATCGTCGCCCTCGGCGCGGACATCACCGGCACCAACGTGGCCGCGCAGACCACGGTGGAGAACCGGATGAACCCCGGCCAGGTCACCGCGGACGGCGGCCGGGCCATGGACGACCTCTCCGGCGCCCGCTGGCTGCACCTCGCCGGCACCGGCGGCTACCTGTTCCCCGCCGGCTCCGACACGCTGCGCGGAAAGCAGGAGCGCCGCACGGGACGGTGGTCCGACATCGGCTCCGACCGGCCCGACCAGCCCGGAGATCAGGTCAGCCGCGACTACGCCACGCTCTGGTTCGACCACGGCGCCGGCCCCAGGCAGGCCTCCTACGCCTATTACCTGCTGCCCGGCGCCTCCGCCGACCAGACCGCCGCGTACGCCGGCCAGATCGCGCAGGGCAAGGGCGTCCGCATCGCCGACAACAGCCCGGCCGTGCAGTCAGTGATCAAGACCGAGGGGGTCAACACCAGCCTGGCCGCGACCTTCTGGACCTGCGCCCAGACCGCCGGCCTCGTCCGCAGCCACAGCGGCGCCGGCGCGTCGCTGGACCTGCGCAAGGAGGGCTCGGAGCTGGCCATCGCCGTCTCCGACCCCACCCAGCGGCAGTCCAGGCTCGTCTTCGAGGTGGCCCGCGAGGTCCGCGGCATCATCTCCGCGGACCCGCGGGTGCAGATCCTGTCCACCACTCCGACGCTCCGCTTCGCCGTGGACGTCACCGGCTCGCGCGGCCGGAGCATCTCCCTGACGGCCGCGGTCGACCCGACCGCCCGGCCCAAGCTCAGCACCGCCGGATGCGCGGGCGTCAAGCTGCCCGTCGTGGCCGACACCTACGTCCGCGACGGCTCCTACGCCGGCCAGAACTTCAACGCGACCCGCCTCGTCGTCGCCAAGAAGAGCACGGGCTACACCCGGGCCTCCTACCTGAAGCTCGACCTCGGCGATCTGGCCGGCACCCGTCCCGCCGCCGCCGAGCTGTGGCTGTACGGGCAGGTGGCCGACAGCGGCGGCACCACCACGAAGCTGTCGGCCTACGGCGTGGCCGACAGCTCCTGGGACGAGACCACGATGGCCTGGAACAACCGCCCGCCGAACACGTCGGCGCACCTCGGCGACATCACCGTCTCCAGTCCCGGCTGGTATCGCCTCGACCTCACCTCCTACCTCGCCACCGCACCGAAAACCGCCTCCCTGGTGCTCTACGGGGCGGGCTCGGGCAGCCTGGCCGTCATCTTCCAGGACCGGGAAAGCCCGGAGAACGCCCCCTACCTGAAGATCATGTAAGGCCGGCGGGAACTCCGGACCTCGGCAGGATCGGCCCGCCTGCCCCTCCCGAGGTCACCGGGAACCAGGGCGTCAGCAGGATGTTCTCCAAGCCCACCACCGTAACCGCCGCCACCGGATCCGCACTGGAACCCCGCCTCAGGCGACCTCACCGGGCCGCCGTCGCGCATCGGAAGATCAAGCGCCACCTCGGCTCACTCCTCCGGAACCCCGGGCCGTCACGAGTGGCCGGCCCGCTCCCCCAAGAAAGGGAGAAGATGACACACCGACGCGATCTCCGGCCCAGGCTGCTGCTCGCCCCTTCGGCGACAGCCGCCGCCATGACGCTCCTCACGGCGAGCCCAGCACATGCCGCCGTGCTCTGGGACGGCAACGCGGACAAGGGCACCGGCGTCTTCGCCGCCATCCTGTGCCCCGGCGGCGTCGCACGGGTGAAGAACTGGGGTGAAGGCCACGGGAACTTCTTCGAGTTCCACAAGCCGGCCGGCGTCGACCGCTGTGAAGGCCACAGCATGGCCGGCGCCGAGGGCCACCTGGCCGACAACAAGACCCTCTGGTTCGGCTGGTCTCTGGCGACGAAGACCGGCACCGCCCAGGCGGTCTTCCAATGGAAGTCCAACGGCACGAACGATCAGCACCAGCAAAATTACCCGGTACTGCTGTTCGTCGAGAACGGCCGGTTCAAGGTGTGGTACGTGGCTCCGGGTGAGCAGTGGCATCTCATCGGGACGGCCGCCTGGTCGGCCGACTCCTGGCACAAGATCGAACTCGGCCTCACCACCCGCTCCGACGACACCGGCTCGATCCAGGTCTACAAGGACGGCTCGCTGATCGCCTCCCGGACCGGCGTACGCACGTGGGACGACCGCGGCAACAAGCCTCGGTGGGGTACCTACCGTGGCGGCTGGACGGAGGTCTCGTCACAGGTTTGGGTGGACGACCCCAAGATGGGAACCTCGCGCGCCGACGTCGACTGACGGGACCGCTTTGTGTGCCGGGACCGCTTTGTGTGCCGGGCGTCGGCGACGGCCTGTTCGCCTTCGCCCGCTCACCAGGGCGAGGACGTCGCCGAGCCGACCGCTGCGCCGGTTCGCTCCTACCTGGCCGAGCGCTGTGGCTGCCGGAAATGCCATCCATGCAGGTCAAGCGGAATGTCATGGTTCGCGGAGAGGTGCGGCCGGCGGCTACCTCTGCCGGCCCGCCGGCGTGTCCGAGAACCCGTACTCCTCAGCCAGGTCCGCGACAGGAAGCGTGCGTCCGGCGTACCGTGCCACGTCCGGATCCTCGAGCAGGGCCCGCACGGCCCGGCCAGGGAACTCCACGGAGTCGCCGCCCGGCACGTCCTCGCCGAGCGCCGCCACGATCGCCTCCGTCCTGGTGAAACCGGGCGAAAGAGCGAGTGCGGTCACCCCGTGCGGGCCCAGGTCATGGGCGAGCGTATGAGCCAGACGGCTGACGCTGGTCATGGCGAGGTCATAGAAGACGTGCCCGGCGATCACCTCGGCATCCGGGTCGGTGAACCCGGTCAGGACGGCCAGACCGCGCCGCTTGATCAGCAGCGGCGCGGCATACCAGGCCGAGACGAGATGGCTGCGAACCCCGACGTCGATCATGTTGTGCCAGTGCTCGAGCGGAAGCGTCCAGAACGGACCGCCCGCGAAGGGCAGGGCGTTGCCGTTGCAGGCGTTCGCGACGAGGAGATCGAGACCTCCGCACTCGTCGCGTACCCGCCCGAAGAGCGCTTCGACAGCGCGGTCATCGGTGTGATCGACAGCGACGGGAACGCCGTGACCGCCGCGCTCATCCACCTGTTCGGCGGTGTCCTCGACGGTGCCAGGGAGATCGGAGTGGCGCTGGCCACGGCTTTCGCGGTCGGTGACGTAGACGGTCGCCCCGGCCTCGCCGAGCACGAGGGCGATGCCGCGGCCGATACCACGCGCGGCTCCGGTCACGACTGCGACGGCGCCTTCCATCGGGACTCTCCCTGTCGAAAGGGGAACGAGTACGGCCGCTTGCGGAGGAACCTGGCACCCCTGTCGCCAGCTTCACAAGGCGCCTCCTGGATGTCAACGTCGCCCTCACTCAGGGCGAGAAGCGTCATCCTGCTGGACGTCGAATCAACGGCCGTGGTTGCTCGCGTGTACGGGATACGGCCTGAGTGACACCAAAGGACACTTCGCGGCACCCTGCGGCATGGACAAAGCGCACTCATAATCCGTGGGTCGTGGGTTCAAGTCCCACCCGCCCTACTGCTCTCGAACAGCCAAAACCTCCACCTGACCTGCACTTTCGTGCGGAGACGGGGGGTTTCTTGCGTCCGGCTGTCTACGGCTGGAACCGATCGTTTGCGGGTCTCCCTCCCCAATACGTCCCCACGGTTCCGAGCCTGCTCTGGCTCACAAGTTGGAGTCGTTGAGCGCGGCGTCGATGCGGCGCTGGGCGGCCTCATCCTGGCCGACGATGCACTTGGCGTAGATCCTGAGCAGGACGTCCACGCTGTGACCTGCCCATTCGGCTACCTATATTGGCCGGTACCCCTGCGTTGAGCCAGGTGGAGACTACGCCTGCCGAAAACTCCATCCGTGCAGTTCAAGCCGCATGTGCGTATTCGTGGAGGGCTCGGATTATCCTGCCGTACCCGCTCCCGTTTCCGGGGTGACCAGAACTCGCGTGGGCCATGCGAAGCCCTCGCAGAGTCATGACCTGCGCGGATGTAATTATCGGCAGGCGCAGGCCCCATGACTTCCGTCGAATCTTCGTCACCGACGCCCTGCGCTCCGGACTGCCACCCCACATCGCCGCCAAGATCTACGGACACGCCCGCTCGACACCACGATGGGCGACGCCGCGATCTACCCCGACGACGTCATCACCCACCATCGTGCCTTCATCACCCATCATCGTGCCTTCATCGCCCGCCGCCGAGCCGAACGCCCCAGCGGGGCCTACCGCTGGCGAATGGGAAGAATTCTTTGCCCACTTCGAGCTGCGGAAGGTGGCGCTCGGAGTACGCGGCCGCGGCTTCGGAACCCCATGCGCGCGTGAAAACGCCTGTGTCAGATCCCCCTCCTCCGCGTTGACCCAGTTCAGAAGCCACGACTGGAAGAGATCCACGCCAACCTCATCGACCGGCTCACCGAGGCCGAACAACAGGGCCGGCTCGGCGAAGTAGCCGCGGTCGAAACCACCCTCGCCGCCGCCAAGCGGAAACTCCAAGCCATGGGAGACTCGATCTCCCACACGACCGTCGTCAGCCTCGGTATGCCCGACATCCGCCGATCCGCTGGACGCTCGATCGGACGCCGACAATGATGCGCCGCCCGGCTGCATCCGATCCGAAACGTCCGCTACCGTGCTCTCGTGGCACTCAGGACGGTCAACGACCGATGGGCTGGAGACAACCTCGACGATCTCGTCGCCTACTTCGGCGCAGAACCGGACGATTACCCAGCACACGCAGTGGTCACGGCACGTTGCGACCACTGCACAGGTCAGGTCTTCGTCCTTGAGACCGACGAATCGTCTACATGCGTCCGCCGCACCTGCGTCAGCTGCGACCAGACCGCCTACATGCTGGACAGCGAGGATTACTGGCCGACCACGGAAGAAGAGGCCGAAGCCGAGTACTTCGTCGAGTGCTCCTGCGGCGAGGACCAATTCGAGACCGCAGTCGGCTTCACCTTCTACGACGACGGCCCGACCTCGGACATCCGCTGGGTCAGCATCGCAGTCCGATGCACCACCGATGGCCTCATCGGCTACTGCGCGAGCTGGAAGATCGGCTACGGACCCTCCCACCACCTGGTCGACTCCGTCTGATCCCAAGGCCCGGACACGACACGCCGAATCTTCAATTTGAGCCGATCAATCTCCAGCACACCCTGTCACCGACCTCTCATCGGGTGCCGAAAGCCCCTCAAGATCAGTTCGGTTAAGCATGTGCCAGATGCTCACTCCTGCGGCCAGACATGGATATTCACGGCTGTGGCGGCTTCGTCGACGCAGTGGTGGTGCGGACAGCGATGTCGGAGAAGGTCGGCACGCCCAGGTCGACGGCTGTGGTGCGGCGTACGGTGAGGTTGTCGAGCTGGGCGAGTTCGGCGTTCGCCGCGGCCAGACCGACCCGCAGGCCTTCGGCTTCTCCTCGCCGACCTTCGCGTTCGGCCTCGGTGAGGTCACCGAAAGCCGCACTACGCTCCGCTCATGCGTAGTGTGTTCGTGTTCCCCGCAGGTGAGCGAGCCGAGACCGTCGCCTCGCTCGATCGGCACCTGCCCCAGCAGCGCGATCCGTGGACTCTGACCGGCAACCTCTACATCAACATCGACGATGAGCAGACAGGCTGCCTCTTCGCTGACTGGGATCCCGACGATGTGGCAGTACTCGAAGCGGCCATCGGCAGCCACCCCACCTGGGCAGTGCAGATCGACATTTCCGGGCGAATCGACGGCACGGCGGAGGTCCACCAACTGATCGCGATGCTGCTTGAGCACGGAGGCGTGGCGACTGACGACTACTCTGCCCACCCTTGGACCCTGCAGGAAATCGAGTCTGAGACCGTGATCGACGGTCTGCGTTTCTTCGACTTTCGCACCTACCACGAGCTCCACCGCGAGCACTGACGCTCCGGACTCGATCACCACTCAAGTGCGAGTTCAGAGAAGTTGAGCTTGTTCCGCTTTGACGGACACCGTCGTTGTGGTGGTCAGGCTGCTGCGGCGGCCTCGTAGTCGGCAGGGCTACGGTAGCCCAGGCTGCTGTGCAGGCGGTGCAGGTTGTACCAGCCCTCGATGAACTCGAAGATCGCGCTGCGGGCCGCAGCGCGGGTCGGCCAGGACCGGAGGTCGAGGAGTTCGCCCTTGAGGGTGGAGAAGAACGACTCGGCCAGCGCGTTGTCCCAGCACTGGCCGGTGCGGCCGACCGACAACCGCACCCCGAGCCGCCCGGCCACCCGAGCGTAGGCGGCACTGGTGTACTGGCAACCCCTATCCGAGTGGAAGATCACCGGCCCAGCCGGCCGGCGCCGGGTGCAGGCCTGCTGCAGGGCCTCGCCGACCAGGCCGGTACGCAGGTGATCGGCCGTGGCCCAGCCCACCACCCGGCGGGAGGCGATGTCGATGACGGTGGCCAGATACAGCCAGCCCTCATCGGTCGGCACGTAGGTGATGTCACCGCACCAGCGCGTATCGAGACCGGCCGCGTCCGGTGTGAAGTCGCGCTCGATCAGGTCCGGCCGCCTGTCGGCGTTCGGGTCGGGGATCGTGCTCTGGCGCCGACGGCGCCGATACCGTCCGGCCAGGCCCAGCACGCGCATCAGCCGGGCCACCCGCCGACGGCCGCACCGCTCGCCCTCCCGACGCAGCTGGGCATGCACCCGCGGCGCGCCGTAGCTGCCCCGCGAGCCAGCGTGCACCAGGGCGATCCGCTCGGACAGCTCGGCATCGCGCATCGCGCGCGGACCGGGCACCGCACTGCGACGCGCGTAGAAGGCGGCACGGGAGACCCCCAGCAGCTCACACGCCCGCTTGACGCTGTGGCCGCCCTGCTTCTCCGCCTCGATGAACGGGTGCACGCTCACCGGGTCTCCTTGGCGAAGAAAGCCGTCGCTCGCTTGAGGATGTCAACGTCCTGACGAAGCCGCTGATTCTCCCGCCGAAGCGCCGCCAGTTCCTCCCTCTCGCTGCTGGTCAGCCCATCCCGCTGGCCGGCATCGACCTCGGCCTGGCGCACCCACTGCCGCACCGCGGTCTCCGTCAGGTCGAAGTCCTGGGCCACCTCGCGGATCGATCGGTCGCCCCGCTGGCACAGCTCGATGATCTCGGCCTTGAACTCCTGTGTGAACGAGCGGCGAGGACGCGGCTTCTTCTTCCCCATGCTCTCCATCATGGACATCCTTCCGGGGACGAACCCCTGATCTCAGATGTCCGTCGAAGCGGATCAAGCCCAAGTCTGCGTTCGCTGCCCCGTGCTGCGCATTGAGCCGGCACAACGCCGGCGCCTCGAACGAATTGCCCGGAACCTGCGCGACCACATCGAGGAAGCCGGCATCAACGGCTGGCTCGGCGAAGTCCAAGAACTACAGATCAGTTTCGACGCCGCCGGCCGCAAGCTCGCCGTCCTCGACCGGCTCGCCCGCGGGCAGCCGTCCGCGCCCGTGTCCCCGGGTGTACCGATCATTCCCGAGAGCGCCGATGGCCTGCGAAAGCAGCACATCTCGCGCCCACCTCCAGCCGCGCTGCCGTTCGTCTCTACGCTGCGCTGACGGCGCGATCTGTCAGCCAGATCCGGGTCGTCTCCGGCTACCAGCCCTCACGAACCGTTCGTCCCGCTCCTCCATGACCCGATGAGGTGGTCGACGACCTGATGGGACTGAGGGGTGGACGTGATGGTGGCGGTCAGCGGCGTCCGGGACTCTGGCGCCCGCCGGAAGTGCTCGGCCTCGACGACGAAGCTCACCGGGCGGACCGCCGACCAGGGCCGTCGTCAGGGCCGTCGTCAGGGCCGTCGTCGGGGGGTTGGAGGGCCAGGAGGAAGACCGGGATCTGGCGGGTGGTCCTGGTCTGGAACTCGGCGGCGTTGGGGGATTCGGCTGCCAGTTTCCGCCACAAGTCGGTGCGGGCGGTGCCGGTGAGTTCCAGCGCCAGGACGCCGAACGTCCGGGCGCCCAGTTCGATCTTGGTTCTGGGGTTGGCCCTGAGGTTGTGGTACCAGTCCGGGTGGATGGGGGAACCGCCGGCGGAGGCGATGATCGCCAGCCGACCGTCCGGCTGGGCGGAGTAGGCCAGGGGCGTGACGCGCGCGATCCCCGACCTGGCTCCGACGTGGTGGAGGAGGATCAGCGGGGTGCCCGCCAGAGGACCGCCGACGCTGCCGCCGTTCGCGCGGAACTCCTCGATGATCCTGGCGTTGAATGCGGCTGTGGCCGAGTCCGTCATGATCTTCCTCCACCCGTCGTTCGGCCGTCAGCTGATCTCGTACGTCAGGCTCACGCGGCCGGCCGAGAGCTGCTGGACCTTCCGCAGCTCCAGGTTGTGACGGTTCTCGGCCGCGGCGAACAGCGGTGTGCCCGCTTGGGCGATCAGCGGGTAGACGATGAGGCGGAGCTCGTCGACCAGTCCGGCATCGATGAGGCCGGCGGTGATCTGCGCGCCGCCCATGAGATAGATGTCCTTGCCCGGCTGCTCTTTGAGTGCCTTGAGGTCCGCGACGTCCCGGAGGAAGCTCGTGTGCGGCCACGCCGCCGAGGTCAGGGTGTTCGACAGGACGTAGTGCGGGGTCTTGGCGGCGAACCGCGACCATTCCAGCTCCTCCGGAGCCGGCACCTTGCCGCTGAGGGGGTGCGGCTTGTCCGGCGCGTCCTGGATCGCGGTCCAGTACTGCTCGTAACCGGGGTACATGCGGCCGCCCAGCACGCACGTGTCGATTTGGGAGGTCAGCCCGTACTCCTCGCACCAGGCGTCGACCCAGTCCGCGTATCCCTCCGATCCCTCGACCATCCCGTCGAGCGAGATCTTCAGTCCAGCGATCATCTTCCGCATACCAGCCTCCTGAGAGTGTTGTTCCGCCCCACCGACGAACGCGGTCGGGCGAATCGACACTCGCGCGGAAAAATTTCAGGCCGTTGTCTCGGCGAGGCGCCGGGTGAGGAAACGGCGCTCGCTGTCGGTCGTCGCCAGGTCCAGGGCCTGGCGGTAGGACGCGGCCGCTTCGCCGGTGCGGTTCAGGCGGCGGAGCAGATCGGCGCGGGTGGCGTGCAGCAGGTGGTATCCGGTCAGAGCGCCGGCGGCATGGAGTGAGTCGACCAGGTCGAGGCCCGCCGCCGGGCCGTGCGCCATGGCCACCGCGACCGCCCGGTTCAGCTCCACCACCGGTGAGGGCACCAGGCCGGCGAGGTGGCCGTAGAGGGCGGCGATCTGTTCCCAGTCGGTGTCCGCGGCGCTCTTCGCGGTGGCATGGCAGGCGACGATGGCCGCCTGGATCTGGTAGGGACCCGGCCGCCCTTGCCCGAGGGCCGTCTTCAGCAGTTCGACGCCCTCGGCGATCTCGGCGGCGTCCCAGCGGGTGCGGTCCTGATCCTCAAGGAGCACCAGGTCACCGGAGGAATCCAGCCGGGAGTCCCGGCGCGCGTCGTGGAGCAGCATCAACGCCAGCAGGCCGGTGACCTCGCATTCCGAGGGCATGAGCCCGGCCAGCAACCGGGTCAGCCGGAGAGCCTCGTCACTCAGGCCCCGCCGCACCAGGTCGGTTCCGCTCGTGGCCGAGTAGCCCTCGTTGAACAGCAGGTAGAGAACGCCGAGAACGGCCTTCGTGCGTTCGTGCAGCAGGTGGGACGGCGGTACCCGATAGAGAATACCCGCCTCGCGGATCTTGCGTTTGGCGCGGACGAGGCGCTGCGCCATCGTCGCCTCAGGCACCAGGAAGGCTCTGGCGATCTCGGTCGTCGTCAGGCCCGCGAGGGTTCGCAGAGTGAGTGCGACACGCGCTTCCAGCGCCAGCGCCGGGTGGCAGCACGTGAAGATCAGCCGCAGCCGGTCGTCGTGCACGCCGCTGACGGCGACCTCATCAGGACCACTCTCGTCGCCTTCTGCGGCGCCGTCCCGCGAAATCACCGCGAGCTGTCTCAGCTTGGCCGCGGCGACCGCGTTACGGCGCAGCCGGTCGATGGCGCGGTTGCGCGCGGTCGTGGTGAGCCAGGCCCCCGGCCGATCCGGGACGCCGTCGCGCCGCCAGCGCTCCAGCGCCTGCGCGAAGGCGTCCTGCGCGCACTCCTCGGCGAGATCCCAGTCGCCCGTCGCGCCGATCAGGGTCGCGACGATCTGCCCCCAGTCGCGCCGGAACGCCTCGGCCACGGCCTGCTCGACCTCGCCGCTCATGCCTCCCAGACCTGCCTCACTTCGACGACTCCGTGCGCGGCGAACGGATGCCTGGCCGCGACCTCGACGGCTTCGTCGAGATCCGCGCATTCGATCAGCGCGAACCCGCCGATCTGCTCTTTCGTCTCGATGAACGGCCCGTCGCCGATCAGTACGTCACCCGCACGCGCCCGTACGGAAATGGCCGAATCGCTGGACCGCAGCCGCGCGCCGCCCAGCAGCACCACGCCGCGGCTCTCCACGTACTCGATCCAGGCGATGTGATCCGGCCGCCGCCCGATCTCTTCCGGCCCCTCCTGAACGGATTCGTCATCGCAGATCATCAACATGAATTTCACGATGACATCCTGCCGAGCCCCACTGACAGATCAGCGCCGGAGAGCGAGGGGCTGTCCAGTGATCTGAGTTGTTTAGCGGACGGCCGGGGTCGGACCGCCTTCGAAGGGGATGGCGAGGCGTTCAGGGCGGCCTTCCGGCGGGCGATCCAGCGTTCGCGGCCCTTGCCGGTCGGGTCCAGGCTCGTGATCGCCATGAAGGCGCACTTCAGCGCGGCCTGCTCGTTGGGGAAGTGGCCGCGGGCCTTGACCACCCACCGAATGCGGGCGTTCACCTGACCGCCCAGCGCATCC
>NZ_JABCPZ010000161.1 GCF_013283785.1 Nonomuraea antri
TCCTGGCGATGATGGTCTCCGGCGCTGTCGCCGTCACCATCTCGGCCGCGCGCCGCCGGCGGCGTCCGGCCACGATCGGGTTCGCGGTGCTGACGCTGGTGCTGCTGTACGCGCTGGCCGAGAACATTCGGGAGAAACCGGATGGCATCGCCATCTCCGCCCTGTTCATCCTGGGCGTGATCGTGGTGTCGCTGATCTCCCGGGTGTCGCGTACGACCGAGCTGCGCGCCGACCGGATCGAGTTCGACGAGGCCGCCCGGCGATTCGTCACCGACTCCCTGGCTCACGACCGGTCGCTGAACCTGATCGCGCACCGGCGCGGGGAACGCGACGACGCGGCCGAGTACGCGGCCAAGGAGTCGCAGCAGCGCGGCATCAACCCGGTGCCAGGGCCGGCCGACGTGCTGTTCCTGGAGATCGACGTGGTCGACCCGTCCAGCTTCAGCCACGTGCTGCGGGTGCGCGGCGTGACCGTGGACGGGCACCGCGTCCTGCGCGCCGGCAGCCCGGCCGCGCCCAACGCGATCGCCGCCATCCTGCTCGCCCTGCGCGACACCACCGGCGTGCGTCCGCACTGCTACTTCGAGTGGGCCGAGGGCTCGCCGTTGGTGCACCTGCTGCGTTACCTCATACTCGGGCGTGGGGACACGGCCCCGGTGGTACGGGAGATCCTCCGCAAGAGCGAGGCCGACCCGGCCAAGCGGCCTGGTGTCCACGTCGGCTGAGGTCACATCCGCCCAACAAGCACCCCGCTCAACGAAGGGCATCTTTCACGCGCTCTCCTCGACGGGCACTGTGGAGGAGAGCGAGGCGATCGGCATGCTCACGATCATGGTGAGACCTCCTCCCGGGGTTTCTTCGGGCGCGAGGCTGCCGCCCATGGCCTCGGCCAGGCCACGAGACAGCGCCAGGCCGAGACCGACCCCGGCATGGGTGACGCGGTCGCCGAGCCGTTGGAAGGGCAGGAAGACCCGGTCGTACGCCTCGCGGGGGATACCGGGACCGCGATCGATGACGCGGATCTGCACGTTCTGTCCATGCCAGCTCGCAGCGAGGAGGACCTTCTCCTCGAGCGGGTTGTAGCGGACGGCGTTGGACACGAGGTTGACCAGGATGCGTTCCAGCAGGGCGCAGTCGGCCATGACTTCCGGAAGTTCGACGCTGATGTCGGCCGTGACGCGATCGCGTAGTGGGCCGAGTTCGTCGATCACATGTGGGACGACCTCTTCCAGGGCGACGGGCTGGAGCGACACACCCAGGACGCCAGCCTGCAATCGGCTCATGTCGAGCAGGTTCTCCACCAGTCTGGTCAGCTTGATCAGTGATTCGTCGGCGGTGGCCAGCAGATCGGCGCGGTCTTCCGGCGACCAATTGATCTCGGTGCTGCACAGGCTTTCCACCGCGGCCCTGGCCGAGGCGAGGGGAGTGCGTAGGTCGTGGCTGACGGCGGCGAGCAGCGCGGTGCGCATCTTGTCGGCCTCGACCAGGGGTTCGGCGCGTTCGGCTTGCTCGCGCAGGCGTTCCTGGCGTAGCGCGACGGCTACTTCCGCGGCGAACGGCTCAAGGACCCGCCGATCCGCAGCGTCCAGAAGTCGGCCGCGGGCGGCCAGCACCAAGCGCTCATCGATCGTCACTTCGGTATCTGCGGTATTCGGGCTGGTGGAAGGCATGCCTCCAACCTTGGCGACGATCCGCCAAGAGCCGGAGCCCGCGGAGCCGGACTCTCCCTCACGCTCCAGCAGCGTGACGGAGGTGAATCCGAACGTCTCGCGCAGCCGTGTCAGCAGCGACGGCAGCGCGGCGTCTCCGCGCAGCACGTGTCCTGCCAGGGTGGACAACACCTCGGCGTCCGCGCCGGCGCGGGCAGCCTCGCGACTCCGGCGGGCTGCTAAGTCGACGATGGCGCTGACCGAGATCGCGACCAGCACGAACACCAAGAGCGCGAGCAGCACCTCGGGATCGGAGATGGCCAGGGTGCGGTAGGGGTGAGTGAAGAACCAGTTGATGAGCAGGAACCCGCAAACGGCCGCGGCGATCCCCGGCCACATGCCGCCGATGAGGGCCACGCCGAGCACGCAGACGAGGAAGATCAGGATCTGGGACGGCAGGGTCAAGACGTCGCGCAATCCGTAGAGAATCGCGGTGAGCGCGGGCAGCCCGGCTAAGGTGAGGCCCCAACCGGCCAGGCGGCGCGTGCGGGGCAGGGCGGCGGGCGACCTGCCGCGTGATCGAGACGGACGGGACCGGTCACCTGTTACGAGGTGGACGTCGATGGGGCCGGACCGGGCGGTGACCTCCACGCCCACGCCGCGGGAGAACACCTGGGCGAAGCGACCTCGCCGGGAAGCGCCGAGCACGAGCTGGGTGGCGTTGACGCCACGGGCGAACTCCAGCAGGGCACGCGGGACGTCGTAGCCGATGACGTGGTGATACGTCCCGCCGAGGTCCTCGACCAGTCTGCGCTGCCGGGCGAGTTCGGCGGGGTTGGCGCCGCGCAGCCCGTCGCCAGTGGTGACGTGGACGGCCAGCAGGTCGGTGCCCTTGCTGCGGGCGGCGACGCGCGCGGCCCGCCGGACCAGCGTGTCGCCTTCCGGGCCGCCGGCCAGTGCCACCACCACGCGCTCGCGGGCCTCCCACGTCTTGGCGATGCCGTGGTCGGCGCGGTAGCGGTCAAGCTGCTCGTCCACCTTGCCGACGACCCAGAGCAGGGCCAGCTCGCGCAGTGCCGTCAGGTTGCCGACGCGGAAGTAATTGGCCAGGGCGGCGTCGACCTTCTCCGGAGGGTGGACATTGCCGTGAGCCAGGCGGCGGCGCAGCGCCTCCGGTGACATGTCGACCAGCTCGATCTGATCGGCGCGGCGCACCACCTCGTCGGGAACGGTCTCGCGCTGTGGCACGCCGGTGATCTGCTCCACGAGATCGTTGACCGACTCCAGGTGCTGGATGTTCACCGTAGAGATCACGGTGATGCCGGCCTCCAGGATCTCGTCGATGTCCTGCCAGCGCTTGGCGTTCTTCGAGCCCGGCACATTGGTGTGCGCCAGCTCATCGACGAGAACGATCTTCGGGCTGCGGGCCAGCACGGCGTCCACATCGAGCTCGGTGAAGGTCTTCCCCTGATACACGATTGCCCTGGGTGGGATGATCTCCAGACCGTCCAGCAGGGCCAGGGTGCGTGGGCGGCCGTACGACTCGGCGTAGCCGACGACTACGTCCCGGCCACGGCCGAGACCGCGGAGTCCCTCGCTGAGCATCGCGTACGTCTTGCCCACCCCTGGAGCCGCGCCCAAGTACACCCGCAGCCGACCACGCACCGTGTTCACGGTCACTCACACTCCAGACCGGTTCGAACCTCTCACGGCCAGGTTACGAGCCAGTCCATCTCCGCGGTCATAGGGAAAAAACCCACGCGTCTTGACGCCTTTCCGACGGGCTTGCTGCGTAATCCTAGGAAAATGTATTCGCCCGCCGAAGAGAGTGACCGTCGTGACACATAAGGACTCCACCGTGGTGCTGGGGCTGGGGAGTTTCGGCGTCTCCGCCGCGCTGAGCCTGGCCGAGTACGGGTTGAACGTTCTGGGGGTCGATCGGAATCGCGAAATCGTGCACGCGCTGGCCGGGCGCCTCGACCGGCTAGCGGTGGCCGATTCCACCGACCTGGACGCCCTGCGCGGGCTCGGCGTCGGTGAGGCGCAGCGTGCGCTGGTGGCCATCGCACAGGATGTCGTGACCAGCGTTCTCACCACCTCGCTGCTGGCCGAACTCGGGGTGCCGGAGATCTGGGCCAGAGCGGAGACGGTTCGCCACGGCCGAATACTCGAACGAGTCGGCGCTCACCATGTCGTCCTGCCCCGGCATGGCATCGAAGTGACGCTCATGGGGCTGCATCATGTGGCTCCTTCTCAGCGGCGCGTATGAATTTTCGCCCTCCCCGTAGGAATTTCGTATGTATGGCACTCTCCTGGCGCCGCGCACCCCAATAGTGGAAATGCGCAATTCAGGAGGAGCTATGGCAACGCAAACGGGCGACCTGGTCGAGCCGCCGGATACCGAACGGCACTACGGCGAAGGTATGGAGCAGTTCCACCATCCGCGATCGGTCTGCGCCGGTCGCCGCGAGGGCTCCGCACCGACTCCACGACGCCGACGACTCCTCGACGGGCTGAGCGGGCGGGTGCTGGAGATCGGGGCGGGGGACGGGGTGAAGCTCATCTGCTACCCCTCGAGCGTGGAAGAGATCGCGCTGGTGGAGCCCGACCCGTTCCTGCGGGCGGCGGCCGGAGGCGTCGCCGGGAGCATCGCGGTCCCGGTCCAGATCCTCGCCGGTGACCTGGGGAGCCTGCCGGTCGCCGACGCCTCCTGCGATGCCGTCGTCTGCTCGCTGGTGCTGTGCTGCGCCCGCCGGCTTCAGGAGACGCTGCGCGAAGTGCGGCGCGTGCTGGCCCCGGGCGGGGAACTGCGCTTCTACGAGCACCAGCGCTCGGCCAACCCGGTGGTGGCGTTGGCGGAGAGCCTGGTGACCCCGGTGTGGTCGCGGGCCGCAGGCGGTTGTCATCCTGCGCGCGACATCCTCGCCGGCCTCCGGCAGGCGGGGTTCGTCGTCGAGAGCGTGGACCGGTTCGCCTTCCGCCACTTCGACCACGTGCTCGGCGTCGCCCGCCCCGCATGAGCTCCCGGCAGTTCGCCGGCGCGGGGGCGTCATGGGGTGAAGCGATAGCCCATGCCAGGCTCGGTGATCAGATGGACCGGACGAGCGGGATCGGGTTCCAGCTTCTTGCGGAGCTGAGCCATGTACTGGCGCAGGTAGTGGGTCTCCTTGACGTGCTTGCTGCCCCATACCTCCGCCAGCAGGTGACGCTGAGAGATGAGCTTGCCCGGGTTACGCAGCAGGATCTCCAGGATGTGCCATTCGGTGGGGGTGAGCCGCAGCCCTCCGGAAACGCTCTTGCTGCTCAAGTCCACTACGTGATCGCCGATGCGGATGCTGGCCAGCTCCGCCTCCTGGATGGCCGAGCGGCGGGAGACGGCCCGGACGCGGGCGAGGAACTCCTCGATGCCGAACGGTTTGGTGACGTAGTCGTCGGCTCCCGCGTCCAGGGCGTCGATCTTGTCCTGGTTCCCGGCCCGGCCGGACAGGACGACGATGGGGATCGAGGTCCAGCCGCGCAGGCCGTGGATCACCTCCACGCCGTCCAGGTCGGGCAGCCCGAGGTCGAGGACGATCAGGTCGGGGTGCCATTCGGCGGCCTGGCGCAGCGCCGCCGCGCCGTCGGCGGCGACGGCGACCTCGTAGTGGCGGGCGGCCAGGTTGATGCGCAGGGCGCGCAGGATCTGCGGCTCGTCATCGACCACGAGGATCCTGGTCATGGCGTCACCTCCCCAGGTGATATGGGCATCGTCACGATCATGGTGAGACCTCCGCCCGGCGTCTCCTCGGGCAGGAGAGTGCCGCCCATGGCCTCGGTGAGCCCGCGGGCGAGTGCCAGGCCGAGGCCCACTCCCGTCGCGTTGTCACGGTCGCCGATCCGCTGGAACGGCAGGAACACCCGCTCGTGCTCCTCGCGCGGGATTCCGGGACCCCGGTCGATGATGCGGATCTCGATCTCGTGGCCGTGCCGGCTGGCCGTGATCAGTACCTTGTGGTCGGGCGGGTTGTAGCGGACGGCGTTGGTCATCAAGTTGACCAGCACTCGTTCCAGCAGTGCCGGGTCCGCCAGGATCTCGGGCAGCTCGATGGAGATGTCGCCCTCGACGTGCTCGCGCAGCGGGCCGAGATCATCGATGGCGTGCGGCACGATCTCCTCCATCGCGACCGGTTGCAACGAGAGCCCGAGCACCCCGGCCTGCAGCCGGCTCATGTCGAGCAGGTTCGCGACCAGCCGGTCCAGCCGCATCAGGGATTCGTCGGCGGTGGCCAGCAGCTCGCCGCGGTCCTCGGGCGACCAGTCGATCTCGGTGGAACGCAGGCTCTCTACCGCGGCCTTGGCGGCCGAGAGCGGAGTGCGCAGGTCGTGGCTGACGGCGGCCAGCAGCGCTGTGCGCATCCGGTCAGCCTCGGCCAACGGCCCGGCCCGGTCGGCCTCCTCCTGCAGGCGCGCCTGCCGCAGCGCGACGGCGGCCTCAGCGGCGAACGCCTCAAGGACCCGCCGGTCGCTGGCTTCCAGCAGCCGCCCGCGCACGGCGAGCACGAGCTCGTCGCTGATGGTCACGTCGGTGTCGGCGAGGGCGGGCTTGGTGCACGGCGCCGCGCCGGAGGTCGCCACGATGCGCCAGGCCGAGGAGTCGGCCTGGTCGTCCGGGGTCGGTCTGCCGACACGTTCGAGCAGGGTGACGGAGTCCAGCCCGAACGTCTCGCGCAGCCGTCCGAGCAGCGAGGGCAGTGCGGCCTCGCCCCGCAGCACGTGCCCGGCCAGCGTGGACAGTGCCTCCGCGTCGGCCCGGGCGCGGGCGGCCTCGCGGGTACGCCGGGCCGCGAGGTCCACGATCGCACTGACCACAGCCGCGACCAGCACGAACACGATGAGGGCCAGCAGGTTCTCCGGATCGGCGATGGTGAGCTGCCCGACGGGCGGGGTGAAGAACCAGTTGAGCAGCAATGATCCGGCGACGGCCGCCGTGACGGCCGGCCAGGTGCCGCCGATCAGCGCGACCACGATGACCAGGCTCAGGAACAGCAGGATCTCGCTTGGCAGCGACAAGACGTGGCGGAAGGGGACGAGGGCGGCCGTCAAGAGCGGCAGGCCCGCCACCGCCACCGCCCACCCCATCAGCCGTCGTTTCCTGGTCAGGGCCGCACGGGAACGCTCGGGCCGCCGCCGGCCCTTCTTCACCTCCTCGTGTGTGACCAGGTGCACGTCGATGGGTCCTGACCGTGCGGTGGTCTCCACCCCTACGCCGCGGGAGAGCACCTGGGCGAAGCGGCCCCTGCGGGAGGCGCCGAGAACGAGCTGGGTGGCGTTGACGCCGCGGGCGAAGTCGAGCAGAGCCCGCGGGATGTCGTCACCGACGACCTGGTGATAGCTGCCGCCCATGCTCTCGGCCAGAGCGCGCTGCCGCGCGAGGTTGGCCGGATCGCCGCCGGTCAGGCCGTCGCTGCTGGTCACGTGCACGGCCAGCAGGTCGGCGCCCTTGGTGCGGGCGGCGATGCGGGCGGCCCGCCGGATCAGGGTGTCGCCTTCCGGGCCGCCGGTCAGGGCGACGACGACGCGTTCGCGGGTCTCCCAGGTGGCGGCGATGCCGTGGTCGGCGCGGTAGTGGTCGAGCTGGTCGTCCACCTTGCCGGCGACCCACAGCAGGGCCAGCTCGCGCAGCGCGGTGAGGTTGCCGACGCGGAAGTAGTTCGACATGGCCGCGTCCACCTTCTCCGGGGCGTAGACGTTGCCGTGGGCCAGGCGGCGGCGCAGCGCCTCGGGCGACATGTCGACCAGCTCGATCTGGTCGGCGCGCCGCACCACCTCGTCGGGGACGGTCTCGCGCTGCGGAATCCCGGTGATCTCCCGGACGACGTCGTTGACGGACTCCAGATGCTGGACGTTGACCGTGGAGATCACGTCGATGCCGGCCGCCAGGATCTCGTCGACGTCCTGCCAGCGCTTGACGTTCTTCGAGCCGGGCACGTTGGTGTGGGCCAGCTCGTCGATCAGCGCCACCTTGGGCGCGCGGGCGATGACCGCCGCGACGTCGAGCTCGGTGAAGGCGGCCCCGCGATGGACGAGGGTCCGGCGCGGGATGACGTCCATGCCGTCGAGGAGGGCGGCGGTGCGTGGCCGGCCGTGGGTCTCCACGAAGCCGACGATCACGTCCCGGCCGCGTTCCAGGCCGCGCCGGCCCTCGCTGAGCATCGCGTACGTCTTGCCGACCCCGGGCGCCGCCCCGAGGTAGACCCGTAGCCGCCCCCGCACGTCAGCCCCGGTCGAGGGCGAGGTTGAGCGCCAGCACGCTGACTACGGGCTCGCCCATGAAGCCCAGCGCCCGGCCGGTGGTGTGCTCCTCGATCATCGCTTCGACCCGGTCGCGGGCGAGACCGCGCTCGCGCGCCACACGCGGGGCCTGGAGCTCGGCGTAGGCGATCGAGATGTGCGGGTCCAGGCCGGAGCCGCTCGCGGTGACCGCATCGGCGGGCACGGCAGGCCTGCCCGCGCCGCCCCGGACCGGCACGGTACGGCCGGCCGCGTAGTCCCGGCCGGGCTCGGCGCATTCCACCTTCAGCCCCTGGTACTCCGGCACGAACGGAGCCGCCGGGCAGGCCTGGTTGACGCTGACGGCTCGATCGGGGAACACCTTGAGCACCGCACCCACCCCGTCCGGGGTGCAGTACGGGCGCGCGCCGCTGACGCCCTCCAGCTCGCCGACCGCCTTGGACCGGGCGCACACCTGGGTGAGCAGCGACGTCCTGTCCGGGGTGTCGATCACGTCTTCCGGGCCGAGGTTGCTCGCGGCGGTGGCGGTCGGGTCGTAGCCGTCGCCCGCCGCCGACGGACGGGACTGGAAGTACTTCCTGATCGGGCCGCCGCCGGCGTCGGTGAAGGACTGGCCGATCAGCGCGCTGCCGACGATTTCGCCGTCCTTCTCGATCAGCGAGCCGTCGGCCCGGTCGTTGAGGAGCGCCTGCGCGACCCCGGTGGCGACGAGCGGATAGATGACGCCGGTGATCACCGTGAGCACGAGCAGCGCGCGCAGCGCGGCCAGGTGCCGGCGGAGCCGGCTGGGCATGCGGTCCATTTATGACATCCCCGGGAGGAACTGGATGATCAGGTCGATGAGCTTGATGCCGAGGAACGGGACGATGATCCCGCCCAGGCCGTAGACGTACAGGTTGCGGCTGAGCAGCTGGGCCGCGCCGGTCGGCCGGTAGCGAACGCCGCGCAGGGCGAGCGGGATCAGCGCGACGATGACCAGCGCGTTGAAGACGACCGCCGCGAGGATCGCGGACTGGGGGCTGGCCAGGCGCATGATGTTGAGCGCGTCCAGGCCGGGGTAGACGGCCGCGAACATGGCCGGGATGATCGCGAAGTACTTCGCGACGTCGTTGGCGATGGAGAACGTGGTCAGCGCGCCGCGGGTGATGAGGAGCTGCTTGCCGATCTCGACGATCTCGATGAGCTTGGTCGGGTTCGAGTCGAGGTCGACCATGTTGCCGGCCTCCTTGGCGGCGCTCGTCCCGGTGTTCATCGCCACGCCGACGTCCGCCTGGGCCAGGGCGGGGGCGTCGTTGGTGCCGTCGCCGGTCATCGCGACCAGGCGGCCGCCCTCCTGCTCCTTCCTGATCAGGGCGAGCTTGTCCTCGGGGGTGGCCTCGGCGAGGAAGTCGTCCACGCCGGCCTCGTCCGCGATGGCCTTGGCGGTCAGCGGGTTGTCGCCGGTGATCATGACGGTGCGGATGCCCATGCGGCGCATCTCGGCGAAACGCTGCCGCATGCCCTCTTTGACCACGTCCTTCAGGTGGATCACACCGAGGACGCGGCCCTTCTCGGCCACCACGAGCGGGGTGCCGCCGGCGGCGGAGATTCCCTCAACGAGGTGCCCGATCCGGCCGCTCGGGTGGCCGCCGGTGTCGCGCGCCCACGTCAGCACCGCGCTGGCCGCGCCCTTGCGTATCTCGCGACCCGCGAAGTTCACGCCGGACATGCGGGTCTGGGCGGTGAAGTGCACCCATTCCGCGCCGTGGATCTCGCGCTCGCGCAGCCCGTGACGCTCCTTGGCGAACACCACGATCGAGCGGCCCTCCGGCGTCTCGTCGGCCAGGCTGGACAGTTGCGCCGCCTCGGCCAGTTCCCGCTCGGTGACGCCGTCCACGGGGACGAACTCGGCGGCCTGCCGGTTGCCCAGGGTGATGGTGCCGGTCTTGTCCAGCAGCAGCGTCGAGACGTCACCCGCGGCCTCGACCGCTCGTCCCGACATCGCCAGGACGTTGCGCTGGACGAGACGGTCCATGCCGGCGATGCCGATGGCCGACAGCAGCGCGCCGATCGTGGTGGGGATCAGGCACACGATCAGGGACACCAGCACGATGCCGGTGACACCGTCGGCGGTCAGCGCGAGCGAGTCGGGCACGCCGGGGTTAACCGACTTGGAGAAGATCGCCAGCGGCTGCATCGTCGCGGTGGCGACCAGGAAGACGACCGTCAGGGCGGCGAGCAGGATGTTGAGCGCGATCTCGTTCGGGGTCTTCTGCCGGTTCGCGCCTTCCACCAGGGCGATCATCCGGTCCACGAAGCTCTCGCCGGGCTTCTGGGTGATCTGGACGATGATCCGGTCCGACAGCACTTTGGTGCCGCCGGTGACCGCCGAGCGGTCGCCGCCCGACTCGCGGATGACCGGGGCGGACTCGCCGGTGATGGCCGACTCGTCCACGCTGGCGATGCCCTCGACCACGTCTCCGTCGCCGGGGATGATCTCGCCGGCCTCGACGATCACGAAGTCACCCTGCTTGAGTTCGGGCGCGCCGACCACCTCCCAATCCGATGAGGTGCGGCTCTTCAGCCTGCGGGCGGTGGTGTCGCGCTTGGCGGCACGCAGCGTGGCGGCCTGCGCCTTGCCGCGCCCCTCCGCCACGGCTTCGGCCAGGTTGGCGAAGATCACGGTCAGCCACAGCCACACCACGATCGCCCAGGCGAACACCGACGGGTCGAGCACGGCCAGCACGGTGGTGAAGACCGCGCCGATCTCGACGATGAACATGACCGGGTTGCGCCACATGATGCGCGGGTCGAGTTTGCGGAGCGCGTCCGGCAGTGAGCGGATCATCTGCCCGGGGTCGAGCAGGCCGCCGCCAACGCGGCCGTTCTTCGTGGGTGCCGGCTTGTCCGGCACGGGGGTCGACATGTCTACAGCAGTCCTTCCGCGAGCGGTCCGAGTGCCAGCGCGGGCAGGAACGTCAGGGCGACCAGGATGATCGTCACGCCGACGACCAGGCCGACGAACTGCGGCCGGTGGGTGGGCAGCGTGCCTGCCGAGGCGGGCACCGGGGTCTGTCGCGCCAGCGACCCGGCCAGGGCCAGCACCAGCACGATCGGCAGGAACCGGCCCAGGGCCATGCACAGGCCGAGCGTGGTGTTGTGGAACGGGGTGTTGACGCTCACGCCGGCGAAGGCGGAGCCGTTGTTGTTGGAGGCGGAGGTGTAGGCGTAGAGGATCTCCGACAGTCCGTGCGGGCCGCTGTTCAGCATGGCCGCCCGGCCGGTCTCGGTGGCCATCGCCGTGGCCGTGCCGATCAGCACCAGGGCCGGGGTGACCAGGAAGTACAGCGAGGCGAGCTTGATCTCGCGGGCGCCGATCCGCTTGCCCAGGTATTCGGGGGTGCGGCCGACCATCAGCCCGGCCACGAACACGGTGATCACGGCCAGGATCAGCATGCCGTACAGGCCCGCGCCGACCCCGCCGGGGGCGACCTCGCCGAGCAGCATGTTGAAGATCAGCATGCCGCCGCCGATCGCCGTGTAGGAGTCGTGGAAGGAGTTCACCGCGCCGGTCGAGGTCAACGTGGTGGCCGAGGCGAACAGGGCGGAGTTGGAGGTGCCGAAGCGGGTCTCGCGGCCCTCCATCGCCTGGCCGACGGCCTGCGGCACGGTGCCGCTCGCGCTCAGCTCGGCCCACTGGGTGACGCCGATGCTGATGATCGCGATGGTCGCCATCACGCTCACGATCGCGTAGCCCTGCCGGTCGTCGCCCACCATCCGGCCGAACGTGCGCGGCAGGCAGGAGGCGATGAGCGTGAGCAGGAAGATGGTCAGCCAGTTCGTCCACGAGGTGGGGTTCTCGAACGGGTGGGCGGAGTTGACGTTGAAAATGCCGCCGCCGTTGGTGCCCAGGTCCTTGATGGCCTCCTGGGAGGCGGCCGCGGCCGGGGTGAACGTCTGTTCGCCGCCGGTCAGCGTCGTCCAGGTGTGGTGGTCGCCGAACGTCTGGATCGCGCCGCCGGCCACCAGCGCCAGCGCGGCCGCGAACGCGATGGGCAGCAGGATGCGGATCGTGCCGCGCACCAGGTCCACCCAGAAGTTGCCGAGCGTGTCGGACTTCTTGCGGGCGAGGCCGCGCACCAGGGCGATGGCGACCGCCATGCCGACGGCCGCGGAGACGAAGTTCTGCACGGCCAGGCCCGCGGTCTGCACGACGTGGCCCATCACGGCCTCGCCTGAGTAGGCCTGCCAGTTGGTGTTGGTGACGAAGCTGACCGCGGTGTTCCAGGCCAGCGATGGCTCCACCGGGCCGAAGCCCAGGCTGCCCCACAGCCATGACTGGACGCGCTGCAACCCGTACAGGAACAGCACGGACAGCAGCGAGAACGCCAGCACGCCCCGCGCGTAGACGCCCCACCGCTGCTCGGCGCCGGCCTCGACGCCGACCAGCCGGTAGATCACCCGTTCCACGCGGGAGTGCCGGGTGCCGGTGTAGACGCGGTACATGTAGTCGCCCAGCGGCCGGTAACACAGGGCCAGGGCGAGCAGCAGGGACGCGATGAACAGGATCCCCGCCAGGGTCGACGACATCAGAAACGCTCCGGGAACAGCAGGGCCGCGACCATGAAGATCACCAGGCCGGCCACCACGACCAGGCCGGTGGCGTTGACGGCGCTCACAGCCGTTCCACCGCCTTCACGACCAGCCCGAGCACCGCGAAGACCGCGATCGTCAGGGCGACGAAGATGACGTCAGCCATCCCCACTCCTCAAATCTGGATCTGGATGTTTCGCCGCGCTTGTCGGAGCGGCTCGATGACCAGCAAAGCCCGACTCTTGGGGGGTTTTGTCTTTCTTGACGGGTTTCATACGCCTATGGCGTGAATGTTGACGCCATCTCTACGGCCGCGGATGCGGCGGCTCCGCAGGGGTCGAATGGGCGTCGTAGTTCCCGCGTCATTACGCGTGAAGGGAGCGTCTGACTTCCATATAGACGCGCGGCTCCGCTCTCCGCCCCGGGCGAGCATGAGAGGGATCCCTCTCCCTAGGAGCGTTCTTCTGATGCCACGCATCGTCATGACTGTGGTCGCGCTTGCCATCGGCTGTGTCGCCGGCATGCTGACCGGCTGGAATACCGTCGACGCGCTGCGCGCCTACAAGGCCACGCACAAGCAGATCATCGTTCAAGTGGTTGAGGAAGGAAGCGTCGTCGCCGAGGTGACTTGGAAGGACGCGGCCGGAACGCAGCATCGTGCCAGAGTGCGTGCACCACTGGACCACCTCTCCACCGTTCAAGCCCGAATCTGGATCGACGGCGAGGGCCGGCCGGCACCACGCCCGCTGGGGCCCGCGGAGATCGTCCTCACCTCACTGCTCGCCGGGGTGGTAATAGGTGGGGTGATCCGGTTGGCGCTGTGGCGGGCTTGGCTGTTTCGGTGTCGATGGCTGGTCAGGAAAGCGGCCGCGAAAGGCGCTGAAACGGCGGCGAAACCTCGATAAAACCCGGGTCTGGAGAGGCGGGGGCAGGGTCACGATGCCGCCGTCTGCTCTTCGGTGTCAGCGAGGGCCAACGGAGCGGGTCGACAGCCGTCCTTCCAGACCATCGAGCAGTGTGCGCAGTCCGAACTCGAAGGTGGCCTCAGTCGGTGGGGTGTCAGTGGTCTCCCCCGGCTGTTCGACGCGGGCGCGGAGCCTGGGGAACTGCTGGGCTATCTCGATGATGTGCGCGAGGGTTTCGTGTAGATGCCGCTCCACATCGGCACCCGTGCGGCGGAGCTGGGCCCGTCTGGCCGACTCCGCGGCCTCGCCCTGGGCGGCGCCGATCACGAACATCAAGACGGTGGCCGCGGCCTGATCGGCGTCCTGGCCGACGAACCCCGCGCTTTCGTAGACGGCCAGGCAGTGTTCGTCGTAGCGGGCCTTGTTCAGGCCGTAGATGAGGTGTGTGCTCATGGCCGGTATCAGCCAGAAATGGCGCAGGATCATCGCATGGGTCCCGCGGGCGAGCGTGGCCGCCGCCTCCCGCCATCCGTTCGCACCGAGATCCGGTAGCTCGATCTCGCTGAAGACGTGGTCGGCGGCCAGGACCACCAGGTCGTCCTTGCTCTTGACGTGGTAATACATCGCGGTGGCCGCCGACCCCAGCTGGGCGCCCAGGCGCCGCATGTTCAAGCCGTTCACTCCATCGGTGTCCAGGACCTCGACGGCGGCCAGAATGATCTGCTCCTTGGTCAGCGAGTCACGCGGCATGCGCGACAGGCTATCGAAGGGCTCGCACGACGTTGGGGTGCCGTTGACCACCCTGGCACCAGCCGCCAAAGGAACCCTGAGCTGCGGATCCAGGGACGCATCGGCATGACCCGTAGCCGCCGGTTCAGGAAGCCGTGTCGTCCTGGTTCCGCTGCTCCGTTGGGAAGAAGATCGCGCTGATCACATGCGGCCGGCGCCCCGGCGCGGGCCCGTTCCCCGCCCGGGCCCTGAGCACGTCCAGCAGCTCGCCCGCGACCTCCTCCATCTCCTCCGGGCTGAGCCACAACGTGCCCTGCCGGTACCCCACCCGATCCGCGGCCGGGTCGGCTCCCGGCCGTTCGAGGTAGGCGTTGAACTCGGCGAGCAGCGCCGCCATGGCCACCGCGAACCCGTGCCGGTGGTCCTCGTTCGACATGGCCAGAGCCGTGTCGCGGTCGATGTGCAGCGCGTCGTGCCGCAGCCGGTAGTGGCGCTCGATCATCCCGCGCACCCGCTGCTCGCCGGCGACCTCCAGCAGCCCGGCGTCGGCGAGCAGGCCGACGTGCCGGTACAGGGTGGTCTTGGGTACATCGGGCAGGCTCTCGCACAGGTCGGACGTGGTGCGGGTGCGCCCGCCCGACAGTGCCCACATGATGCGCAGCCGGATCGGATGCAAGATCAGCTCAAGCGTGTCCACGAGTCAATATTTCCATAGGTGGTACTATTCCCAAAATTGGGAACATATGGAGGATGTCGATGACCGCGCACACGACCACACCCCCGGCCCGGCTCAGCGACGCAGCGGTGATCCCCCTGCGCACGCTCGACCCGGCCGCCGCGCTGGATGACTTGGAATGGCTGGACGAGGCGATCGGTGACGCGCGGGTGGTGGCGATCGGCGAGAGCGCGCACTACAACCGCGAGTCCTACGAGCTGCGCCACCGCCTCCTGCGCTACCTGACGGAACGACACGGTTTCGGCGCCTATGCGATGGAGACCGGCTTCACCGAGGGGTGGCGCGCTGATGCCTGGGTGCGCGGCGACGGCGCCGCCGACCGGCTCAGCGAGGTCATGGCGGGCGGTCTGACCTCGCTGATGGGCCTGTGGCGGCAGATGGGTAGCCATCTGGAGTGGATGCGCAGGCACAACGCCTCCGCCGCGCGCCAGGTCGGCTTCTATGGCATCGACCTGGGGGGCCAGAACGCCTCTCTGATCCCCGCCCTGGACGCCGTGCTCGCCTTCCTCGCGCAGGCCGATCCCGGCTTCGCGGCCGACCCCGCCATTAGGGAGACGGCCGCGGCCTTCTCCGCGACGTCCCCGTTCGCCGCGCCCGCGGCCATGGCCGCCTACGGGCAGCTTCCGTCCGAGGCCGGGAACGCGCTGACGGCCGGCCTCGCCGGTCTCGACGCACGTATGAAGGGCCGGCGTCTGGAGTACGTCAGACGCACCAGCGCCGAGGCGTACGAGCGCGCGCTGCGTTCCCTGCGCCACGCGCTCACCCTGGACTCCGTCGTCCGCGGCATGACCAGCGGCGACCAGTCAAGCGTGCTCTACAACCGCGACGCCGAGATCGCCGACACGGTCGAGGCGATCCTGCGCGGGCACGACCGGATCGTCCTGGCCGCCCACAACGCTCACCTCCAGCGCGGGCCCGCGGCACTTCCCGGCATGGACCCGGTGACCCCGATGGGCATGCACCTGGCGGACCGGCTGGGCGCGGACTACCTGGTCATCGGCACCACGTCGGGAACCGGCCACATGCTCAACTCCGACGCCGCCGCGTTCATGGCCGGCGCCCTCTTCGCGCCGATGCCCGCCCCGGAGCCCGGCAGCCTCGACGCCCTCATGCACGCCACCCACGACGGCCCCTTCGCCGTCGACCTGCGACGGCTGTCGCCCGCCGACGCCGCCGCCGTCCGGGCCGCCGCCGTGCAACGTGCCGGGCTGGGTGCGTTCTACGCGCCGGTGAACGCGCTGGACGCCTACGACCTCGTCGTCCACCTGCCCCACGTCACCGCCGCCGAACCCGACGAGAGCGCGCTGGCCTGCTCGCCTCGGGAGGTGCGGGAGGTGTTCTCCCACTACCAGCCCCGACAGGGTGAGCAGCCGACATGGTCCGGCGGCCGATGACACGGTGGTCTACGGCGCCCACGTCCGACTGCTGTTGCACTTAGTTCAACTCTTCTTTACTGTTGAACTAAGTTCAAATCGCATGTGGTGAGGGTGAAGATGACCGAACTCCGCCGTGCCCGGGAAACCCGCCGCCCCGGGAGCGTGACCATCGCTGTCGTCCTGCAACTACTGACCGTCATCCCCTTCGTGGTCGGCATCCTGGTCGTCCTCGTACACGGGGATGACGCGCAGGCGGCCGCCGAGGCGGAGATCGCGCGGCAGGGGTTTTCCCCCGATATCTTGGCCCGCCACGGCATCAGCTTTGGCGGCAGCGAAGCGCCGGCCATCGTGCTCGTCCTGGTGCTGCTGGCGCTAGTGGTGCTCAACCTGGCCGGCAAGAGGATTGGACGGATCCTGTCCTGGATCTTCCAGCCCGTGCTGTTCGCCATGGGGATTGTCATCATTCCCGGCCAGCTGTTCACCGCTCAGTTCTTGGCTTCCTCCTTCAGAGAGTCAGGGGATGCGACACTCATGCGCATCGATGCGCAGGCCCTGGTCGATGCGGCCATGCAGGCCATGCCTGCGTGGCTGACGGCCGCGAGCGCCGCCAAGCTCGTCCTGACCACACTGGGCTCTGTCTTCGTGGTGGTGCTGCTCGCGCTGCCTTCGGCGCGAGCGTATTTCCGCAAGGCCTGATCCCGGGGCCTCGACCTCAGACCCGCACGGGCAGCGCGGTCAACGCCCGCTTCATGCCAGGCTGCCAGCCGATCTCGTCAGCCGGGACGGCGAGCGCGAGGCCGGGAAAGCGGTGCAGCAGGCTGCGCAGGGCGATCTGAGTTTCCGCGCGGGCCAGGGCCGCGCCCAGGCAGTAATGGATGCCGTGGCCGAAACCCAGATGGGGATTGTCCGCCCGGGCCAGGTCCAGCAGATCGGGACCGTCGAAACGCCGAGAGTCGCGGTTGGCCACCGCGTACACTACCTGGACGGCCTCACCGGCCGGGATCGTCGTCCCGCCGAGCTCGACGGGTTCGAGCGTGTAGCGCATCACGGCGACCTCGGCGGGGCCGGTGTAGCGCAGGAACTCCTCCACCGCCGCCGGAACGGCGTCCAGGTTCTCGCGCAGCGCGCTCAGCAGGTCCGGGTGGGTGAGCAGGAGCCGCACGCTCTGGCTGATCAGGCCTACAGTGGTCTCGTGCCCGGCAATCAGAATGCTGATCGACATCGCGATCAGCTCCTCGTCGCTGAGCCGGTCGCCGTCGTCCTCCTGGACGCGGACCAGCGCCGAGAGCAGGTCGTCCGCACCATGAGATCGCTTGTCATCGATCAGGCGGGCCATGTAGGCGACCAGGCCGCGGGCACCGGCCGCGATCCTGTCCAGGTCCGGTGCAGTCAGGTCGGCGGCCCAGACCCGCCAGATATCCCGGTCGCGCAAAGGCACGCCGAGCAGTCCGCAGATGACCTGGATGGGCAGCGGATAGGCGAAACGCTCAACGAGGTCGACCTGGCCTTCGAATCCGTCGAGGAGTTCGTCGACGATCTCCTGGATACGCGGGCGCAGGCCCTCCACTCGGCGCGGCGTGAACGCCCGCGAGACCAGCCTGCGCAGCCGGGTGTGGTCGGGCGGGTCATAGGCGCCCAAGGTGTGCATTAGGTAGGGCGCCACATCCTCGGGCAGCCCGGCCGCCCCGGCGACGTCCAGTTTGGACTGCTTGGCGAGGTCGCTGCTGAAACGCGGATCGGTCAGCGCCGCGACGCTCTCGGCGTAGCCGGTGACCAGCCAGATCGGGGTGCCATCGAGGTAGCGGCCGCGGCTGACCGGCCCGTCCTTGCCCAGGCCGGCCAGGAACGCGTCCCTGTCCGCGGCGGTGGCCAAGCCGATGAGTTCGTGTTCTGTCATGTGCGACTCCCAGTGGATTCGAGGATCTTGACGGCACGGGTGACGCCGTCCTCGGCGCGGATCATCTGTCCGAGCCGGTCGCTCGTGGCGGCCATGGCCGGGTCGGTGACCGCCTGGCGGATGGCGGCGGCCAGCCCCTCGGTGGTGAGACGTCGTTGCGGCTGAGGCTCAGGAGAAACCCCGGTCGCGTGTATGCGGGCGGCCCAGAACGGCTGGTCGGCGACGAAGGGGCAGAGCACCTGCGGGCGTCCGGCGGCCAGCGCCGCGCCGGTGGTGCCGCTGCCGCCGTGATGGACGATGGCCGCCATCCGTGGGAACAGCCAGTCGTGCGGCGCCTGCTCCAGCAGCAGCACGTTCTCCGGCAGGTCGTCCACTCGCATCCCGCCCCAGCCCGAGGCCAGCACCGCGCGCACGCCCGCCCGGCGCACCGCCTCGACCACGATGCCGCCCACTCGCTGTGGATCGGTGCCGGCCATGCTGCCGAATCCGATGTACACCGGCGGCTCGCCGGCTCGCAGGAAGTCGGCGAGCTCGTCCGGTGGGGTCCAGCCGGGGGCGGCGGGCAGGTACCAGAAGCCGGTGGTGTGCACGTGAGTCGGATAATCCAGGCCGCCGGGCAGCACATGCCGGCTGAACGCCTGCAGCACGGTGGCCGGACCGCCGTCGGGGCGGCGCAGCACGTCGTGCCTGCCCGGCCGGCGTGCCAGCCCCAGCCGGTCACGTCGCAGGGTGTCGATGGTCCCGGCGAACGAGCGGAGCATCAGCTTGATCGGCAGATATGAGGCCCGGTTCAGCGCCCGGGGCAACGGCAGCGGCAGCATGGGGTTGCGGAAGGCGGCCGTCGGCACCCACACCGGCTGCAACGCGGCCGGCACGGCGGGCACGCCCAGCTTCTCGGCGAAATGCTGGCCGGGGATGCCCGGCGCGTGGACCACCAGGTCGGCGCCCGCCTCCGCCACCCCCGCCATGTCGTCGAACACCCTGGCCATGAGCGGCTTGCTGCGCCGCATCACCCGTAGTGCGACCTGCTTGCCGCGCATCCCTCGGTAATTGGTCTCAATGGCTTCGCGGATCTCCGGGTCGTCGATCAGGGTGTTCGGCCCGTCGTGGACGGGCGCGAAGGGGATGTCGTGCGGTTCGGCCAGCACGGCCATCGCTGCGGGCGCGCCCAGGACCGCATCGTGTCCGGCCCGTCGTAGTGCCGCGGCGAGCGCCGCGTACGGCTGCACGTCGCCTCGGGTGCCGTGGGTGAGGATGAGTACTTTCATCGCTGCTTGCGCTCCTTCGCGACCGCGTCCCAGGCATCCAGCGCGCGCTCGTCCGCGAACACGCCACGGGTGAAGATCTCGATCCCGGCGCGCGAGTAGCGCAGGGTGGCGTCCATCTCGTGCAGGTCCTTGACGTCCAGCACGCGTTCCAGGTGCTCGCCGAAAGCCAGCGGGGCCAGCAGCCATGTCACGTAGATGGCCGCGCGGGCCTGAGCGTCCTGGCTGGGGTGCGCCCAGCCGTCGCGTACGCCGTCCTCGAGCCAGTGTCCGGTCGTTTCGACGATCTCGTCGAACAGCTTGGCGGCGGCTGGAGTGCCGTCCAGCAGTGCCCTGGCCAGGTAGCGGCGCACCGGCGCGCCGGCCTCCAGCGCCGCGGCCAGTCCGGGGGCGTCCTTCAGATCGGCGGCGCCCGAGCCGCCGCGGACCAGCCAGACCACGTGATCGTCGCACGCCTGGCGCAGGCCCTCCTTCGAGCCGAAGTGATGCACCACCAGCGCGGGAGACACGCCGGCCTGAGCGGCGATGGCCCGCACACTCACCCTGTTGACACCTTCCGCGCCGAACAACTCCAAGGCGGCGTCTCGAATACGGGCACGGGCGGTGAGGTCGCTGTCTGAACGCATGGACAGCATGCTAAACATTTGTTCAGTCCCCCGGCAAGAGAGGGGCGAATGCATCAGCAGGGAGATCGCGCAGGGTGGTGCCGAGGACGTGTAGGACCTTCGTCAGGAAGACCACAGGTCGACCGTCGCCGGTTCCGCGAGATCAAGGCCAGTCCGGGCGAATCTGCCGGACGGAACGACAGTCTCCGCCCGGCCTGCCCCGGGCAACCCGGCACGCGGGCGGGCAATGACATCTCCACCGGATAGCAGATGGTCATCGTGGGTGTGCGCCGCATCAGAGCGACGATGGCTCCTACGTCGTCCCCGGGAGTAGGAATGGATGGCTTCAAGTACATCCGCGGCCTGGGTCCAGAAGACCGGGGCGAGGACTTGCGCCGGCACCCGTTGGTCACCACACCAAATCTTGAGGCTGGACTGCCCTCCGGCCACCGCCGTCGCGACCATGGCTCCCCGTCCAAGATTGATCGGAAGACGATGACGGGTCATCGGCGGCGGCTGCCAACGCCGGATGGCGTTGCCGTCGACCGCGACGCCCTTGCGCCACCAGGACGCGGGCATCAGCCGGATCATGGTCGTCAAGGGCCGGTGTGCGGCCCGGGAGGTGATGCGCTTTCCGTCGGCGCGGGCACCTTTAGCCGTGGCCTGGTACGTGGGCGGCGTTCGGCGTCGTAGCAGCACAGCGCCGCCTCGCGCGGGTAGCGAATTCCGGGGGGCTGCGCGGTGGTGATGTGGGCCCAGTGATGTGATGAGCTCACGGGGCAATCAACGCCGACTGATTCGTTCCCGCCAGAAGCGAGATGATCTTCTTCGCCGTCTAAACCGGCGTCCCCAGGAGTTTTCCGGACTTTCCGGGCCGGTCTACGCGCACACGCGAGACCGGCCCGGAAAGTCCGATCCAAAGGGGTGTACCCCCTCGCCGATTTCGGGTTTCGCGAGGCACCTACGCGCACGCGCGCGAGGGGGACGCGGCAACCTCGTTGAGGTTGTAACGAGGTCGCTGGAGGCGGCCCGGGGCGGCGGCAGGGCTTCCCGTCGGCCGCCTGCCAGCCCTGCTAGGCAGGCTCGATGACGGTGTCCGGGCCCGGATAGACGCTCGACTCGCGCCCGTCCGGGAAGCGCACTATGTAGGGGGGCTGCCCATCCGGCCCGCGGACCTCCACGATCTCGCCTCGTCCATCGCGTTTCGCCGTTTCCGAAAACACGATCGTGTCCCGACCCTCGCCTGCATATGACAACTCCTCAACTACAGTCCGCTCTCATTGCGAACCGTGATCGATCTGTTTCGAAGAGTTATCCTCTGTCTGCCGTCCTAGTCTTTTGCGTGTGGCTGCGGTCAGCGATCACGCCAGGGGCCCGGAGCGCGAAGGGGGCTCATGGATGACGACAGATCCGCATCGCGGCCCGCTCGGACTGGCGCTCCAGCAGCCGCTGGCACCCAAGCTCGATCGGCCTGGAGGCTGGCCCTGTTGGCCTAGAGGCTCGTCTAGAGCCCGAAAGGCCCCTGGATCAGGGATCTTGCACTTGGAGGCCCGCCACCTGGCGCGCGTACGCCATCAAAGGAAATCGCTCACGGGCCGGTGCCGAGAGTGCTCGGCTGAGTATCGATGCTCTCGGCTCGCGTGGCAGCATGTGACGGCAACTTGTCGATCGTTTCGGCCATGGTTCCCTTGTCCGGACATGGCCGGACAAGGGCGCTCGCTCGAAGGGCCGCAGTCTGGTCGAGTCTCTTTGCCGGACCGACTCGACCAGGCATGGGCTGTCAGTCGTCGATGGCCTGGTAGAGGGTGGTCCAGAAGTCGTGGATGGCGCGCGCCGAGTCCGGGGTGGACATGCCGGTCTGGGTGAGCAGGATGCCGACGAGCTTATTGTGCGGGTCGGCGTAGGTTGTGGTGCCGCTGCCGCCGTCCCAGCCGAACTGGCCGACGGGGGCGTAGTCGCCGCGGTAGGTGCGCACCGCCATGCCGAATCCCCAGCCGCCGTGCTGTCCCAGGCCATACCCCCGGTGGACGGAGTCGCGGCCCCAGGCCTCCCGGGCCGCCAGTTGCTCGGGCGGAAGCTGGTTGGTGGTCATCAGCTCGACGGCGGCCTTGGACAGGATGCGCTCGCCGTCGTACACGCCGCCGTTGAGCAGCATCCGGAAGAAGGCGTGGTAGTCGTCGGCGGTGGAGTCGAGTCCGCCGCCGCCGGACTGGAACGCCGGAGGCGTGCTGTGGTGTCCCCCTTCGGCCGGATCCTCCACGCGGAACTCTCCGCTCTGCCAGTCGGGGGCGTACAGCGGCGGCAGCCGGTCGATCTTGTGGGCGGGTACGTGGAAGCCGGTGTCGGTCATGCCGAGGGGGTCGAAGATGCGCTCGAGCAGGAACTCCTCGAACGAGTGCCCGGTGACCCTGGCCACCAGTACGCCGAGCACGTCGTTGCTGATGTTGTAGATCCACCGCTCGCCCGGCTGGTGCATCAGCGGCAGCGTGCCAAGGCGGCGCATCCATTCATCGGGGTCCACGCCCGGCAGGAGCCATCCGTCCGCCTGGCCGTAGACACCCCGCTCGAAGAGCGCGCCCATGATCGGGGTGCCCGGCGCCGTCATGTCCATGCCGAGCCCGTTGGTGGAGGTGAGCAGGTCTCGCACGCTGATCGGCCGCCGCGCCGGCACCGTGTCGTCCAGCGGTCCGTCGGGCCGCCGCAGCACCTGCCGGTCGGCGAGCTCGGGCAGCCACTCATCCACCGGGTCGTCCAGCCGCAGCCGGCACTCGTCCACCAGTACCATCGCCGCCGCTGCTGCGACCGGCTTGGTGGTGGAGGCCATCCGGAAAATGGTGTCGCGGCGCATCGGTGCGCCACCGTCGTGGCGCATCGTCCCGATCGCCTCGACGTGGGTTTCCTCGCCCCGGCTGACCAGGGCGACCAGTCCGGGGATCTTTCCGGACTCGACATGCCGTGCCAGCACCTCGCGCAGCCTGTCCAGCCCGGTCTTGGAGAAGCCGCTGCTGCTGTGTCCCATCATGAATCTCCTTCACACAATGTTTGATCTTGCAAAGCCGTCCCGGTGGGGTGCGCACGAGAGTCGGCGATCGGGCGGTCTCAGACGGCGACGTGCGCGATGGCCTCGGTCAGCTGCTTGCGCGCACGGGCGGGGGCGTAGCCGCCGTCGCAGTAGGCGCCGGCGAACTCCTCGGCGAACTTCACCGGGTCGTGCCCGACGATCGCGCGGATCGGCGTCCGGTTCGCCGCGGCCTGCTCAAACAGGGCGGCGAGGTTCTCGAACCGTGACGCGTCGCTGTCGCCGTCGGCCGGCACGAAGTGCATCAGGTGCCGCTCGATCGCTTCGACCGCCGTGCGGTAGTTCGGCGGGAGCTGGCGCACGCGCGCCTTGTACTGCCGCCACCGCCGCTTGGGGCCGATCACCCTCGCGACGAAGCCGCCCATTGCGATGCCAGTCATATCCTCTGCCTCCCTGGGTGCCAACGTTCATGCACTGCTGAACATCAGGGACAGTACATTGCATTCAATGATCAGTCAAGTTCAAGCACACAACAAAAAGCCTGCACAAAAGCAGTTTCAGGCTGAGATTGCAATGATTGTGGGACTGAATGCAATGGGTGATCATGCTTCCGATTGCAATGGAATGCGAGTGAATGCATACTGTGCGACGAGGAGTGCGGGCACCGAGCCCACGCACGCAGAGGGGAGACCGGCACCGATGCCCGGAGACAGGCTCACCAACGAGGACCGTCAGCAGATCGCTGCCGGGCTGGCCGAAGGGCTCGGCTACACAGAGATCGGCCGCCGTCTCGGGCGGCCCGGCTCCACCATCATGCGAGAGGTCACCCGCAACGGCGGACCCGACGACTACAAGGCACAGCGGGCGCAGGAGGCCACCCAGCAGAGAGCCCGCCGGCACCGCCAGGCCAAGCCCCCGGCACCGCCAGCCGGCGACAGCAGCCACGGGCGCGACCCCCGTGCGGTCCAGGACCTCACCGAATCCTTCGCCACGCTCCTGGAACAGCAGGGCATGCCCCGGATGACAGCCAGGGTGCTGGCCTGCCTGTACGTCACCGACTCCGGCACCCTCACCGCCGCCGAGCTGGTCCAGCGGCTGGGCGTCAGCCCCGCGTCGATCTCACAGACCGTCGCCTTCCTCCAGCAGCAGGGACTCATCAAGCGGGAACGCACTCCCGGCGGGCGCCGCGAACGCTACGTCGTCGACGACGAGCCCTGGGTCCGCTCCACCCTCGCGGCCGTGCAGCAGAACGAGACCCTGATCGCCGAATCGCAGCGCGCGGCCCAGATCCTCGGGGCCGCGACCCCGGCCGGCGCCCGCTTCGGCGTGGCCGCCGAGTTCCTGCTCTTGGTGAACGCACCCCTGCGGCAGGTGATGGAGCAGTGGCAGCAGAATCACGCTGGCCGGAACGCCCGTGCACCCGTGTCCGAGTAAGGCAATGGCCCCCAGCGGGGGGCGTGAGGAGTGCTGGCGGCTGCTGGAGCGCCAGCCCGAGCAGGCCGCGATGCGGATCTGTCGTCATCCACGAGCCCCCGTACTCACTGATCCATCAACTGCCCATGAGGTAGGCCGACATGGCCATGAGCGGCAGCGCGGGCAGGTTCGTGTCAACGCGCTGCCGCCATGACAGTTTGTCGCTCCTCATGCCGCCTGACCTGCCCCGGCTTCATTAAGCGCCCGGTCAAAACCATATCCGCCCGATCTTTCCCGAGTGCTTCGGCACCTCTTCAGCGGATCAAAAGTGCGCGGACGCAGCCGTCGACCGAGAAAGGCGTCTGAGGGTGTGACCCCTGCCGAGGCGGTTTGATCCGTGCTTGAGGCAGTATTGGGCGTCGCCAGGAATGGCGAGGCTCGGCGGCCCATTCGGCTTGGTGTTCTCGTGTTCGTCCGTGGGGTCTGCGTTGGGATTGGCCGTTTGAACGATCTACCGTTGTGCCCGGTCCGTGCCCGCGAGCAGCCGGCGAGCAACCCATCATGATCGACAAGGCACCACGAGGTCCCAGGAAATCGAGAAACCCCAGGTCGGATGGGGTGTGGAAGAGTAGGGCGGGTGGGACTTGAACCCACGACCCACGGATTATGAGTCCGATGCTCTGACCGGCTGAGCTACCGCCCCTGGATTCAGTTGTGCGTGCCAGCCCCGGTTCCGTGGCTCCAGCGGTCGCGGGTCTGCGTGCCCCGTTAAGGCTAGGGCATTGGATCCGGCGGTGGTGCCCGGCTGGGGCGGGAGATGGGTCTCAGGCGACATCATTCCACGAGCGGCCGGGTGGCGCAGCCAGGAGTGATCACTTTTGTTCTGGGTGTTGGTGATGGCGCGGGTCCAGCGGGTGGGAAATTGTCGGTCGGGGCGGATAGCGTGCCGAGCATGAACAGCACGGGTCCCCCGACATCACGGAGTCTCATCATGTTCAGATGCGCGGGTTAGCCTGGCTACGCGGACGGTTCGAGGTCATGGCGCGAGGCTCGACCGGGAGGAAACGATCGTGGGGTCTTTCGCGGGCGGCGGGCTGCCCCCGGACGACGTCGTCGTCTCGGCCCTGCGCGCCGGCGATGAGGCGATGTTCGCGGCGCTGCTCGACACCTGGTCGCACGGCATGTTACGAGTCGCCAGGTCGTACGTGTCCACCGACGACTCCGCGGAAGAGGTCGTGCAGGACACCTGGCTGGCGGTGATCGGCGGCATCGACGCCTTCGAAGGGCGGTCGTCGGTCAAGACCTGGGTCTACCGCATCCTGGCCAACACGGCCATGAAGCGCAGCGCCCGCGAGAGCCGCACGCTGCCGTGGAGCGCCTTCGAGCCGGTCGCCGAGCCGGCCACCGCCGACGTGGTCACGCCGGCGGGCTGGAAGGAGCCGCCGACGGCGTGGCCGACTCCCGAGGGGCAGGCGCTCGCGTCCGAGGTGCGCGGCCTGATCGCGCAGGCCCTGGCCGGCCTGCCGCCCAGGCAACGCATCGTGATCACACTGCGTGACGTGGAGGGGTGCACGTCCGAGGAGGTTTGCGAGATCCTGGACATCTCCGCGGCCAACCAGCGGGTCCTGCTGCATCGCGCCCGCACGGCGGTACGCGGCAGGCTCGAAGGCTACTTCAGGTCTGTGCAACGGCGAGAATAGGTGAAGCGGTTCATCTTTCAGAGGGTGAGGGCGGTCAACGTCGTGAAGCGGTTCACATGCGACGAGCTGGTGGAACTTGTCACCGCCTACCTCGACGACGCCCTCGATCAGCCGGCGCGTGCGCAGGTGGAGCGGCACCTGCGGGCCTGCGGCGACTGCGGCCGCTACTACGACCAGTTCCGCACCACCATCCGAGCCCTCGGCCACCTCCCCAC
>NZ_JABCPZ010000162.1 GCF_013283785.1 Nonomuraea antri
GACGGGGATGCCGAGGTGGCGGTCGTCTGGCCGCATCCGGCCAGAACGAGCGTTCCCAGCAGCGCGCCCGCGAAGGCCGTGCGTACGGGCCTCACGAGAAGTCCTTTCACACTGTCGGAACCGAGAGACCCGCGATGTGCGACGGATCACCCTTTTCCACGAGGGTTGACGTCGGCGCAGCGGCAGGCGACCTGGCTATGACAGTTGCGGGACAGCGCCGGACTCGCACCGGACTTCGCTGCAGCACTGCGCGTCGGACAAACCGTATCAATCCCTCGGACTCGCGCGGCCGTCAAGGGTCAGGAGAGCTGGGACTCCGCCTCGGCGATGATCTTCTGCAGCCTGAGCCCGTGCGCGGCGTCCAGCGGGTGCCCGCCGCCGCGCCTGACGGTCTGGGCGAACTCCGCGGCGATGGCCTCGAACGGGTCGTCGTCCCAGGGCAGCAGGACGGCGTTGCCGCGCCTGCCGTACACGGCGAACGACGAGGGCGGCAGGTCCCCGACGGCGGACATGCACAGCGACGCCTCGCTGACGCCGCCGCCCTCGTGTTCGAGCAGCAGCCCGGTCCAGCCGAGCGGGTCGCCGTGCGCCCGGACGCCGACCACCCGGCCGAGCGCGGCGTCGAGCAGGTCGATCACGTGCGGGCCGACGTCGAGCAGCGCGCCGCGCTCGCGCCGCCAGGGCGAGTCGATCTGGATGAGCGCGTCGGAGATGTTGGCCGCGTGGCCGCCGAACGGCTCGATCTCGCCGCACCGGGCCAGGAACGTCCTGGTCTGGGCGGCGTAACGCATGGTCAGCACCATCTGGGAGGCGACCCCGGCCTCGCCGACCGCGTCCGCCAGGCGCTGGGCGTCGTCGACGCTGCCGGCCAGCGGCTTCTCCAGCAGCAGCGCCTTGCCCGCGCGGGCGGCCAGGATCCCCAGCTCGGCCTGGACAGCCGGCGGCACGCTGAACGCCACCGCCTCGCAGACCTCGAACAGCTCCTCGACCCGCTCGAAGACGGGGGCGCCGAGCCTGGCGGCGGCTTCGGGACGCCTGGCCCAGACCCCGGCGAGCTGGGTGTGCGGGCTCTTGCGCAGCATCGGCGCGTGCGCCATCTCGGCCCACGGGCCCGCTCCGATCAGGCCCACTGCCACCGGCTTCATCATGTCCCCCTCGGTCCTCGACCACCGTTCTACCCGGACGATCATCGTGCCTAATAGGCGATTTGCCCAGCTATGCCATTCACTTGAAGGATGCCGGGGTGATCTCCCCCAGCCCACGGCGGCACGTGCCGCTGTTCCTGACCGGCGCCGCGAGCCTGCAGACCGGCCTGTTCGTCGGCACCACTCTGGTCCTGTTCCTCGTGGTCCAGCGATCCAGCCATCTCGTATCCCAGACCGTGGAGGCCCGCTGGGCCGGTGGGTTGCTGGCCCTGCTGCTCGCCCTGCCGCTCGGCGTGCTCGTCGACCGGGTGCGCCGCAGGTCGGCGCTGGTCACGTCGAGCCTGCTGAGCGCGCTGGCGCTCGGCGCGCTCACGGTGGCCCTGTGGCAGGGGTGGACGGTCTTCCCGCTCACCGCGCTGGTGCTGGCGGTGCTGCCCCTGCTGCGGCAGACGGGCGAGCTCGCGCAGGACGCCTTCCTGCCCGCGCTCGTCGGCCGTGACCGGCTGATCCCGATCAACGCGATACTGGCGATGGTCGGCCCGGTCCTCTGGCTCGGGTTCATGTTCGCGGAGGCACACCTGTGGCTGATGGCGATCGGCACGGTCGCGTTCGCCGTGTGCGCGCTGTCGTTCCGCGCGATCGACGTGGCCGAGGAGCCCGCGCCGCCGCGCACGGGCTGGTGGCGCGAGATGACGGAGGGGGTCCGGTTCACCTGCGCCCATCCGGTGCTCCGGGCCATCGCGCTCTACCTGGCGGCGACCGAGCTGCTCGAGCCGCTGGTCGACGACCTGATCCGCCGGCCCGCCGCCGGCCCGGCGGCGATGTTCCTGCTCGAAGCGACGGCGCCCGCCGGGGCCGTGGCGGCGCTGCTGCTGCACCGGCGGGTCGGCGGGTTCCGGCTGGCCTGGGCGGCGCTGCTGGTCACCCAGCCGTTCGCGGTCCTCCTCCTGCTGTCGGACACCGGCTGGGGCGCGGTCTGGCACACCGCCGGCACGTTCGTGTGGTGGGCGGGGGCGACCACCGCCGCCATCGCCCTGCTCGGCCACCGTCAGGCGATCACGCCCGCGCGGCTGCTCGGCCGGACCGGCGCGACGTTGCTCGTGCTGACCTCGGTGGCGGGCTTCGCCGGGTCGGCGCTGCGGGCGCTGGCCGAGGGCCTGTGGCGGCGTGATCTCGAAGCGCACGTGGCGGTGTGGCCGGTCGTGACGCTCGCCGTGGCCGGGCTGGTGGCCGCGGTGTTCCTGCTCTACCGGGTCAGGGCGCTCACCACCGAACCGGCAGAGCCGTCAGCCCCCGCCCCACCAGCGACCTCCGGTACGTGATCTCCTGATCCGGCTCCAGGCGCAGCGCGGGCAGTCGGCGGCCGAGCACCTCCAGTGCGGTGCGCAGTTGCAGGCGGCCGAGCGCGGCGCCCACGCAGAAGTGGATGCCGTAGCCGAACACCAGGTGGTCGTCGGCGTTGGGCCGGTCGAGCTGGAACTCGTCGGGGTGCGGGAAGACCGTCTCGTCGTGCGCGGCCGAGTCGGTGGACAGCAGCACCAGCGAGCCCGCCGGGATCCGCCTGCCGTGCAGGACGACGTCCTCGGCCGCGTACCGGAAGGAGCCGAGCGAGGCCCCGTCGATGCGCATGCACTCCTCGGCCGCGTTCGGGATCATCGTCGGCGGCACCGGCCAGCAGTCCTCGCGCAGCAGCCGCAGCACGGTGTTGCCGAGCTGGTTGGGCACGGTGTCGTTGCCGCCGAGCAGGATGGTGGAGATCAGCTCCACCACCTCCCGGTGCGTCAGCTCGGCCCCGATGAGCGCGGTCATCAGCGACGTGAAGTCCTCGCGCGGGTCCTTGGCGCGGGCGGCCACCAGCCGGTCCACGTAGTCGAGGTATTCCAGGAAGCTGTCGGCCAGCTCCAGCTGCCGCCCGGCCGGCTGGGGTGACAGGAAGAGCTGGAACCAGTCCTTGACGTGCGCCCGCACGAACGCCTCGTCCGCCTCGGGCACGCCGATGAACCGGGCGGTCAGCTTGATCGACGGCTCGTGGCCGATCTCGGCGACGAAGTCGGCATGGCCGCGCGGCTCCAGGCGGTCGAGCATGTCCTCGTTGAGCCGTCTGAAGCGCTGCTCCATGGCGGCGACCGCGCGTGGCGTGAACGCCCTGGAGACCGAGCGGCGCAGCCGGGTGTGGTCGGGCGGGTCGACGTTGGCCACGAAGCTGGACAGGAACGAGCCGTGCTCGCCGAGCTTGGCGCGCGTCTCGTCGGTGAGGCTGCGCGAGATCGTCAGCGAGCCCCGGGAGGAGAAGCGGCGCGGGTCGCCGTAGGCCGCGCGCACGTCGGCGTAGCGGGTGAGCACGTACGCGCCGAGGTGCGCGCTGTGGAAGACCGGCCGTTCGTGGCGCAGCCGCCGCAGGAAGTCGTACGGCGCGGCGACGTGCCAGTCCGCGCCGACGTCGAAGTCCTCGATGTCCTGGCTCATCCGAAGATCCTCCGGGGGTTCTCGACCAGCATCTGGCGGATCTGCTGTTCCGTGACGCCGCGTTTGCGCAGCTCGGGCAGGACGTCGCGGGAGACGTGGAGCAGGTGGTAGTTCGGGTGGCGGCGGCGGACCACGTCGTCGTCGAATCGGTCGTTAAAGCAGTACGAATCGTGACTTAACACCATTTTGTCGGCGTGTCCGCGTTCGCACATCGTGACCACCGTGGCCACCCGGTCCTCGTACGGGCTGATCGTCTCGATGCCGAAGCGGTCCATGCCCAGGTAGGAGCCGTTGGCGACGAGCTCTTCCAGGTAGGCCACATCGGTGGAGTCCCCGGCGTGGCCGATCACCACCCGGCTCAGGTCGACGCCCAGCGCGCCGAGCAGCCGCTGCTGTTCCAGCCCGCCCCTGGAGGCGCTGTGCGAGTGCGTGGTGATCGGCGTACCGGTCTCCAGGTGCGCGGCGGCCACCGCGCGGAAGACCCGCTCGCAGCCCTTGGTCATCCCGAGGTGGTCGGAGGCGCACTTGAGCATGCCCGCCTTGACCCCGGTACGCCCGATGCCGTGCACGATGTCGCGCACGAAGAACTCCGCGAGCCGGTCCGGGCCGCCGAACAGGGAGTCCGGGCCCCGGTTGGCGAAGTACGGCGGCAGCGTGTCATAGGTGTAGAGACCGGTGGAGGCGACGATGTTCACGCTGGTCAGCTCGGCCACCATGCGCACGGCCGGGACGTAGCGGCCCAGCCCGACCACGGTCAGGTCCACGATCGTGTCGATGCCCTCGGCCTTGAGCTCCTCCAGCTTGGCGGCCGCCTCGCGGACCCGCGTCTCCAGGTCCCACATCTCGGGGATGTCCGGCCAGTTCCACAGGATCTCCGGGCTCAGCCCGAACACGTGCTCGTGCATGAGCGTCGCGCCCAGGCCGGCCACCGGCCCCATCACGGTCTCAGGCACGGGAACCTCTCGTGCTCGAACGGCCGGTTCACCTCGAGGCCCAGTCCGTCGGTCTGCCGGTAGGGCAGCCCGGTGTAGAGGGCGTCGGCGTCGAAGTAGGTCACCGTGAACGACAGGCGCGGGCTGCGCCGCCGGTTGGCGGGCGCGCCGTGCACGGTCAGCGCGTGGTGCACGGTCGCGTCGCCGGCCCTGAGGTCGAGCGGCGGCGACAGCTCCAGCTCCTTCAGCCACGGGTGCTGGGTGAGCTGGTCGTCGCCGGGACGGGTGAAGCTGCGGCCGAGCAGCCCGTGCCGGTGCGAGCCGCTGTAGAAGCGCAGCGATCCCATCTCCGCGGGCACGTCCACCAGCGCCAGCCAGACGGTGAGCATGGCCGAGCGGTCCATCGGCATCCACGGGAAGTCCTGGTGGAACTCGGTCGCGCCGTGCTCGCCCGCCGCCTTGACCAGCAGGTTCGTCACCTGGACGCGTACCGCGCGCACGCCGTGCAGCAGCCGGACCGCGTTGCGTCCCATGGCCGGGTCGAGGGTCAGCGCGGCGAAGGCGGGGTCGCCGTCCGCGATGTCCCTGGACTGGCCGAAGGCCTGGTCGACCAGCGTGGCGCCGGCCTTGTCGCGGGCGGCCAGGTAGGTCGCGGCGCGTCCGGCGAGCCCGGCGGCGGCCTCGGGGGCGACGAGCGCGTCCAGCCTGGCCCAGCCGTGGTGCTGGAAGAACGTCACCTCGTCGGCCGTGATCTGGCGTACGGGGATGTCCATGGTGCCAGTCTCGCACTGAAGCAAGCGCTTGGTAAGACCCAGCGCGGCCGCCCTCGCGCCGGTACGCTTGGCACCCAAGCGCTTGCTTGAACGAAGGGAGCCGGGACGTGCGGCGGATCAGGTTCGGAGCGGTGCTGCGCGGGGCCGGGTCCGCGCGCGAGTGGACGGAGCGGGCCAGGCGGCTGGAAGGGGCCGGGTTCGACGTGCTGCTGGTGCCCGATCACCTGGTCGGGCCGCGCTTCGCGCCCGTCGCCGCGCTGACCGCCGCCGCCTGCGCGACCACCAGGCTGCGCGTGGGGACGCTGGTGTTCGCCAACGACTTCCGGCATCCGGCGGTGCTGGCCAAGGAGGCCGCGACGATCGACCTGCTCTCCGACGGACGCCTGGAGCTGGGGCTGGGCACTGGCTGGCTGGCCGGGGACTATCGCGGCGCGGGCCTGGCGCTCGACCCGCCCGGCGTCCGGGTGGACCGGCTGGCCGAGGCGATCGCGGTGCTCAAGGGGCTGTGGGGCGAGGGGCCGTTCGACTTCACCGGCACGCACTACCGCGTCGCGGGCCTGGAGCAGTGGCCCAGGCCGGTGCAGCGCCCGCATCCGCCGCTGCTGCTGGGCGGCGGCGGGCCGCGGATGTTGCGGCTGGCGGCGGCGCAGGCGGACGTGGTGAACATCGGCCTGCGGGTACGCGCCGACGGCAGCGGCCCCGACGAGCGCGACGGCGGGCTCGCCGCGTTCCTCGGCAAGGTGGCCGCCGTCCGGGAGGCGGCCGGCGACCGGTACCCGGCCGTCGAGCTGGGCACGAGCGTGATGCAGGTGGGCGCGCGCAAGCCGGAGGAGGCGTGGAGCGCGGCCGACAGCTCGCGACTGGAGGAGACACCGCAGGTCCTGCTCGGCACCCCCCGTGACCTGGTGGACAAGGTCCGATATTGGCGAGATGAGCACGATATTTCATATTTCGTGGTGCATCACGAGCGGGACCTGCCGGCCTTCACCCCCGTCGTCGAGGAACTGGCCACCTGACGGCCGGTCGCGCCCCGCCGTACCCGATGATGGACAGCATGAACGAGATGTTGCTGCTCAGGCATGGTGAGACCGAGTGGAGCAAGGCGGGCAAGCACACCGGGCGCACCGACCTGCCGTTGACCGCCCACGGCGAGGACCAGGCGCGGGCGCTCGCGCCCCTGGTCGACGGGCAGCCGTTCGACCTGGTGCTGGTCTCCCCCGCCCAGCGGGCCACGTGCACGGCGGACCTGGCCGGGCTGCCCGGCTACGAGGTGGACCCCGACCTGTGGGAGTGGGACTACGGCGGCTACGAGGGCATCACCACGCCCACCATCCGCGAGACCAGGCCGGGCTGGTACCTGTGGCGTGACGGCGTGATCCCCGGCGACGCCGACCATCCGGGCGAGACGGCGGCGCAGGTGGCCGATCGCGCCGACCGGGTGATCGCGCGGGCCAGGCAGGCAGAGGGCCGGGTGGCGCTGGTCGCGCACGGGCACTTCCTGCGCGTGCTGGCCGCCCGCTGGCTGAGGTTGCCGCCCGAGGACGGCCGGTTGCTGCGGCTCGACACCGGCACGTACTCGCGGCTCGGCTTCGAGCACGCCGAACCGGTGCTGCTGGCCTGGAACGCCCCGGTCAACTCGCACTAGCGCGCGGCCCGGGTTCAGCCCGCCTTCACCCGGACGGCCGCCTCGTGCAGCGCCCGGCTGGCCAGCCAGCCGCGGATGCTGCCGAGCTCCGGGTCGTAGGACAGCGGCCGCTCCCACAACGCGGTGAACACGTCCTGGGTGACCTCCTCGGCGGTCGTCCTGCTGCCGGTGACCTCGATGGCCAGGCCGTACACGTACGCGCCGTGCTCGTCGTAGAGCGCCCCGAGCACGCCGAGGTCACCGGCGGCCAGGGCGGCCCGTACGTCCACGTCGGCGCTCATCAGTCGCACCCCAGCGTGGCGGCGGCGTGCACCAGCTCGCGGGCCAGCGCCGGGTCGCCTTCCGCCGCGTAGGGGAAGGTGTCGGGCGGCCACCGGTTGGCCAGCAGCGCGCAGAAGGCCACCGCCTCCGCCGACACCAGCACGGTCACCCGGTCGGAGGTGGGCGAGAGCGGGATCGTCCAGGTGCCGCCGCCCGGGCCGGTGAGCACGAACGTGGCCGACACCTCGCGCCGCGGGCCGCGCAGGGCGCGCGGCAGCAGCGCCAGCCCGAACTCCGCGATCATCCGGACGTGCTCGCCGCGCGGCGGGGCCTTGGGCCGGCCCGTGGCGGCCCTGATGTCGTCGGCGTGCGTCCAGGTCTCGAACGTGCGCTGCACCATGGCCTGGCGCAGCGGCGCCCGCGCCGGTCTTCGCCCGGCGAGCTGCACCTCGACGCCGAGCAGCACGTCGGTGCTCGCGGAGAGCCGTTCGAGCAGCGAGCCGGCCTGCTCGCGCCAGCCGCGCTGGGTGGCCGCCGGCCCCGGGGCCGGCACGCCGAGCAGCCTGGCCACGGTGGCGTCGTTGCCCGACAAGTGCTCGATCAGCCCGCGCACGTCGCCGTGCCGGTCGACCGGCGCCGCCCACTGCGGCTCGCTCAGCTCGGCCAGCAGGTCGTCCATGAGCGCCACCTGCTCGGCGTACGGGATCGCGACCGCCGCCGTGCTCGCCCCGGCCGGCGCGCGGCGCCGTCTCGCCTTGGACAGCACCGCGTCGCGCAGCGTGGGGGGCGGCGCGTGCTCGGGTTCGCGCCGGTCGAGCAGCGCCATGGCCGCGCCGCATTCCGGGCACGAGGCCACGTGGTCGTCCGCGCTCTGCCCGTTGTAGAGGTACGAGTCCTTCATTGGGGCCACCTCCGCAGCCCCGACGCTAGTCGTGCGCACCCTCCGGCGCCAGACGGCTGCCGGGGAAGGGCGCGAGCAACGTCTCGCGCCAGGGCCCGTCGAGGAAGTCGCGGGCCCGCTTCGACCAGCGCAGCAGCCCCGGGTCGGGCTCGGCCTCGTCGTCGAGTCCCAGCGCGGCGTCCCTGGCCCGCTGGGTGGCCAGGTGGTCGTCGAGCGAGACGGCCCAGAGTGTGACGACCTCGGTGTCGCAGAACAGCACCTCGTACAGGCCGGTCAGCCGGTGCCCGTGCGCGGCCAGCAGCGGCGCGCGTTCGGTGCGGACGGCCGCCAGGTAGTCGAGCGCCGCGCCGGGGCGCACGCGGGCGCTCTCGAACAGGTAGAACTCGCCGGTGGGCGCCTGACTCAGCGGCGGGCAGCCGGGCGCGGCGCCGAGCGGCCGGGAGAAGGCGGAGAAGCGCAGGTCGTCGATGTCGGACAGGAACAGCCGGTCGTCCACGCCGCGGTAGATCTCCATCATCTGCCGCCAGCCGCCGTCCCAGCCGCCGTGGCACTCCCACAGCGTGACGGCCTTGAACTGGGGATGTCCGGTGATGCCGACCGCGTAGAAGGCGCCGGCCAGGTCGATCTCGCGGGACCTGATGGACATGCCGGTGGTGAGCGCGGGCTCGGCGCGGGTCTCGTCCTCGCGCTTGTAGCGGGTCAGCCAGGTGAGGTATTCCAGCGGGCGCCGGGAGTTCATCGGCCGGAAGTCGACCTCTTCGATCAGGTAGATGCCGCGCCGCACGTACGCCTCCTCTACCAAGCGATTGCTAGGTAGCGAGGATAGCGATCAGCCCGGCGCTTGGGAAGGTCGCGGGCCGCACCCGGTCAGCCACTCCGGCAGGCTTTCGCCCGGTTACGCCACCGGCGCGCCGCGATCAAGCGAGCGCGCCGGGCGTGAACGCGGTGTTACGCCACCGACGCGGGGTCACACCAGAAGGCCGTCGAACTCTCCGTCCTTCACCCCGAGCACCAGGGCCCGGATCTCGTCACGGGTGTAGATCAGCGCGGGGCCGTCGGGGAAGCGCGAGTTGCGGACCGCGATTCCGCCGTCGGGGAGCTCGGCGAGCTCCACGCAGTTGCCCTGCGAGTTGCTGTAGCGGCTCTTGCGCCAGGCCACCTGGGTCAGGTCGGCCGCGGGCATGCCGTTGTAGGTCTGGTTCATCTACATCTTTCTGAGAAGACCGCCGATGAGCTCGACGGTGCCTCCTGGCGTGGTGCTCTCCACGCACAACTGCTCCATGGCCGTGAGGTACGGGTCGATGTCCTCACGTTTGTCCAGGTACAGGGCACCCCAGAGCTGCTCGACGTAGACAACGTCCGACAAGTCGGACTCGGGAAACCGCAAAATGCTGAAAGCGCCCCCCTCAGCGGCGTGCATGCCGTACCTGAAGGGCATCACCTGCAGGGTGATGTTCGGAAGCGCGGCCACTTCCAGCAAATGCTGAAGCTGCTCGGACATGACCTTCCGCCCGCCGATGGTCCGCTTGAGCGTCGCCTCGTCGATGACCGCCCACAGACGCGGGCCGTCCTTCTGGGTGAAACGCTCCTGACGCTGCATGCGCAGATGCACGCGGCGCTCGATTTTGTCCGGAGTGTCATCGGGGTTGCCCAGTTGGTAGACCGCCCGCGCGTACGCGGCCGTCTGCAGCAGGCCGGGCACGAACTGCACCTCATAGGTGCGGATCACGCTCGCCGCCTCCTCCAGTCCCACGTAGGTGGTGAACCACGTGGGCAGCTCGGCCGAGTACTTGTGCCACCACCCGGGGGTGTTGGCCTCGCGGACCATCTCCAGCAGGGCACGGCGCTCGGCGTCGTCGACGACGCCGTACAGGGTGAGAAGGTCCTCCACGTCACGTGTCTTGAATCCGACGCGCCCGAGTTCCATCCGGCTGATCTTGGACTCGGAGGCCCGGATGTGGAATCCGGCCTGATCGCGGGTCAGCCGCTTGGCCTCACGCAGGCGCCTGAGACTCGCCCCCAGCATGATGCGCCGAACGGTCGAACCGGAACCGGGCGGATCAATCGACACGTGCTGCTCCTTGGTCGTTTCCTTGCGACACAGTCTGTCACTTCACGGCCGAAAGATCATGGGCCGCGGACAAGATCCCCTTTCCCCCAGATTGACCTGTTGATGGCCAACCGTAGCGCCTGCATGGGTTGTCTGCACGTGCATTCGCTCTTGCACCTGCACATGGCTTTGTCGCAGAATGATCTCCGTGCAACACACCACGGCGCCCGGCCAGTGGACCACGTTCGACTGGTGGCCGCCGGTCGGCTGGTGGCCGGACGCGGCTCGCGATCTGCTCGTCTCCGGTCCCTGTTCGAGCGCCACGTACGTGCTCCCGCCCACGCCCTCCTCCGTGCACTCCGCGCGCAGCTTCACCTCGGGCACCCTGGCCGGCTGGGGGCTGCACGAGCTGATCGACAACATGGAGCTGGTGGTCTCCGAACTGGCCACCAACGCGTTACGGCACGGCCTGCGGCTGGCCGAGCCGCGCTGCGAACGTCCCGTGCACATGTCACTCGTGCGCCGCGGCAGCCTCGTCACCAGCGCGTTCACCGATCCCGGCGCCTCGGTCCCGGTGCTGCGCTACCCCGGCCCCCTCGACACCGGCGGCCTCGGGCTGCACATCGTCGAATCACTCAGCCTGCGCTGGGGCTGGTCCGCGCTCGCGCCTCACGGGAAGATCGTCTGGGCAGTCCTCTCCTGACCGACGGTGATCTGCACTACCGTGGATGGTCATGGCTCACGGTGAGTCCCACGCGACCCCATGAGAGTGCTGACAGATGGAAGATCACCTGCTCGGCTGGCTGCGAACACTGGACGAAGACCGGCTTGCCCGCATTCTCGCCAACCGGCCCGATGCGATAGCCGCCCCCTGGCCACGGCGGCTCGAGGCCCTGGCCCCGCGCCTGGGCAACGGCTTCGCCGTCGTCGAGACGCTGCGCGGGCTGCCGCTGCCCTGCCTGCAGCTGGCCGAGGCGTGCCTGGTCGTGCGGCGGCCCACGCCCGAGCGGATGAGCGACTTCCTGGGCGTGCGCCCCGACCAGGTGCACCCCTGGCTCGACCGCCTCTACGACCACGCGCTGGCCTGGCCGGACGAAGAAGGCGTGATCCACCTGGCCGAGGGCGTCAAGCGCTGGTGGAACGCCCCGCTCGGGCTCGGCGAGCCGCTCGACCACTACCTCAACTCCTGGACGATCAGCAACGACGGCCTGCACGCGCTGGCCCGCAACCTCGGCCTGCCCCCGCACGGCAACAAGCGGCGCACGATCGCCCGCGTGACCGAGATGCTCGGCGACATCGAACGGCTCGAAGCGCTGCTGCGCAACGCGCCCGACGGCACCTACCGGCTGCTCGACGGCTTCGCCTGGGAAGGCCCGGTGCGCGACGTCGACGGCGGCAGGTTCGTCACCCCCGGCAGCCCGGAGAAGTGGTGCGCCGACCACGGCCTGCTCTACCGGCCGAGCTGGCACGTGGCCGAGATGCCCCGCGAGGTGGCGCTGTGCCTGCGCGGCCCCGGCTACCACCCGCCGTTCTCCCCGCAGGCGCCCGAGGTGCCGACCATCCCGGTCGACCCGGAAGAGGTCGACCACCTGATGACCCTGGCCGCGCCGCACGTGGTCGAGCGGGCCGCGACCCTGCTCGACAACACCGCCAAGACCCCGCTGCCGCTGCTCAAGACCGGCGGCGTGGGCGTGCGCGAGGTCCGCAGGGTGGCCAAGGAGACCGGCTGCGACGAGGACGAGACCCGGCTGCTGCTTGAGGTCTGCGCCGTGGCCAGGCTGCTGGCCTGGGACGAGCAGTCCGGCGGCATGATCCCCACCGAGCGGTTCGACCGCTGGCGGCTCGACGAGGGCGCCGCGCGGCTGCGCGTGCTGCTGTCGGCGTGGTGGCGCATGGAACGCTCGTCGCTGCGCAAGACCGACGGCAAGTACGGCACCGTGCTCGGCGACGAGGCCACCGGCACCGCCGTGGCCCGGGTGCGCAGGGCCGTGCTGGCCGGGCTCGCCCACCTGCCCGCAGGCACCGCGTTCGCCGACCGGTCCAGCCTGGTCAGGAACGTGCACTGGCACGCGCCGCTGCTCGACCGGGCCCTGCTCGACGACGGCGCGGCGGCCGTCGTCGACGAGGCCACGCTGCTCGGCCTGCTGGCCAACGACGCGCTCACCGACCTGGGCCGGGCCCTGGCCGGGCTGGCGCACCTGGCCGGCGACGAGAACGACGACACGGTGCCCCAGGTCGAGCACGACCCGGTCCTGGTCGAGGCGTCCACCAGGGCGCTGGCCAGCGTCCGCAGGAGCGCGCTGTTCGGCCCCGACCTGACCGCGGTGGTCACCGGGCCGCCGTCGGCCGAGCTGGCCGCGCTGCTCGACCGGGTGGCCGAGCGCGAGTCGCGGGGCGCCGCCTCGGTGTGGCGCTTCACCACCGAGAGCGTGCGCCGCGCGCTCGACCGCGGCTACGAGGCCGGCGAACTGCTCGACGAGCTGGCCCAGGTCGGCAGCATCCCGCAGCCGCTCGACTATCTCGTCCGCGACACCGCGCGCAGGCACGGCGAGGTGACGGTCACCACGGTCGGCTGCCTCGTGCAGGCCTCCGACACCGGGCTGCTGGCCGAGATCGCCGGGCACCGGCGGCTGGGCCGGCTGGGCCTGCGCCTGCTCGCGCCCACCGTGCTGGTCAGCGCCGCCGACGCCGAGCGCACGCTGGCCGCGCTGCGCGAGAACGGCTACTCGCCGGTCCCGGTCTCCGACACCGGCGAGATCTCCATCCGCCGGGCCAGGGCGGCGCAGCTCGACGAGCCGCACAACGGCAAGCTGATCCTGCTGCCCGGCGGGCAGGTGGCGGAGCTGGCCGAGTGCGAGGCCCCCGCGTACGTGATCGCCGAGCCGACGCCCGACCCGCGCGAGCACGCCCGCCGGCTGATCGAGACCGGCCGCGCCGGGTCCGGCACCAACGGCCGCACCTGGGCCGTCATCGGCCGGATGGCCAACCGGCTGCCGACCGCCCAGCAGTCGCTGCTCGGGTTCGTGGTCGACCGCGGCGTGCGGGCCGGCATCACGCTGGCCGACGGGCTGACCGCGACCATCAGCCACGGCGAGCTGAAGGGCGGCGCGCTCGACGCCTGGTGCGAGGAGGCCGGCGACTACCTGGAGTTCCCCCTCGCCGAGATCATCGAGGTCAAGGGAGCTTTTTAGCCTGCTTCAAGTTGGCCACCAGCTCTTCGAGGAACGCGGCGTAGCCCTGGTAGCTGAACGGGGCCTCGGCGCGCCACGGGTAGATCTGGCCGGCCTTGACCGCGGGGAGCTTGGCCCAGGTGGGCTTCTTCATCATCTCCTCGGGCTTGAGCGCCTGGGTGCGGGTGTCGTAGAGGATCACGTCCGCGTCGTACTCGTCGGCGTTCTCCCAGCTCAGGGTCTGGAAGAAGCCGCCTTCGTCCACCTTTGACGGGGTGACGACGTTCAGGCCGTTCGCGGTGAGGTGCACGATGTCGGGGTACTCGGGCGGGTTGACCACCCACATGGCGTCCGGGCCGCCGGACATCATGAGCACCTTCAGGTCCTTGAACGAGGCCAGCTCCTTGGTCGCGGCCTCCATGCGGGCCTTGGCCTCGGGGACGCCCTGCATGTCGGCGCCGAGCGACCTGGCCAGTTCCTCGTACTTGCCGATGACCTGGGTGGCGCTGTTGCCGGTGAGCTGGACGCCGGCGGTGGGCGCGACCTGCTCGATGGTGTCCTTCGACTTCTCCGGCACGTACCACAGGGTGCCCTTGACGTACATGCTGCTGACCAGCAGTTCGGGCTGCAGGGCGATGTACTGCTCGACGTTGAACTCGTCCCAGACGTTGCCCAGGCCCTGGACCTTGGTGATGTCGACGTTGCCGACCTGCGGGTCCTTGGCGCCGTCGGTGAGCTTGTGCGGGCCGAAGACGGCGACGGGGCGCACGCCGAAGTCCCACAGCGCGGCGGCGGCGCCGACCTGGGCGACCACCCGCTCGGGGCGCTTGGGCAGGTCGAGCTTCTTGCCGCGGTCGTCGGTGAACGTCCAGCCCTGCGCGGCGGCCGAGGTCGCGGGCTGCTGGGCGGGCTGCTGGGCGGGCGCGCCGCCGGTGGCCGCGGTCCCGGCGCCGCCGCAGGCCGACAGTGTCAGGGCCGCCGCGAGGCCTGCCGTGGCCGCCAGGAAGCCCCTGCGCGCCAGTACCGGTCCCGACATTTCGATCTCCTAAGGATAGGCTTACCTTTGTTGCCAAGGCATTAGATTAGCCTTGCCTAAGTTTGGCTGTGACGAGAGGGGGTCGGGTGCGCCCGGCTGTAGAGGCCTCCGCGGATCGCCGGGTGCGCGGACGCGCAGCCGTGCTGGCCGGAGGATTGGTGGTGACGCTCGCGGTGCTCGCGCTGGCCGCGGCGGCGAGCGTGGCGCTGGGCGCGCGATCCGTCCCGCCGGCCACCGTGATCGACGCGCTGCTCTCCTACGACGGCTCGACCGACCACACGGTCGTCGTGGACGTGCGCATCCCCCGCACGCTGCTGGGCATCGCCGTCGGCGCGGCGCTCGGGCTGGCCGGCGCGCTCATGCAGAGCCTGACCCGCAACCCGCTGGCCGACCCCGGCGTCCTGGGCATCAACCAGGGCGCGATGCTCGGCGTCACGCTCGCGCTCGGGCTGTTCGGGCTGAGCGACCCGGCCGTCTACGTGTGGTTCGCCTTCGGCGGGGCCGCGCTGGCCGCCGTCGTCGTCTACACCCTCGGCTCGTCTGGACGCTCCGGCTCCAGCCCGGTACGCCTCGCGCTGGCCGGCATCGCGCTCGGCATGGTCTGCACCGCCGCCGCCTCGGCCATCCTGCGCATGGACTCCCAGGTCTTCGACCGGATGCGGTTCTGGCTGACCGGGTCGCTGGCCGCGGCCGACGCCGGCACGCTGACCGGGCTGGCGCCGTTCCTGGTCGCCGGGCTGGTGCTGGGGCTGTTCCTGGCCAGGCCGCTCAACATGTTGTCGCTGGGCGACGACGCGGGCAAGGCGCTGGGCGTGCCGGTGAACAGGACCCGCGTGCTGACCGGCGTGGCCGCGACGCTGCTGTGCGGTTCCGCCACCGCGGCGGCCGGGCCGCTGGTGTTCGTCGGCCTGGTCGTGCCGCAGGCCGTGCGCGCGGTGGTGGGGCACGACCAGCGGTGGGTGCTGCCGTACTCGGCGCTGGCCGCGCCGGTGCTGCTGCTGGTCGCCGACGTCGCCGGACGGCTGATCGCCCGCCCAGGCGAGGTGCAGGTCGGCATCATGTGGGCGGTCATCGGCGCCCCGATCTTCATCATGATGGCCAGGCGCAGGAGGCTGGCGGCGCTATGAACGTGCGTATCGGACCCTGGTCGCTGCGGCTGGCGCCCCGGGCGCTGCTGACCGGGGCGCTCCTGCTGGTCGTGGCCTGCGCGGTGTCGGTGGCGGCCATCGCGACCGGCGAGTTCACCGTCTCCGTGCCGGACATCCTGGGCGCGCTGTTCGGCCAGGGCACGCCCGTCGCCGAGCTGATCGTGAGCAGGCTGCGGGCCCCGCGCGTGGTGACCGGGCTGCTGGTCGGCGCGGCGTTCGGGGTGGGCGGGGCGATCTTCCAGAGCCTCACCAGGAACCCGCTCGGCAGCCCCGACTTCATCGGCTTCACCGCCGGAGCCTCGACCGGCGGCATCCTGGCGGTGACCCTGGGCGGTTCCGCGCTGGTGATCGCGGGCGGGGCGCTGGCCGGGTGCGTGCTCGCCGCGGCCGTCGTCTACGCGCTGGCCTTCCGGCGCGGGGTGCAGGGGTATCGGCTGGTGTTGGTCGGCATCGGGGTCAACGCGTTGCTGCTGTCGGTCAACTCGTACCTGCTGACCAGGGCGAACATCAACGACGCGGCCACGGCGGGCTCCTGGCTGACCGGGAGTCTCAGCGGGCGCGGCTGGGACCACGCGGTGCCGGTCGCGCTGGCGCTGATCGTGCTCGTGCCGGTGTGCGCGGCCGTGTCGCGGCCGCTGCGCATGATCGAGATGGGCGACGACGCGGCCCGCGCGATGGGGATCAACGTGGAGGTCGTGCGTGCGACGGCCATCGTGGCCGGGGTGCTGCTGACCGGCGTGGCCACCGCGGCGGCCGGTCCCGTCATGTTCGTGGCGCTGGCCGCGCCGCAGCTCGCCCGGCGGCTCACCCGCTCACCCGGCGTCACGTTCGCCGCCTCCGCCCTGGTCGGCGCGGTGCTGCTGACCGGTTCCGACCTCGCCGCCCAGCGGCTGCTCGCCCCCACCCAGCTGCCCGTCGGGGTGCTGACGGCCGCGATCGGCGGCACGTACCTCGCGCTGCTCCTGCGAAAGGAACGCCACTGATGGCTGCCCGCCTGACCGGTCACGACCTGACCCTCGCCTACGACCAGCGGACCGTGGCCACCTCGCTCAGCGTGGCGATCCCCGACCGGTCGTTCAGTGTGATCATCGGGCCGAACGCGTGCGGCAAGTCCACCCTGCTGCGTGCCCTGGCCAGGATGCTCAAGCCCCGCCAGGGCGCCGTGCACCTGGACGGCGGCCTGATCACGGCGCTGCCGTCGAAGGAGGTGGCGCGCCGGCTGGGGCTGCTGCCGCAGAGCTCGATCGTGCCCGACGGCATCACCGTGGCCGACCTGGTGGCCCGCGGCCGCTACCCGCACCAGCGGCTCATGCGTCAGTGGTCGCGCGCCGACGAGGCGGCGGTGGCCGAGGCCATGCGGGCCACGGACGTGACCGAGCTGTCGGACCGGATCGTGGACGAGCTGTCCGGCGGGCAGCGGCAGCGGGTGTGGCTGGCCATGGCGCTGGCCCAGGAGACGCCGATCCTGCTGCTGGACGAGCCGACCACGTACCTGGACATCTCCCACCAGATCGAGGTGCTCGACCTGTGCGCCGAGCTGCACGAGGCGGGACGCACGATGGTGGCCGTGCTGCACGATCTGAACCAGGCGTGCAGGTACGCCACGCATCTCATCGTCATGCGTGAGGGCCGGGTGGAGGCGGAGGGCGACCCGCTGGAGATCGTCACGCCGGAGCTGGTGCACCGGGTGTTCGACGTGCGCTGCGAGATCATCGAGGACCCGCAGTCGGGGACGCCGCTCATCGTCCCGGAATCCCGCCGCCGCGCCGCGACCCCGGCCTCCTAGCCTTCGGTGAGCGCGCCGACCAGGGTGAGGAGGGCGTTCCCCGCGCGGGCCTGGCCGTAGCCGGCGGCGAGCAGCCCCGCCGTCTCCGCGCCGAAGCCCGCCAGCAGCGCGTGCGCCAGCGGGTCGGCGTCGCACCCAGGACGGCACTCCGCCAGCAGGATCGCCACGTGCCGGTGCCAGAACCGGTAGGCCCCGATCCGGTGCCGCGCCCCGGGGCTGGCGGTCTCCGACATGCGGACCAGGTCCAGATGGTCGAACAGGTACGTCAGGTACGCCTCGGCGAACGCGGCGAGCCGGTCGGCGGCCGGCGCTCCCGGGCCGAGCGGCGGCGGCCCGGACAGGATGCGGGCCTGCAGGTCGCGTTCGCGGTCGTCGAGGAGCGCCACCGCCAGCCCCGACTTGTCGCCGAAGCGGCGGAACAGCGTGCCCTTGCCCACCCCCGCCGCGGCGGCGACCGCGTCCATCGACACCGAGTCCACGCCTTTCTCGGCGAACAGCCGGGCCGCCGCGGCCAGCACCTTCTCCCTGTTGCGCGCCGCGTCCGCGCGTTCCTTCCTGGGCGGTTCCGCCAGCAGCTCCAGCGCCTCACTTGACGAAGCGGACTGCGGTCCGTTAACTTTCGAGCCATCCACAATCCGGACTGTAGTCCATTTCATTGGGAGGCGACAATGACCATCACCCGCGAGGAGCTGCACCGCACGCTCTCCGAGGTCACCGTGCTCGACACCCTCGGCGGCGGCTACTACCTGCAGCAGCATCTGCCCGGCGCGATCCCGCTGGTCGAGAGCGAGGTGGCCGAGCGGGCCGCCGAGCTACTGCCCGACAAGGACGCCGCCATCGTCACCTACTGCTCCAACCCGGCCTGCCCCAACAGCAAGGCCGTGGCCGCCCGGCTGACCGCGCTCGGCTACACCGACGTGCGCAGGTACGCCGAGGGCATCGAGGACTGGGTCGCGGCCGGACTGCCGGTCGAGTCAGGCCCCGCTGCCTGACAGGTGAGCCAGGTCTCACCTGGCCGCTGGTATCACCGCGAACGCGTCAAAGGACACAGAACAATCGACGTCCGCCCGTCACCCTCTGCCGAATAGCCGGAACTTCCGTATTCACAGGGGGACGATCGATGGATCACGCCGTCGTCATCGGCGCCAGCATGTCGGGGCTGCTGGCCGCCGCCGCGCTGCAACGCGGCCACGCCATGGTCACCGTACTCGACCGTGACACGCTGCCCACGGTGGACGTCCACCGCAGGGGCGTCGGCCAGAGCCGGCACGCGCACGGCCTGCTAGCGCGGGGGCGCGAGGTCATGGACGAACTGCTGCCCGGCCTGACCGCCGAACTGGTCGCGCAGGGCGGCATCACCGGAGACCTGCAGGGACAGGTGCGCTGGGTGCACGGCGGCCAGGAGCTGTCGCGCGCCCACACCGGACTGACCGGCCTGCTGGTCAGCAGGCCGCTGCTGGAAGGCCAGGTACGCCGCCGGGTGAGCGGCCTGAGCGGGGTGCGCGTGCGCCAGGACCGGGTGGTCACCGGGCTGATGTCGGACGCGGGCCGGGTCACCGGGGTACGCCTGGCCGGCGGCGAGGAGATCCCCGCCGACCTGGTCGTCGACGCCTCCGGCCGGGGCTCGCGCGCGCCGGCCTGGCTGACCGAGCTCGGGTACGAGCGCCCGCGCGAGGAACAGGTGCGCATCGACCTGCGTTACGGCACCCGCGAGTTCCACCGCCGGCCCGGTGACCTGGACGGCGACCTGGCCCTGGTGGTCGCCCCGGCCGCGGCGAACGCCCGCGGCGGGGTGGCGCTGGCCCTGGAGGACGACCGCTGGATCGTCACCCTGTCGGGCTACCTCGGCGACGCGCCCGGCCTCGGCCTGAGCGAGTTCACCGCGTTCGCCGAGTCGATCGGCTACCCGGACCTGGGCCGGCTGGTCAAGACGGCGGAACCGCTCGGCGAGCCGCGCGCCTACCACACCCCGGCCAGCGTCAGGCGGCGCTACGAGGAGCTGTCCCGCTTCCCCGAGGGCCTGCTGGTGCTCGGCGACGCGGTGTGCGCGTTCAACCCGATGTACGGCCAGGGCATGACGGTCGCGGCGCTGCAGGCCAGGGAGCTGCTGCGGCCGGACCTGAGCCCCCGGTCGTTCTTCCGGCGCATCGCCCGGCTGGTGGACGCGCCGTGGGACATCGTGGTCGGCGGCGACCTGAAGGTGCCCGGCGTGCGGGGCACGCTCACGCCGAAGATCCGGATGGTCAACGCCTACCTGGAGCGTTACCTGGCCGCCGCGGCCGGGGACCCGGACCTGGCACTGCGATTCCACCGGGTGACGAACCTGATCGACCCGCCGCCGTCCCTGATGAGCCCGGGCAACCTGGTCAGAGTGCTCCGCAGCGGCGGATCGCGAGGACTGCGAGCGAGCGCGTGACCTCACGCAGCTCGGCCAGGTCGACCTGCTCCCTGGGGGCGTGCGCGAACCGCACGTCCCCGGGGCCGTAGTGCAGGGTCGGGATCCCGCCGGCCGCGTACAGACGCAGGTCGCTGCCATAGGGTGCGGCCGTCTGGCGGGGCGTCCTGCCCGAGGTGTCGGAAACCGCCCGGTTCACCTCGTCGAGCAGGGCGTGCCCGGCCGGCAGCCGGCCGCTGGCGAACTGGCCGCCCGGCCAGCTCACCGCCGGCGGGTTGGCGCGCAGCCACGGGTGCGCCGCGCCCGCCACCGCCTCCTCGAACTCGGCCCTGGCCAGCGCCGGGTCCTCGTCCAGCTTGACCCCGAGGCGGCCTTCCGCCACCAGCAGGTCGGGCACGGTGCTGGCCCAGTCGCCTGACCTGACCGTGCCGATCTCGATCGGGTACGGCATCGGGTTGCCGTCGAAGAGCGCGGGCGGGTCCTGGTTCCGCCTGGCCTCCAGCCGCCTGATCGCCTCGAACACCGGCCAGAACACCTCGATCGCGTTGACGCCCTCGTAGCGGGTGGCGCCGTGCGCCGCCGCGCCCGCGATCTCCAGGCGGAAGGTGAGCGCCCCGGCGTTGGCCGTGATGACGTTCCCGCTGGTCGGCTCGGTGATCACGGCGGCCTCGGCGGTGTGGCCCCTGGCCAGCGTGGCGAACGCGCCGAGCCCGCCGTCCTCCTCGCTGACCACGCAGTGCACGGCCAGCGGCCTGGCCAGCCTCACCCCGGCCCGCTTGATCGCCCTGACCACGGCCAGGTTGGCGACCAGCCCGGCCTTCATGTCGCAGGCGCCCCGGCCGTGCAGCGTGTCGCCGGTGATCCGGGCCGCGAACGGGTCGCTGCCCGCCCATTTCGCCAGGTCGCCGGTGGGGACGACGTCCACGTGGCCCTGCAGGGCGAGCGCGGGCACGCCCTCTCCCCCGCTGACGGCGACCACGCCGTAGCCCTCGGTGCGCGGCGCCTCCGAGCCGGGGAAGCCGGCGCGGCTCGTGAGGTCGGGGAGGTCGAGCTTCCAGACGTCCACGTCCAGGTCCGCCTCGGTGAGCAGGCGGGCGAAGCGGTGCTGGAGGTCGGATTCGGCGTCGGTGCCGGTGATGCTGGGCACCCGGACCGTCTCGGCCAGCAGGTTCACGGTTTCGGCTGCGTCGATGGCGTTCAGGACCCTGGCTTCCACGTCGTGCATGGTGCACACCCTCTCATGAACCTATGTCGCGACAAGTGGTGATATATGCGCATGCGGAGTTGGGTGAGTGGGTTGGTGGTCGCGCCGTTCGCGGTGTGGGCGGTGCTGCGGGTGAGCGGGTTCGAGCCGGACTGGCCGTGGGTGCCGCTGGTGGCGTTCACGCCGTACGCGGCGGCCGGCTCGGCGGTGGCGCTGCTGGTGGCCGGGTCGCTGCGGCGGCGCTGGCCGACCGCGGTCGCGGCGGTCACGGTGATCACGCTGGCGGTGGTGGTCACGCCGCGCGGGTTCACCGACGGCGGGCACCCGGCCGGCGGTCAGGCGGTGCGGGTGCTCGCGGCCAACCTCATGGTCGGCGCGGCCGACATCGACGGGCTGATCGCGCTGATCGACCGGACGAAACCGGACGTTCTGACGTTGCAGGAGCTGACCCCCGAGGCGCTGGACCGGCTGGAGGCCGCCGGGGTGCGCGACCGGCTGCCGCACGCGGTGACACGGGCCAAGCCGGGGGTCGGCGGCTCGGCGATCTACGCCACGCATCCGCTGACGGCGGGAGAGCACATCGAGTACGGCGGATTCGGGCAGGCCAGGGCACTGATGCGGCATGCGGGAGGTGCCCGGATCGACATCGTGTCCGTGCACCCGTGCGCGCCCAAGCGGTTCGGACGGCAGCCGTGCTGGCTGTCCGGGCTGCGTGCGCTGCCCGCCGCGGGCGGGAGCGACCTGCGGGTGCTGGCCGGGGACTTCAACGCCACGCTCGACCACGTGCCGGTACGCGACCTGCTGGCCGGCGGCTACCGCGACGCGGCCGACGCCATGGGACAAGGGCTGACCGCGACCTGGCCGCAGTTCGGCTGGACGCCGGGCGTGGCGATCGACCACGTGCTGGCGGACGCGCGCATGGGCGTGCGCGCCTTCGAGGTGCTGACGCTGGACGGCACCGACCACCGGCCCGTCTACGCCGAACTCAGGCTCCCCTGAGCCGCCGTTCCTACTCCGCGCAGATGCGCAGGTCGGTGAAGCGGACGGCGAAACCCTTGCCCACCGGGGCGGCGGCCATGGCCCCGGCCAGCACGGGCCGCTCCGGCGGGAAGTAGGCCAGGCGCAACATCCGCTCCGGCGGCGCGTCGTCGAGCCCGTAGCGGACGGTCACCGCGTCGCCCGAGCGTTCCAGCTCGAACGTCACCCGCTCGGCCGGCCGGTCGAGCGGCAGCACCGACCAGTCGGAGAAGTCGCGGGTGACCACCGTGCTGAGGTGGAATCCGCCGTCCACGTACTCGACCCCGGCCTTGATCCAGGTGCTCTCGTCCAGGCGGAGCACGGCGCCGGCCTGGTCGTACTGCTCGGCGTACTCGCCGGTGAAGGTGACGGAGAGCCGCAGGTCGCCCTCGACGGTCCGGCCGAACAGGTGGGCGGTGTCGTAGCTGTAGCCGTAGTGGGTCTTGCACCACAGGTCGGTGCCGGGATCACAGAACAGGATCAATCCCTCGTCAGAGGACCATTCGCGAGGCGGATTCACCCAATGCCAGCCTGTTGCGCCGAAGGCCATGATCATGACGTTATCTTGCCATGTTCACCGTTGATTCATAAGCGGGGCGATCGTCCGGAGTGTTCGGTATTCGCCCAGGTCAGCGGGCCGTGAGGGCCGGTTTGAGTCATCGGACGTCCGGCGCCTCGTAAACTTGGCCACGTGGAAGCGCCCAAGTTCGAGATTCAGATGCTGCACGACCGGGTCATGATCCGGCTCGAGACCGAGGCCGAGGAGCGGCGCAGCGGCTCCGGGATCGTCATCCCCGCGACGGTCAAGATGGCCAACCGGCTGGCCTGGGGCGAGGTCTGCGGCGTCGGCTCGAACGTGCGCGCGGTCAAGGTGGGCGACAAGGTGCTGCTCAACCCGGAAGACCAGTTCGAGGTCGAACTGCACGCGCAGGTCTACCTGGTTATGCGCGAGCGCGACCTGCACGCCGTGGCCACCCAGGAGACCGACCACGGCACCGGCCTGTACCTGTGAGCGATCAGCGGGTGAAGGTGACCCAGAACTCCGCGGCCCAGGTGGCGCGGGGCAGTTCGGCCAGCACCCGGGTGGTCCGTCCGGCGAGGTCGACGACCGACAGGCGGTAGGCGCCGCCGTGGGCCATGACCGCGATCACGTGAGACTCGTCCCACCAGCCGAACAGCGCCTCCGGCTGCACGTTCACCCGTAGCGCGAGCCTGCCCGTGGCCGGGTCGACCAGGCACAGCCCCTCGGTGAAACGCGACGGGCACCAGCTCAGCAGGCGTTTGCCCGACGGCGAGAACGCGTCCTCCGCGCCCGCCGTCAGGCCGATCCCCGCCCAGGTGGCCGCCACCTTGCCGTCGGACGGCCGGTAGAGGCGCAGCCCGTCCCGGTACGGCGAGACGAGGCCGCCCGCCGGGCTCCACCAGAAGCCGCTCTCCCTGGTCAGGCCGGGGACGGGGACCGTGCGGGCGGTCTTGGCGGTGACGTCCACGATCGTGAACCCGGCCGTGCGCCAGGTGTTCCCGGTCTTGCGCTGGACGGTGAGCACCACCTTCCTGCTGTCACGCGACCAGCCGATGCCCCAGGCGACCAGCGGCGCGCGGACCGTCCGGATCCTGTTCGTCTTCCCGGTGGCGCGATCGGTGATCAGCAGGGAGTCGTGGCCGGCGCGGTAGGCGGTGGGGATGCCCGCGGTCAGGCGGCCGTCGGGCGAGACGACCGCTTCCGAGAGCCCCTTCTGCCTGCTGAAGACGTCGCCCTTGGCGGCACGCAGGTAGGTGGCCTTGGTGCCGAGGCCGTAGGAGGCGAGCCGGACGGGGTCGCCGGCTTTCTCACGATATTTCACGCCGTTCGTGCCCGGCAGCGGCAGATCGGCCGGCGCGGACGCCATGCCGGATGCCGGGGTGGCTGTTGATACGGCTGGGCCGGAGAAGGTCAGTGACAGCGCGAGGGCGATAGAGGCGATCACGCCCGCAGACTAGACAGCGGCCGGCGGGATGTCGGGAGAAATGCCGACCCGGTCTGGATGTTCGGGGCGGACCGGTTCCTAGATGAACTTCTGCGCGATCGCCAGCAGGTCGACGCCCATGGTCAGCAGGCCGAAGTACACGATCACACCGGCGGCGGCCACGGTGACCACGGCGACGACGATGCGAATCGTCCAGCCCTGCCGCTTGTACCACTCCGTCCAGGCGTGCAGCGTGCGCTTGCCGAACTCCAGCACCCGGTGCGCCCAGTGGAACTCGGTGGCCAGCACCGCCAGACCGGCGAACACGACCAGCCACCCCGGCCCGGGGAACGGCACCATGATCAGGCCGCCCACCACCATGACCGTGCCGATGAAGCCGATCACGATCTTCAGGGTGAGCGCGCCGGTGCGGGTCGATCGCACGCCGTCCAGCCAGCCGTGCAGGCCGGTACGGCGAGCGGGCATGTCGGACCGCTCGGCGGCTTCGCCCTTGACGACGTCCGCGTCGCCGGTGTCGGAGTTCTGGATGGCCACGGTTTCCCCCGGACGGTTTCGGTGTGCCCACCAGGATACGGCCCACGCTGCCGGATCACTTGCAATCCGCTAGCAGGGCACCAAACCACCCTCAAAGTAAAATTTCCGGCCTGACCAGGCGACTTCCGGCAAACGTCGGATAATGTCTGCTATGCCCGAGGTCATGCTTCGCACCGTCACCGGCCCCATCCGCGCGGCCGCCGTGACCGGCGCCGTACTCCCCCACGAGCACCTGCGCAACGACATGCGCTGGGCGGTCGGCATCGACTCCGACCCGCACCGCTGGCTGGACGAGGAGCAAACCGTCACCGCCGAACTGCGCGAACTGCGTCAGTCCGACGAACTCGCCCTGGTCGTGGACCTCACCTGCCTCGGCATGGGCCGCGACGCCGCCGCGCTGGCCCGGATCGCGGCCGGCAGCCGCGTCCCGGTGATCGCCGCCACCGGGCTGTTCACCGAGCCGTTCAGCGAACCGTCCACCGGGGACGAGGACGTCGAGGCGCTCACCCGCCGCCTGATGGGCGAGATCTCCAACGGCCTGGACGGCACCGGCGTCTTCCCCGGCGTGATCGGCGAGGTCGGCTGCTGGGGCGCCGAGCCCACGCCGCGCGAGCAGCGCGCGCTGATCGCCGCCGCCCGCGCCTCGAAGGCCTCCCGCCTGTCCGTGGCCACCTTCGGCCTGAGCGGCCTGGCCATGCTGGAGATTCTGCTCGGCGAGAACCTGCCCGGCTCGCGCGTGGCCGTCGGCTACTCCGGCACCGACCTCGGCGCGGTACGGAAGATCGTCGAGGCGGGCGCGTACGTCGGCCTGGGCGCACTCTGCCTCGGCCCGGACGAGACAGCCAGGATCGCGCTCGCCATGATCGAAGAGGGACACGCGGAGCGGCTCCTGCTCAGCACCGGCGTGAGCCGGGTGTCGCAGATGCAGCGCTACGGCGGGCCCGGCTACGCGCACCTGTTCCACACGCTGCTGCCGCGCCTGCGCGAGGCCGGGACGGACGAGGACACGATCCGCCTGATCACCCACGCCAACCCCCTGCGCTGGCTCACCGACGGCGCCGTGTGACCTTCCGAGAGACGGGTTGACCTCAACAATGGTTGAGGTTGCACCCTTGCCTCATGACCTTCACACCTGAAGAACTCGAATTCCTTGGCACCCAGCACCTGGCCCGCCTCGCCACGGTATCGCCCGACGGGCAGGTGCAGAACAACCCCGTCGGCTTCTTCCTCGGCGCCGAGCCGGGAACCGTCGAGGTCGGCGGGCACGACCTGGCCAAGTCCAAGAAGTTCAAGAACGTCGCGTCCGGGAGCACGGTCGCGCTGGTCGTGGACGAACTGGCCTCGACGCGGCCGTGGGTGGTGCGCGGCGTGGAGATCCGCGGCACCGCCGAGGCCGTACCCGACGCCGAGCCCCCGATGCCCGGGTTCTCCAGGCAGCTCATCAGGATCACCCCACACAAGATCATCTCCTGGGGGCTGGGCGTTCCGCCGTCGAACCGCCCAGTCTGAAACTGGCTAGGATCTGGGCTGTACGTGCCTGGCCGGGGGCGGGGGGATGGTGACGGACCACACGCATCGCGCGGACCACCCGCGCACGCCACCGGCGACGGACCATACCCGTAGCGCGGGCCGCCAGCGCACGCTGCCGGAGACCGTCCACACGCTTGACGCGGACCACCCGCGCACGCCGCCGGCGACGGACCACACGCAGCACGCCGGCCGCCTGCGCAGGTTGCCGCTGGCGGCGCTGTCGCGGCTGTCGCGGCTGGGTGACATCCCGGTCGTGATCGTGCTGGCGTGGGCGGGGTGGCTCGCCGTGCCCTGGTCGTTCAGCGGACTGGCCCAGGCCCGCGCGGCCGCCGCCGCGGCCGCCACCAACCCCGAACC
>NZ_JABCPZ010000163.1 GCF_013283785.1 Nonomuraea antri
GGGTTGGGGTGGTGGAGGGTGTTGAGGTTCCAGCCGCGGTTGGTGGGGAAGGTGGTGGTGGCGTCGATGCCTTCTGACACGAGCCGCCACAGATCCTCGGGTGTCTCCGCGCCACCGGGGAGGCGGCAGGCCATACCGACCACCGCGATCGGCTCGGGCGCGGTGTCCTCCAGCTCGGCGATGCGCCGGCGGGCCTGACGCAGGTCGGCCGTCGCCCTCTTGAGATATTCGCGGAACTTGTCCTCATTGCTCATCGCGAGATCGTCCCCTCTGCCCCTGAGCAGGTCGTTCTGTCGGCAAGGGGCAAAGCGCCCCAGCGGACACGGTCGGCCGGGGCGCTAAGCGGGGACTAATCGGGAGCTAAAGCCGCACGTGTGCGTCCAGCGTCTCGCGCAGCCTGGACGAGAACGCGACGGGATGCGTCATCATCCCGTTGTGCCCGCCGGGGAACTCCACGACCTGCCGGTCGATCGTCTCCGCGAGCAGTTGCGTGCAGCGGTGGGTGGCCAGGCCCGCGGACGCCTGGCCGAGCGCGGGCACGATCACCGGCGCCGCGGTCCGCAGCGCCGGCACGTCCGGCTCGTAGTCGCGCACGGCGGGCAGGTCGCGGCTCAGGAACAGCGCCGCGTTGGCCATGCGATGCGGGTTCGGCTCGGGCATCGCCACGCCGGGCTCGGTCTCCATGCGCCCGGGGTCGATGCCGTTGAACGCCAGCATCTTCATCATGGCCGGGCCCACCCCGTGCTCCTCGTACGTCAGCACGGCCTCCGACAGGAACGTCAGCGCCTGGGCGCACTCGGGCTCGGGCAGCAGCCGCATCGCCGGCGGTTCGTGCGCGACCAGCACGCCGACCTGCTCGGGATGACGGGCGGCCAGGTCGAGGCCGATGAGCGCGCCGATGCTGGAGCCGAGCACGATCGCCGGCTCGCCGGTCAGCTCGGCCAGCAGCCGGTGCACGTCGTCGGCGTGCAGGCCCAGGCTCCACGGCCGCGTGTCGCCGTCGTCCAGCGTGCTGCGCGACACGCCTCGCCGGTCGTAGGTGACCACGCGGTGGTGTGCCGACAGGCGGCCTACCAGGTCTTCGGTGAGTCCGGCGTCGCCGTCGCCGCCCTGGAGGATCAGCAGCAGGGGACCGGATCCCCGCGTCTCGTAGTGCAACTGCGCTCCTGGCACCCGGACGGTGCCGTTCCTCGTCTCGTCCATGGCTTCACCATAGCGCATCAAAAATAGATGCATCAATGAGAGATGTATCACTAATGGATGTATGATGGGTGAGTGAACGCTGTACAACTGTTTCTCCTCGGCAGGGCCCTGATGCGGATGGGCGAGGAGGCCCTGCCCACCGTGGGGCTCAATCTCTCGCCTGTCGGCGTGCGGTCGAGCATGGTCGTGGCCGCCGACATCGACGAACATCCCGGCACCTCCGTCCGGGAGATCGCCGAGCGCACCGGGCTGGTGCAGAGCCTGGTCTCCGCGTCGGTGGCGCGTCTGCGCGACGCCGGCGTCGTCGTCACCGAGACCGATCCGAACGACCGCCGCCGCACGCTGGTGCGCCACGCCCCGGACAAGTCCCCGCGTGAGATGGAGGTCGAGGGCATCCCGGTCGACCATGCGGTGATCTCCGCCTTCCACGCCGGTGACGACGAGGAGGCCGCGCAGGTCGTCGCCGCTCTGGAGACGCTGTCGGCCAGGCTCGCCACCGACGCGCTGCCGCGCTTCCGGGCCGGCCTTCAGCGCGGGCCAGGGGTGTCTAGGGGGTAGGTGCGGCGGGTGGCCGAGGCGAGCATGGGATTCCTGGCACCGTCATCGAGCCGGAAAGGTGTTCACCCATGAGCGAAGCCACCGTCGAAGTCGTGCTGCAAGGCGGACCGTCGCACATCCCCGCCGAGCAGCGCGTCAGCAAGGACGCCGCCGCGTACGGCAAGGTCAAGATTCCCAGCGGCGCCGGGTACGAGCACTTCGAGCGCGTCGCCGCGGACAGTCTCGTGTTCCGCTGGACCGGTCGCACGAAGATCGCGGAGTGACCCGGGATCGTCGCGAACGGAAGGACATTCTGGCACGTCAGAGCAATGTTCCGGGTACGCGCGGTGGCCGCGCCGGGCGATAGCCGCCAGAATGACCTTGCGATGGTCCTGCAACGCGACGATCCAGGAAGGCTGTGAAGCCAGATGGCGTGGCGCTTTTTCGCTCTCGTTCTCGCCGTTCTCTCCGCCACCGCCTGTTCCTCCACGCCGGGCAGCACCACCTCGCAGCCCCGCACACTCAACATCGGCTCCCTGTACGAGCCGCAGAACCTCGACAACGCCGGGGGCGGCGGCCAGGGCGCGACCGAGGCGCTCGGCGGCAACGTCTACGAGGGGCTGTTCAGGCTCACGGACTCGGGCACGGTGGAGAACCTGCTGGCCACCCGCCACGCCATCAGCGACGACGGCCTCACCTACACCTTCACCCTGCGGCCTGGCGTCCGCTTTCACTCCGGCGCGCCGCTGACCTCGGCCGACGTCAAGCACAGCCTCGAACGGATCATCTCCGTCACCTCCAAGTCGGCCCGCAAGAGCGCGCTGAGCGTGATCAAGAAGGTGACCACGCCGGACGAGCACACGGTCGTGGTCGAGCTGTCGGCCAAGTCGATCTCGTTCACCTACAACCTCACCCAGGTGTGGATCACCAATCGAGCCCTCGCCGATCCCGCGACCAAGGAGGACGGCACCGGCCCCTATCGCGTCGCCGGCTGGAAGCGGAGCGCGACGCTCACGCTCGACAGGTTCGCCCAGTACTGGGGCGCCCGGCCCAAGACCGATCGCGTGGTCTTCCACTACTTCACCGACGCGGCCGCCCTCGACAACGCGCTGTTATCGGGCTCGGTCGACCTGATCACCAGCGAGCAGAACCCCGACGCGCTCTCCCAGTTCGCCGGTCCCGGCTTCCGGATCACGGAGGGCAGGTCCACGACCAAGCTGCTGCTCGCGTTCAACCTGCGGCGCGAGCCCTTCGACAACGTGCTCGTCCGCCAGGCCGTGAGCGCCGCCATCGACGAGGCCAAGCTGCTGCGCTCGATCTGGGACGACCACGGAATCCTGATCGGCTCCATGGTGCCGCCCAGCGATCCCTGGTACGAGGACCTCACCGGGATCAACGCCTACGACCCCGCGTCGGCCAGGCAGAAGCTGGCCGACGCCGGCCTGCGCAAGGGGTTCTCCTTCACGCTCGACACCCCGAACTACGACCCGCACCCCACGATCGCGGAGTTCGTGAAGTCCGAGCTGGCCAAGATCGGCATCACCGTGAACATCCGCGTCATCACCGCCGACGAGTGGTACGGGCGCGTCTACCAGCGCCACGATTTCGCCGCCACGCTGCAGGAACACGTCAACGACCGCGACATCCGCTGGTACGGCGACCCCAACTTCTACTGGGGCTACGACAATCCCCGCGTCGCCGAGCTGATCAAGCAGTCCGAGTCGGCCTCCAGCCTCGACGACCAGACCCGGCTGCTGCGCCAGGCCGGCCGGCAGATCGCCGAAGACGCCGCCAGCGACTGGCTGTACCTCAACCCCCAGATCGTGGTCAGCTCCGCGGACGTCACCGGCTACGCCACGAACGGCCTGAACGCCCAGTTCCCCGTCTACGGGATCGAGAAGCGCTGACCTCATGGCCGGCTACCTTCTGCGCAGGTCGCTGCTGCTCGTGGTCTCGCTGGCGGCCGCGAGCGTGGCGCTGTTCGTGCTGCTCAGGTTGCTGCCCGGCGACCCGGCCAACGCCTTGCTGAGCGTCGGCGCCACGCCGGAGCAGGTGGCCGCCGCCCGCCACGAGCTGGGCTCGGACCGGCCGATGCACGAGCAGTTCGCCGCCTGGGCGGGCAGCATGGTCACGCTCGACTTCGGCCGGTCCTTCGTCACCTCGCTGGCCGTGGGTCCCGAGGTCGCCGTCCGCCTGGCCGTCACCGGCCCGCTCACGCTGCTGTCCTTCCTGCTGTCCACGCTGATCGCGGTGCCCGCGGGGTTCGTGACCGCGCTGCGCGGCAACACCTGGTACGGCACGGTGCTGTCCGGGCTGTCCCAGCTCGGGCTGGCCATCCCGGTGTTCTGGATCGGGCTGCTGCTGATCACGCTGTTCGCGCTGAAACTGCGCTGGCTGCCCGCGGGCGGCTTCCCCACCACCGACTGGGCCGATCCCGCCGCCGCGCTCGCCTCGCTGACGCTGCCCGTCCTGACCATCTGCGTGGTCATGTCGGCCTCGCTGACCCGCTACGTGCACGCGACCGCGGTCGAGGTGATCAACGCCGACTACCTGCGTACCGCGCGGGCGCTCGGGGCGTCGCTGAGCGCCGCGATCTGGCGGCACGGCCTGCGTAACGCCGCCGCGCCCGTCATCCCGATCCTCGGCGTCGAACTGTCCACGACGCTGCTCGGCGCGGTCGTGGTGGAGAACGTCTTCGCGCTGCCGGGGCTGGGCAGCATGCTGGTCAAGGCGTTCGCGCAGCACGACTATCCGGTCATCCAGGCGATCCTGGTGCTCAGCACGTGCGCCGTGCTGGTGATCGGCTTCCTGGCCGACCTGGGGCAGCGGCTCGTCGATCCGCGGCTGCGGCGCACGGTGGCGGGCGGGCTCGCATGAGACGCCGGCCAAGGGGGCCGTCCCGCGCGAGGTCCGTGCGGCTGTCCGCCGGCTGCGCGCTGATCGCCGTGGTGGCCGTGACCGCGCTGGTCTCCCTGTTCTGGACGCCGTACGCGCCGGGCGACACCACCGGCGGGCGGCTGGAGCCGCCGGGCGCGGCGCACTGGCTGGGCACCGACAGGCTCGGGCACGACCTGTTCACCCAGCTCATGATCGGCGCGCGGATCGCGCTGGCCGCGGGTCTCGGCGCGGTCGTCGTCGGCGGGGCGCTGGGCGTGCCCGCCGGGCTGCTGGCCGGGTTCGCGGTCCGGTGGCTGGACGACGTGCTCGCCGTGCTGCTGGACATCCTCATCGCGGTCCCGACGCTGCTGCTGGCCATGCTGGTGCTCGCCGTCAGGCAGGCGTCGCTGCTCTCCGCCGTGGTCGCGATCGGCCTGGCCATGTCGGCGGTGATCGCCCGGCTGACCCGCGTGCTGGTCAAGCGGGTGCTCGCGCAGGACTACATCACGGCGGCCCGCACGTCGGGCACCTCCTGGCTCGGGATCGTCACCGGGCACGTGCTGCCCAACATCTGGCCGACACTCGCCGTCAACCTGGCGCTGAACCTCGGCCTCGCCGTGCTGACCGAGGCCGGTCTCTCCTATCTCGGGCTCGGCCCGCCGCCGCCCAACTCCTCCTGGGGACGCATGCTGCGCGAGGCCCAGTCCACCGTGTTCGCCTCGCCGTTCGCCGTGGTCGCACCTGGGGTGCTGCTGGTCGCGCTCGTGATCGGGGCCAACCTCGCCGCGGACGGCCTGCGTGACGTGGCCGACCCGACGTTGCGGAGACGCGCATGAGCCTGCTGGAGGTGCGGGGCCTGACCGTCCGGGCGGCAGGGGGCGGCGACCTCGTGACGGATCTGTCCTTCGAGGTGAGGCACGGGGACCGGCTCGGGCTGATCGGCGAGTCCGGCGCGGGGAAGTCGCTGACCGTGCTGGCGCTCATCGGGCTGCTGCCGCCCGGCATGACCGCTTCGGGCACCGTGCTCCTGTCGGGACAGCAGGTCGTCGGCGCGCCCCAGCGACGGCTGGACCGGCTGCGCGGACGTTCCGTCGCGGTGGTGTTCCAGGAGCCGCTGACCTCGCTCGATCCGCTCATGCGCGTGGGCACGCAGGTCGCGGAGCCGCTGCGGCGCCATCGCGGCCTGCGCGGGCGTGCCCTGCGCCGCGCGGTGCTCGACGCCTTGACCGAGGTGAGCCTGACCGACGTCGAACGAGTCGCCCGGGCCTACCCGCACGAGATCTCCGGCGGCCAGCGGCAACGGGCCGCCATCGCCCTGGCACTGGCCTGCGACCCGGCGCTCCTGATCGCCGACGAGCCGACGGCCTCGCTGGACACCACCGTCCAGGCCGAGCTGCTGGCGCTGGTCGACGGGCTGGTCGCCGCGCGCGGCATGGGCCTGCTGCTGGTCGGGCATGACCTGGCGGTGGTGTCCGGGGTCACGCGCCGGCTGCTGGTGCTGCACGACGGGCGCGCGGTCGAGCACGGACCCGTCGAGGACGTGCTGCGCTCACCCGGGCACCCGTACACGCGGGACCTGGTGGCGGCGGCACTCCGCCTGCGCGGCGCGCTGGACGGGATCCGGCCTTGACCGCCCCGCTGCTGTCGGTCCGCGACGTGCGCTACGCCTACCGGTGCGGCCCCGACGTGCTGCACGACGTCAGCTTCGACGTCACGCCCGGGCGCGGCCTGGCGCTGGTCGGGGGATCGGGCGCGGGCAAGACCACGCTGGCCAGGCTGATGCTCGGCCTGCTGCGGCCCACCGCCGGGCAGGTGCTGCTGGACGGCGAGCCGCTGCCCGGGCGCGAGCGGGCGCTGCGGCGAGCGGTGCAGCCGGTCTTCCAGGACCCGTACTCCTCGCTCGACCCCCGCCAGCGCGTGGACGCGATCGTGGCCGAGCCGCTGCGGTCACTCGGCCTGCTGCCCCGCCGGGATCGCCGCGCCGAGGCCAGGCGGCGCGTGGCCGGCGCGCTGCGCGCGGTGGGGCTGCCGGAGGAGGCCGCGCGCCGCTACCCGCACGAGTTCTCCGGCGGCCAGCGGCAGCGCATCGCGCTGGCCAGGGCCATCGTGTGCGGGCCACGCGCGCTGCTGGCCGACGAACCGCTCAGCGCGCTCGACCTGGCCACCCGGGTGCGGCTCGTCGACCTGCTCGCCGAACTCCGGCACACCGGCGGGCTCACGCTGGTGCTGATCTCGCACGACCTGACCGTGGTGGCCGAGCTGTGCGAGCAGGTGGTGGTGCTCGAAGGCGGCAGGACGGTCGAGCAGGGCGACACGAGGGCGGTGCTGGGCGCGCCGCGTCACGCCTACACCCGGCGGCTGGTCGAGTCGGTGCCGAGGCTGACTCAGGGGCCTTCGCAACCCCTCTGAACTGCCGGATGACGATTCGATACCGAGGCGATGGCGGCCTTTCCTACGGTTTACCCATAAGCACGACGCATCACTAGGAACATGAGGTACGACCATGAACAACAAGCCGTTCATTCGTCTCACCGGTCTCGTCGGCACCGGTCTTCTCGTCATCGCGTTCATCGTCAGCGGGCCGAGCGCCGGCGCGACCGCCGACACCACGGCTCCGGCCCCCGTCTCCACGCAGGGCCCCGACATGTGCTGCGGGAGCTGGCCCTGATCGGCGACAGAACAATGGTCCGTCTTCCTCTCGATAGCAGGGAAGCAGATTGATGAATTAGTGTGTCGAGCGGAGGAATCGGACCTTCACGGGGAGTGAATCCAGCATCAAGGGGAGATGCGGGTGGAGTTTCGCGTCTTGGGTCCGCTGGAGGTCATCGACGACGGCCACCGGCTGGATCTGGGAGGGGGCAGGCAGCAGACCGTTCTCGCCATGCTGCTGCTCGATGCGGGCAAGGCCGTCACGATCTCCAGGCTGGCCGAGACGATCTACGAGGACGCTCCGCCGCCGACCTACCGGGCGCAGATCCAGATCTGCATCTCCGCCCTTCGCCGCCTGTTCGCCGAGCACGGCAGACCCGATCTCATCGTCACCCAGTCCCAGGCGTACGTGGCCAGGGTGCCGACGGAGGAGCTCGACGCCGGCCGCTTCGACGCGCTGGTGCGTCAGGCCAGGGCCGACCGCAGGCAGGGCAAGGCCGAGCAGGCCGTCGGACGTTATCGGGAGGCACTCGCGCTGTGGCGCGGGCCGGCGGTCGAGGGCATGGACAGCAGAGTCGTCAGCGCGGCGGCGAGGAGACTCAACGAGGACCGCGTCGCCGCCTACGAGGACTGCATCGAGCTGGAACTGGAGCTGGGCCGCCATCACGAGCTGGTCGGGGAGCTCACCGCCCTGGTGGCCGAACATCCCCTTCGCGAACGCCTGCGCGGGCTGCTCATGCTCGCCCTCTACCGCTCGGGCCGCCAGGCGGAAGCCCTGCAGGCGTATCGCGAAGCCAGGCGAACCATGATCGACGAGCTGGGGATCGAGCCCGACGAGCGGCTGCAGCGGCTCGAACGCTCGATCCTCAGCTCCGACCCGGCGCTCGGCCCGCCGGCGCCGCCGCCGCGGGCCGTCGGCGAGGGGCCCTCTCCCGTGCCACGGCTGCTGCCCACCGACGTGGCCGACTTCATCGGCCGCACCAAGCAGATCGACGAGATCACGCAGCGGCTGGTCGTCGCCGAGGAGGATCGGGCGGGTTACGCCGTGCCCATCGTCGCCCTGGCGGGGAAGCCGGGCATCGGCAAGACCACCATCGCCGTCCACACGGCGCACCGCGTCGTCCAGCACTACCCCGACGGCCAGCTCTACGCCGACCTGCACGGCGGCTCGGCCCAGCCGGTCAGCCCGATCCGCGTGCTCGAACGGTTCCTGCGCGCGCTGGGGGTGACGGGCACCGCCGTCCCCGACGGTCTCGAGGAACGCGCCGAGCTCTACCGGGCGCTGCTGGCCGACCGCAAGGTGCTGGTCGTGCTCGACGACGTCAACTCGGAGAGCCAGGTCCTGCCCCTGCTGCCGGGCAACCCGGAATCCGCGGTGATCCTCACCAGCCGCAGCCGGCTGGCGGGCCTGTCCGGAGCCGTGCACGTGGACGTGGACGTCTTCGACTCCGCCCAGGCGCTGGAACTGCTGTCCCGAATCGTGGGCGTGGACCGCGTGCGCTCCGAGCCCCGTGAGGCGGTGGCGCTCGCGGAGCTGTGCGGCCATCTGCCGCTGGCCCTGCGCATCGCGGGCGTGCGGCTCTCCGCCCGGCCGCACTGGAGCGTCGAGCAGCTGGTGGACCGGCTGGAGGACGAAACCAGGCGGCTCGACGAGCTCATGCACGGTGACATGGGAATCAGGGCCAGCATCTCGCTCACCTTCGACAGTCTCAGCGAAGACGCCAGGATCCTGTTCAGGCGGCTGGCCATCCTCGAGTCCGAGGTCTTCTCGCCCTGGCTCAGCGCCGCCCTGCTCGACCGGCCCATAGACGAGGCCCAGGACCTGCTCGACGACCTCGCGGACGCCCAGCTCATCGAGACCACCGGCCCCGGCCGCGGCGTCCACACCCGATACCGCTTCCACGACCTCATCCGGGTCTTCGCCCGGGAGCGCCTGGCGGCCGAGGAGCCCGCCGCCGAGCGCGACAGCGCGCTGTCCCGGGTGCTCGGCGGCCTGTTGTCGCTGGTGGAGGCGGCCAGGCGGCGCGAGCACGAGGACCGCATCATGTTCCCCGGCGTGGCGGCCACCTGGTCGCTGCCGGAGAAGGCCGTCGAGCGGCTGGTCGCGTCGCCGGCCTCCTGGTTCGAACGCGAGCGCTCCATCCTCGTGTCCGGCATCAAGCAGGCCGCCCAGGCGGGCCTGGCCGAGATCTGCTGGGGGCTGGCGCTCGGCGCGGCCACGTTCTTCCAGTCGCGGGTCTACCTCGACGACTGGCGTGAGACCCAGCGGATCGCGCTCGTCGCCGCCAGGCAGGCCGGCGACCTGCGCGGAGAGGCGGCCATGCGTTACTGCAACGGCGCGCTGGCCATCTCCGAGCAGCGCTTCGACGACGCCCGCGCCGACTTCGGCGCCGCCATCGACCTGTTCACCGGTCTCGGCGACGAGGGCGCGCTCGCCTCCGTGCTGGCCGGCCGGGGCCACCTCGACCTGGTGGCGGGCCGGCTCGACGACGCCGCCGCGCACTTCGAACGCGCCCTGGAGCTGTCGTGCGACGTGGGGTCCCAGAGCACCCGCATCTACATCCTGCACAACCTCGCCCAGGTGCACGTGATCAGGCAGGATCACCAGGGCGCCAAGGAGCTGCTGTCCGACGCGATGGCCCTGGTCAGAGGCGGGGTGGGCGGGCGGCTCAAGGCCCAGGTGCTCTACCGCCTCGGTCAGGCGCAACTGCAGGCGGACGAGCCCGCGCAGGCGGTGGAGACGCTGGAGGAGGCGCTGACGGCCATCCGGGAGATCGGCGACCCCACGGGGGAGGCGTACATCCTGCACTGCACGGGGATGGCCAAGCTGCGGCTGGGCGAGCTGGAGGAGGCGGGCGCGACGTTACGCCACGCGTTGCTGCTGGCCGAGATGACCAAGGAGCGGCTGGCCAAGGCGCGCGTGCTGGCGGCGCTGGCCGAGCTCGCGCTCGCGGAGGGAGACCCCGCCGGCGCGGTGACCGCGGGCGACCAGGCGCTGGGCCTGTTCGTCAGCATGGGGGTGCCGCTCGACGAGGCGCTGATCCTGGTCGTCCTGAGTGACGCGCACGCGGGCATCGGCGATCCGGCGACCGCGGAGTCGATGCTCGGGCGCGCGATGCGGCTCACCGCCCGGATGGATCCTCAGATCGCCGGCCGGGTTCTTGATCAACTGGCTGCCAGGGGCGCCCTGTCCTGAGCCAACGGACACTCCAATAGCCGGGCAAAGCCGGTCCGATAGTGACGAGCGCCACTCTTGACATCAGGACGATCGACCGTCGCCCGGAAGGGACGACGTCGCCATTGAGGGGAGATCCCGATGTCAGACCGGCGACCCGCAACTCGCTACACGACGTTCCCCAAGGTGAGCCTGCCCGGCCGGACCTGGCCGGACGCCGTCGTCACCACCGCGCCGCGCTGGCTGTCCACCGACCTGCGCGACGGCAACCAGTCGCTGGCCGACCCGATGGGCCTGGAACGCAAGCTGACCATGTTCGAGCTGCTCGTCGGCATGGGATACCAGGAGATCGAGGTCGGCTTCCCCGTCGCCAGCCAGGCCGACCACGACTTCGTCCGGCTGCTCATCGAGAAGGACCTGATCCCGGACGACGTGCGCATCACCGTACTGACCCAGGCGCGCGACGAGCTGATCCACCGTACGGTGGAGAGCCTGGAGGGCGCCCGCCGGGCCACCGTGCACGTCTACAACGCGACCTCGCCCCAGTTCCGGCGCATGGTCTTCGGCATGACCAGGGACGAGTGCAAGGACCTCGCGGTGCAGGGCACCCGGCTGGTGATGAAGTACGCGGAACGGCTGCTCGGTGACTGCGACTTCGGCTACCAGTACTCGCCCGAGCTCTTCAACGACACCGAGCTCGAATACTCCCTGGAGGTCTGCGAGGCCGTCATGGACGTCTGGCAGCCCGAGCCGGGCCGCGGGATCATTCTCAACTTCCCCACCACGGTCGAGCGGTCGACGCCGAACGTGTTCGCCGACCAGATCGAATGGCTCGACCGCCGCCTCACCCGGCGCGAGCACGTCTGCCTGTCCGTGCACCCGCACAACGACCGCGGCACCGGGGTGGCCGCCGCGGAGCTGGCGCTGCTGGCCGGCGCGGAGCGCGTCGAGGGCTGCCTGTTCGGCAACGGCGAACGGGCCGGGAACGTCGACCTCGTCACCCTGGGGCTCAACCTGCTGACCCAGGGAGTGGACCCGGGCATCGACTTCTCCGACATCAACGCCGTCAGGCGCACCGTCGAGCACTGCAACGGGCTGCCCGTCCATCCGCGCCATCCCTACGGCGGCGACCTGGTGTACACCGCCTTCTCCGGATCTCACCAGGACGCCATCAAGAAGGGGCTCGACGAGCTGGAGCGCGAGGCGGCGGACCGCGGCCTGAGCCCGCGCGACCTGCCGTGGACGGTGCCGTACCTGCCGCTGGACCCGGCGGACGTGGGCCGGACCTACGAGGCGATCGTGCGGATCAACAGCCAGTCAGGCAAGGGCGGGATCGCCTACGTGCTGGCCGCCGGGCACGGGCTGCACCTGCCGCGTCCGCTTCAGCTGGAGTTCGTGCGGATCGTGCAGGCCGAGGCCGACGCGGCCGGCGGTGAGCTCACGGCGGACCGGATCAAGACGCTGTTCGACCGCGAGTACGTGGGCGGGCCCGACGCGACGGCGTACGCTCGCGAGACCGGGGGCGTCACGGCGGAACTGCACGTCGAGGGGCTTCCCCCGGCCGCCGGCACGGAACGCGTGACGGCCGCGCTCGCCGCGCTCGGGGTCGACGTTCGCGCCCTGCACCGCATCGACGCCGGACCCGCGCGGGAGGTGACGGTGTACGCCCACTGCCGCCGGGACGGGCGATCGTGCTGGGGGGTGGGCACGCACGCGGACGCCGGTCAGGCCGCGCCGGCCGCCGTCGGAGCGGCGATGTCCCGGATCCCGCGTGACCACGCAGCGACGGCGCCATGACCGTGCCGGGTCACGGCGCGGTCGGCGGCTCGTCGGCGTAGGCGCGGTGCAGCAGGTCCACGAAGGACGGCGCGGCCGGCAAGGACGTCTCCCCGATGCGGTGCACCGGCACGCCAGGCGTCCAGGAGTTCATCACCACGGCCCCGGACAGCGAAGGCAGGTCGGCCGGCGTGACCTCCTGGACGCGCTGCGGCACCCCGAGCCGGTCGAGCCGCCGGCGGACGACGCCCATCGTGGTCCCGGTCAGCATCTCGGCCTCGGGCCAGATCACGGCGGTGCCGTCCCAGAAGGCCAGGTTCCAGATCGACGCCTCGCTCAGCCGGCCGCGGCGGTCGAGGAAGGCGGCGTCGTCGAAGCCGCGTCCGACGGCCTCGCGCAGGTAGTACGTCTTGGCCGACTCGCCGGTGTGCTTGACGGCCGGCAGGAACCGTTCGTGCTCGACCGCGGCCAGCGCGAGCGGACCCTCGGGCCCGGAGGCGGCGGGTGCGGTGCGGACGAGCAGGTCCGGCGGCGCCTCGCCGCCGGAGGCGGTGAACTCGCCCACGCGCGAGTAGACGGTGGCGGTCAGCGAGAGGTCGGCCGGGCCGGCCGCCAGCGCCGTCCGCAGGTGGGCGCGTACCTGCTCGTCGGGCAGGGCCTGGCCGAACAGTTCCTTGGAGGCGTTGCGCAGCCGTTCCAGGTGGAGGTCGAGGCCCCTGACCCGGCCGTCGCGCACCTGCATGGCGGTGAAGTGGGCGTGGCCGGCGAAGGCGAGCGGCGCCAGGTCCCTGGCATTGGCCGGGCGGCCGTTGAGCTGGGCGACGTACGAGAGGGTCGCCAGGATGTCGCCGTCCTGTGGCTGCGCGTTGCTGGACATGTCCGCCTCCGGTAATAGTTGCAGACGCTCTGTATTTGCAGCAGCAATAGTGGTACATGCATGGAAATTGCGCAAACCGGCGGCGGTGGTGGCGGGCGGATGACGCGGTCTTTACACTACGAGCACACCCCATGTGAACAGCAGCGGCAAACCGACGGAGCACCACCACACTCCCCAGGAGCCCTCTGTGAGCGTAAAACTCGTCGTGGCGCACACTCTGCTCGCGACACTCACCACCGCCCTCCTCGCCGCCCAGCCGGCGGCACATCAGAACGCGTTCGCGCTGACCAGCACCGCCTTCGTGAACGGCGGCGTGATGCCCAAGGTGCACGAGTGCACCAGCGACGGACGCAACGACCCGCGCCAGCGCAACGAATCCCCGCCCCTGGCCTGGACCGGCGCGCCGGACACCGCCCGCAGCTACGCGATCGTCATGCGCGATCTCGACAACTGGAACCTCATCCACTGGGTGATCTACGACATCCCGGTCAGCGCGACCTCGCTGCCGCAGAACGTGGATCACGCCTACCGGCCCTCGGTCCCCGCCGGGGCCAGGCAGATCTACTACCGGGGCAGCGCGAGCCTGTACGGCTACCAGGGCCCCTGCTCCCCCCGGACGGTGAACACCTACCAGTTCGTGGTGCACGCGCTCAACCGGGCCCAGCTCACCGAGCTGACGTCCGCGTCGTCCACCACGACCGCGGCCAGGGTCATCTCGAGCGCGTCGATCGGCACGGCGGCGCTGTCCGGCGAGTCGTGAACGCCGCGACGGAAATCCCGTCGCGGTAGGGCGAATCGCTGGCTAAGGTCATGATCAGACTGGCCGCGGGACTTCGGTGCGACTTCCGGAACCCACCTCAACAGTGATGCTTCGCAGCTCGTGCCCCCCTTCCCCGGCCAGTCCACGACCTTCCGGGGGACCGATGGACACCTACGCCGACCTGATCGAGTGCGAGGACGTGCTGCTCTTCGCCAACGCCGCCATCACCTCCACCGGACAACGCGAGTTCCACGGCACGGCGGGCGAGCAGCGGCTCTCGCTGGACTTCCTGCACCGCTACATCCAGGGCAACTATCCCGAGGTGTACGCGGCGACGCTGGCGCTGGACATCAACGACCACAACGCCGCGCTGATCATCCGCAACGTGCTGGGTCAGCGCGGCGGCGGTGGCGACGGCCGGCTGATCGCGCGGCGGCTGGCCCTGATGAGCCCGCCGCGGGTCTACCGGCTCTTCGGCGCGCTGCGGCACGACGGCGTCAACAACCGGCGCACCCGCGCGCTGATCCGCGACTGGCTGGCCGCGCGGCCCGATCTCGCCTTCGACGCGGTCAAGTACCGCACCGCGGTCAAGTCCGCGGTGCGTCACGCGCATCTGCGGCTCGAAGGCGAGCTGTCCGACTTCCTGTTCAAGCCGTTCGCGCGGGCCCGGTACGAGACGCCGGTCCTGGAGACCTGGCGGCGCGCGCACTACGACAAGAAGGCGCTGTACGAGCTGCCGTACACGGTCGCCGAGGGCTTCGCGGCCAAGCACCGCATCCCCAGAAAGGTGTTCCTGGAGCGCATCGCGCCCAGCCTGACCAGGCTGGAGCGGCTGCGGCTGACCGAGTCCGGGCGCAGGGACGGCCTGGACACCCAGGCGGACCTGGCCGCGATGCCGCTGGTCAAGCTGGCGTCGTACGTGCTGTCGCTGCCGATCGAGGCCAGGCTGGAGCGGCGCGCGGAGCTGGAGGCGGGGCTGCGCGGCTCGGCGGCGCGGACGGCCGGGGCCCGTCGCGGCACGTGGGGGAAGGTCGTCGCGGTCCTGGACGACAGCTTCTCCTCCTACGGCTCGCCGGTGAAGAAGCGCCGCCCGCTGGCGGTCGCGCTGGCCTGCCACTACCTGCTCGACGCATTGTCCGGGTCGTATCGCGGGCTATGGCTGTCGGAGCGCGGCGACCCGCTGCTGGTGCGCCCGTCGGGGCCGACCTCGCTCGGCGTGCGCGTCATCGACGCCCTGGAACACCGTCCCGACCAGCTCGTCATCGTCTCCGACGGCTGGGACAACGCGCCTCCCGGGCTGGCCGGCGAGGTGCTGCGGGTGTGGCGGCGCAGGCTCGACCCGGCGGGAGAGGTCGGGATCGTGCATCTGAACCCGGTGTTCGACGCCGGGCGGCTCGAAGTGCGGCGGTTGTCGCCGGCCGTGCCGACGGCCGGGATCCGCGACGCAGAAGACCTGCCCGCGCTGGTGGAGCTGGCCAAGTTCGCGACGGGCCGCAGCGGCGCCCGCGAGCTGCGCGCCTACCTGGAGGAGAGGGCGGCCGAGCGATGATCGACCTGACCGGGCTGGAGACCCGGCCCGCGCAGACGTGGGGCGCGGTGCGGCTGGTGCCGCTCGTCCGGCCCCGGCCCATCGTGGACCTGCGGCTGCACGCGCGGGCGTACGGCGAGGACCTGACCGTGGTGTCGCTGCCCGACAAGACGGTCTACACGTCGTACGTGCCGCACTCGTTCGTCGCGTCCTGGACCGGCGACGGCACCCCGGCCGCGGCCTTCGGCACCCAGCTGGGCGAGCCCAGGGAGTGCCTGCCGATCAGGTTCGAGCGCAGGATGGCCCGGCGCGTGGACAAGAACCGGCTGCGCTTCCTGCCGCTGCACCTGGCCATGGAGGGCTTCCTCGCGCTGCACTTCGGCGGCCCGCTGATCGCCTGGGAGGAGTGGTCGCGCCAGGCCCTCGCCGACGGGCTGTCGCCGCGCGTGGAGGAGGCCTACACCGGCGCCCAGATCACCGGGCTCGACGACGCGCTCAAGGTCTTCGAGATCTACCCGGGGCAGTGCGGCCTGCTGCTGTACGTGGCCGACGCCCTGGCCGCGGCCTTCGTGGTGCCGCACCCCGAGGACTACCGGGTGCTGCACCCGACGCTGATCCGCGACATGTACGGCGAGCAGATCTACCAGTACGCCCTGTTCCACTCCGTCGCGGACGTCCCGGTCAGGATCGACGAGACCCGCGTGTCGACGCTGGCCGACCTGCGCGCCCAGGCGGCCGGCCACGAGCGGGACTGGGCCGACTTCCACGACACGGTGATGGCGGCGGGGCTGACCGAGTCGCACGCGTACGAGATGCGGGTGTACCGGCTCGGCCGCTTCACGCTGAACCGCTTCCTGCCGTCGTTCGACCGGCGGCGGGAGAACCACATCGGCGAGACGATAACCGACGAGAACGGCCGGCTGGCGTACCTGAAGACCTTCCGGCTGTCGGTGGCGCAGAGCAAGCGCGGCTACCTGCTGAGCAGGCTGGCCGAGCACGGCTGGAACATGACCGCGACGGCCGAGGCGCTCGGCGCCACCCCGGCCATGCTCGGGATGCGGCTGGAGCGGGCCGGGTTCGGCCATCTGCTGCGGCAGGACGTGCTCGACGGCTACCGCAAGGCCGAGCGGCACTAGTGGCACCCGGCGTACTCGTCGCGCCGCCAGAGCATCGCGGCCAGCATGAGCGGGAACATGAGCACGTGCGAGGCGACCATCACGAAGCCGCCGTCGATGACGCCCGTCCAGAGCAGCGGGAACAGCGGCACGGCCGGCACGAACATGGCCGCGCACATCTCCAGTGTCGAGGCCCAGCCGTGGCGCCGGTAGCGCATCCAGACGGCCATGCCGACGGACATGTTGAACGCCATGACCAGGTAGCCCAGGTCGGGGTGGTCGCGGTGGGAGGAGAGGCCGACGGCGTCCTGGAGGAAGCCGAGCGCGAACATCCCGACGAACATCGCGATGATCATCTCGACGTAGTGCCAGGCGAACCTGCGCCAGTCGACGGCTTTCGCGGGGGCGGTGGTAGGGGTCGTGTTCGTCATGTCCATGACTCTGGCCGGTTTCCGCGCTGAAGCCCACACCCGGTAGGGGTATGTGTCCGGAAACTTGGGTTATATGTCCATCGGACCTAGGGTCGGAACCATGACACCCCGGCGAGTGATCGTCGTCGCCTACGAGGCGGCGGAGCTGCTCGACATCGCCTGCGTCACCTCCACGCTGGAGAGCGCGAACTGGCACGGCGGGCTCCCGTACTACGAGGTACGCGTCGCCACCCTGGGCGGGCACCCCATCACCTGTGGCAGCGGGCTGATCCTGCAGGCCCAGGAGGCGCTGGAACGGATCACCGGGCCGCTCGACACGATCATCGTCTCCGGCGGCATCGGCTATCTCGACGCCTCGCGCAACCGCCTGATCACCGCGCACGTGCGCCGGCTGGCCCGCGAGAGCCGGCGCGTGGCGTCCGTGTGCACCGGCGCGCACGTGCTGGCCGCGGCCGGCCTGCTCGACGGCAGACGCGCCACCACCCACTGGCAGCACGCCAGGGAGCTGGCCGTGGGCTTCCCCAAGGTGATCGTCGACGCCGACCCGATCTTCATCCGCGACGGCGACGTCGCCACCTCGGCCGGCGTCACCGCGGCGCTCGATCTCACGCTGGCCTTCGTCGAGGAGGACCACGACACCGAGCTGAGCAGGACCGTGGCACGCAACCTGGTGACCTACCTGCAGCGGCCGGGCAACCAGGCCCAGATGAGCATGTTCGTCAGCACGCCGCCGCCGGCGAACAGCCTGGTCAAACGGGTCATGGACGACATCGCCGGCAACCTGGATTCCGATCTCACCACCCCCGTCCTGGCCGCGCGTGCGGGCGTCAGCGAGCGGCACCTCACCCGGCTGTTCCTCAAGGAGCTCGGGCACACCCCGGGCAAGTACGTCAGGAACGCCCGCACCGAGGCCGCCGCCCACCTGCTGGCCACGACCGACCTGCCGATGGCCGCCATCGCCGGCCGCTGCGGGTTCGGCACGGCCGAGACGCTGCGTCAGGCGTTCGTCGACCGGTACGGCATCCCGCCCTCGCGCTACCGGCTCACCCAGGCGCCCGCGTGAGCGATCGGCAGGAAGACGCCGCTTTCGCGCGCTCCGGGATACTCTGACCTGTGCGGTTTGGAATACTCGGCCCGCTCGAAGCGCGCCGGTCCGACGGGACGTCCATCGCGGCCGGCGGGCCGCGCCTGCGCGCGCTGCTGGCCATGCTGCTGCTCGACGCCGGCCGCGTCGTCACCGGCGAACGCCTCGTCGACGGCCTGTACGGCGAGCAGCCCGGCGCCGTGAACGCCCTGCAGTCCCAGGTGTCACGCCTGCGCAAGGGCATGGGAGCGGATGCCCCGGTGGAGTTCCACCCCGCCGGCTACCGGCTGGCGGTCGAGCCGGACGAGGTCGACGCGCTGGTGTTCGAGCGCCTGGCCGCCGAAGGACGGGCCGAGACCGACCCGAGGGCGCGAGCCGAGATCTACGGCCGGGCGCTGGCGCTCTGGCGCGGGCCCGCGCTGGCCGACGTGCGTGACGCGCCGTTCGCCGAGCCGCAGGCCACCCGGCTGGAGCAGCTCAGGCTCGACGTCGTCGAGGAGCGCGTCGAGGCGGACCTGGCGCTGGGCCGCCACCGCGAGCTGGTCGGCGAGCTGCGGGAGCTGGTGGCCGCCGACCCGGTGCGCGAGCGGCTGCGCGGCCAGCTCATGCGGGCGCTGCACGGCAGCGGACGGCAGAGCGAGGCGCTGGCCGCCTTCGAGTCGGCGCGCGCCATGCTGGCCGACGAGCTGGGCGTCGACCCGTCGCCCGAGCTGGCCGCGATCCACCTGGCCATGCTGCGCGGCGAGCTCCAGGCCCCGACCTCCGCCGATCAGGAACCCGCCGCGGTGCTCACCGGCGTGCCCGCGCAGCTCACCAGCTTCGTCGGCAGGGACGACGAGCTGCGCGCGCTGACCGGCCTGCTCGACTCGTCCCGGCTGGTCACCCTGATCGGGCCGGGCGGCGCGGGCAAGACCCGGCTGGCCGTGGAAACCGCGTCCGCCCGTCCTGACGAGGTCGCCTTCGTCGAGCTCGGCGGCCTGGACGACGGCGTCCAGGTGCCCCAGGCCGTGCTCGCCGCGCTCGGCCTGCGCGAGGGCCTGCTGCAGGACAGCCGCCCGGCGGACCCGGTGGCCCGGCTGGTCGCCGCGCTGTCCGGCCGGAGCCTGCTGCTCGTGCTGGACAACTGCGAGCACCTGGTCGAGGCGGCCGCCGCGCTGGCGCACCGGCTGCTCGGCTCGTGCCCCCGGCTGCGCGTCCTGGCCACCAGCAGGGAGGCGCTGGGCATCACCGGCGAGCGCCTGTTCCCCGTCACCCCGCTGACGCTGCCCGAGGACGGCCGGCCGCCGCTGACCGGCGCGGCCGTGCGGCTGTTCGCCGAGCGCGCCGCCGCCGTGCGTCCGGGATTCGCGGTCGGCCCGGGCAACGCCGCGGACGTGCTGCGCATCTGCCGGGCGCTCGACGGTCTGCCGCTGGCCATCGAACTGGCCGCGGCCCGGCTGCGCGCGCTGCCCGTGCCCGAGGTGGCCGCCCGTCTCGACGACGCGTTCGCGCTGCTGTCCAGGGGCAGCAGGACGGCCGAGCCCAGGCACCGCACGCTGCGCGCGATCGTCGAGTGGAGCTGGGACCTGCTCGACCCGGACGAACAGCGGCTGGCCAGGCGGCTCAGCGTGTTCTCCGGCGGCGCGACGCTGGCCGCGGTCGAGCGGGTGTGCGGGGTGCCCGACGCCGTGGACGTGCTGTCCGGCCTGGCCGACAAGTCGCTGATCGAGGTGGCCGGCGACAGGTACCGGATGTTGCGCACCATCCACGCCTTCTGCGCCGAACGGCTGGCCGAGGCGGGTGAGGCCGAGTCGCTGCGGCGCGCGCACGCGGAACACGTGCTCGACCTGCTGCGTGCCGCCGCGCCCCACCTGCTGCGGGCCGAGCAGCTCGGCTGGCTGGCCGGGCTCGACGCCGAACACGGCAACCTGCTGGCCGCCGTGCGCTGGGCGGCCGAGTCCGACCCGGCGCTCGGGCTGCGGCTGCTGGCCGATCTGTCCACGTACTGGTGGTTGCGCGGGCGCCGGGCGGAAGGCGTGGCCCCGGCCCGCGCGCTGCTCGCCGCCCTCGGCACCCGGCCGCCCGCCGGGCTGGAGGGCGAGTACGTGCTGTGCGTGCTCTGCGCCGGGCCCACCGGGCCGGAGCTGCGGCCCCACCTGGAGTCGGCCGGCGCGTTGATGCGCGCGATGAACCTGGTCGACACCCGTTCTCAGCTCGTCTTCTTCTGGTCGATCTTCGTCGGCCCGTTCGACGAGGAGCTGCGCGAGGCCATCACCACCCGCGTCCGCGACAGCCGGGACCCGTGGATCGGCGGGCTCGGCCATCTGGGCCAGGGCGTGCTCGCCCAGCTCATGCACGGCGACATGGCGGCGGCGGAACGCGAGTTCCTGCTGACCATCGAGTGTTTCCGCGCGCTCGGCGAGCGCTGGGGCATGATGACCGGGCTGTCCGAGCTGGGCGACCTGACCGCCTGGCTGGGGGACGGCGCGCGGTTCACGTCCCTGATGGGGGAGGCGCTGCGGCTGGCGGGCGAGCTGGGCGCGCTGGAGGACCGCGCCGAGCTGCTGTGCCGCCGCGCGGACGGCCTGCGCATGCTCGGCGACCCCGCCGCGGCCAGGGCCGGTTACGAGGAGGCGCTGGAGCTGGCCGGGACGGCCGGCGCGGTGGAGGCCGCGGGCCGCGCCAGGTTCGGCCTGGCCGAGCTGGCCAGGCGGGACGGCGAGCACGCCGAGGCCCGCGCCCGCTTCGAGGCCGAGCTGGCCGGCCGGCGCGACGGCGAATGCGCGTTCGGCGAGGACCTGACCTACGTGCAGGCACAGGTGGCGCTCGGCTGGATCGCGGCGGCCCTGGGCGAGGCAGCCGAGGCCGCGGAACGCCAGCGCGAGGCCCTGACCAGGGCGCTGGCCCTCGGCAGCCGCCCGCACCTGGCGATGGCCGCGGAGGGGCTGGCCGGGGTGGCGGACCTGGCGGGCGACCACGAACGCGCCGCGCTCCTGCTCGGCGCCGGACGTGCGCAGCGCGGCCTCACCCTGGCTGGGGACCGCGACGTGGCCGAGGTGGCCGCTCGGGCACGGGCCGCGCTCGGCGACGAACGGTACGAGCGGGCGTACGCGCGAGGCGCCACGCTGACCGGCGACGACCTGCGCGCCCTGGCCGGAGAGCGGCACCGTCACGAGACGAGGGCGTCGCCCAGCGGGGTGCGGCTGTAGAGGACGGAACGGCCGCTGCGGCTGCGCGAGACCAGCCCGGCACGCCGCAGCACGGCCAGGTGATCGCCCACGCCGCCGAGCGTCATCGAGAGCTGAGCGACGAGCTGGCTGGTGCTGGCCGGCCCGTCGAGCGCCAGCAGCACCGTCGCCCGGCCCCGCCCGAGCAGCGCCACCAGCCCGCCGGCGGGCGCGTCGCTCTCCCAGAGCGCGGCCACCCCGAGCGCCGGGTAGGTCAGGCCGTAGGCGCGCGGCGGGTCCAGGTAGACGCACTTGACGCCGAACGCGTTCGGCATGAGCACCACGCCGACGCCGCCCAGCCGGTGGGAGTTGCCGCCGACCTTGCCCAGCATGATCTTGTCGCCGTCCAGCACCATGTCGATGTCGAGGCCGGGGAAGACCTGCGCCCAGCCGTAGACCGCAAGGCGGCCGGCGCGCTGCACGATGTCGCGTTCGAGCAGGGCGCGCAGCCGCGGCCAGTCGGGGGCGAGCAGGTCGCGCCACAGCGCCTCCAGCGCGCCCGCGACCACCCGCGACGGGTCGGGCACGTCGAGCGCGGGGTCGAGCGGCCGGCCGCGGTAGCTGAGCAGCAGGTCGGCGCGGGCCCGCGCGGCCGGCACGCGCCTGACGGCGGCGAGCTCCTGCTCGAAGGTGGTGCCGAGGCCGTCGGGCGGCACGCAGTAGAAGTCGGGCAGGTAGTCGGTGACCCGGTGCAGCTCGATCAGCGCGCGCAGCTCAGGGAGCGCGTGCAGCAGCCGCTCGTAGCGCGCGCGGACGCGTGCCGTCCAGAGCGACAGACCGGGCGGCACGGACGCGCCGTTCAACACGCTGATGGAGCCGACGACCTGGCCCATGGGCGACAGCCCGAACCTGACCTTGGTCAGGTCCTCCGGCGTGCACTGCAGATGAGCCACGGTGTTCGCCTCCCGAGGTTTCGCCTCCTGACGAAACAGTAGTCAGCGCGGCGAGGCCCGGCCACCCTCCCCGTATGAGGACTTATCGGGACGTGTTCGCGGTCGGGGAGTTCCGGGTGCTCTTCGCCGGGTCGACGGCCGCGGTGGCCGGCGGCACGATGACCATGCTCGCCCTGTCCACGCTGGTGTACGCGCACACCGGTTCGCCGTTCCTGGCCGCGATGGCGTACCTGGCCGGGTTCCTGCCGCAGGCGGTCGGTGCGCTGCTGCTCGGCGGGCTGGCCGACCGGCTGCCGCCGCGCCCGCTGCTGGCCGGGTGGGAACTGGTGCGCGCCGGCGTGATCGTGGTGCTGGCGCTCGGCCTGCTGCCGGTGTGGGCGATGCTGGCGCTGGTGATGGCGGTCGGGCTGGTCGAGGCGGTGACCAACGCGGCCCGCCTGGCGCTGGTCGCCGACCTGCTGCCGGGCAACGGCTACGTGCTGGGCCGCTCGGTGCTGAACATCTCGGTCGGCGCGATGCAGATCGCCGGATTCGCCGGCGGCGGGCTGCTGCTCACCGTGATCGGCCCGAACGCCGCGCTGTGGTGCGGCGCGGCGCTGGCCACGGTGGTGTCGCTGGTGTACCGGGCCGGGCTGCGGCCCGGCGGACCCAGGGCGGGCGAGCGGCGGCCGATCGCCGGGGCCGGACGGCTGCTCGGCGACCCGGCGCTGCGCGGGCTGCTGCTGGCGCAGTGGGTGCCGAACGGGCTGATCGTCGGGGCCGAGGCGCTGTACGTGCCGTTCGCCGGCGAATCGGCGGGCGTGTTGTTCATGGCGGCGGCCGGCGGGATGCTGGCCGGCGACCTGGTGGTGGGCCGGTGGACGACTCCGGCGTCCAGGCTGCGGCTGTCCGTGCCGCTGTACACGCTGCTGGCCGTGCCCTACCTGGCCTTCGCGTTCGAGCCGGGCGTCTGGGTGGCCGCCGGGCTGGTGGCGGTGGCGTCGTTCGGGTTCGCCGGGCATCTGGGCACGCAGGAGCGGTACCTGGACGCGCTGCCCGGTCAGATGCGCGGGCAGGGGCTCGGGCTGGCGGGCAGCGGCATGCAGACCGGGCAGGCGCTGGCGGCGGCGCTCACCGGCACGGTGGCCGAGCACGTTTCCGTGCCGGTCACGATGGCGCTGGCCGGGGCCGCGTCGCTGGTGGCGACCTGCTGCCTGCTGCGCTCCCTGGCCTTCCCGGTGCGGCGGGCGGGCGAGACCGCCACGCGGGCGCCGGTCACTCGCCCTGAAGCTCGCCGAGTGTCACGGTGAGCCGCTCCCTGGCGCCGTCGGCTCGGACCACCTCGATCTGGACCTGGTCGCCGGGCTTGAACGCGGCCACCGCCTCGGCCAGTTCGGCCATGGTCGGCGTCGGGGTGTCGTTGATCTTCGTGATCACGTCGCCCGCCCGGACCCCGGCCTTCTCGGCGCCGCCGCCCTTCTGCACCGTGGCCACGCCGACCCCGCTGGGTCGCCCGTTCGCGCCGATCACCGTGCTGCCCTCGATGCCGAGCGCGGCGCGGTGGCTGTTGGTGACCTTGCCGTCCTTGACGATCTGAGCCGCGATGTCGGTGGCGGTGTTGCTCGGGATGGCGAACCCGATGCCGGGCGCCGCGCCGCCGCCCAGCTCCGGGTCGGTGGCCGCGAGCGTCGGGATGCCGATCACCTGCCCGTTCAGGTCGACCAGCGCGCCGCCGCTGTTGCCCGGGTTGATCGCCGCGGACGTCTGGATCGCGCCGCTGATCGTGGCCCCGGGCGAGCCCGGGTTCTGCGGCTCGGTGACCGTGCGGCCGACGGCGGAGACGATCCCGTTCGTGACGCTGCCCGACAGGCCCAGCGGGTTGCCCATGGCCAGCACGATCTGACCCACCCGCAGCTTGGACGAGTCGCCGAACCTGGCCGGACGCAGCCCGGTCGGGTCGTCCACCTTGATCACCGCCAGGTCGCCGGCGCTGAACGACTTGACCAGCTTGGCGGTGCGCGCGGCCCCGCCCGTGGGGAGCGTCACGTTCATCTCGGTGGCCTGGCCGACCACGTGCGCGTTGGTGACGATGTGGCCGGCCGTGTCGAAGATGACGCCGGAGCCGAGCCCCGCCTTGGTGTTGATCTGCACGATCGACGGCAGCACCTCGGTGATGACCTTCTCGTAGGCCGCCTCCAGCGCCTGCGGCTGCACCACGCCGGGCGACGCGGTGGCGGTGGGCGACCCGGTGGCCGTGGGGGTGGGCATCGGCGTCGTCGCGCCCGGGGACGACGGCCGCGACCCGCACCCGGCCAGCAGGACGACGGCGGCCACGGACGCGACGATCACCCTCATGGGTGGTCTCTTCCCAGCTCAGCGGGAAAGATACGCCTCCCTGACGTTCCTCCTGCTGAGCTTGCCCGTGGGGGTGCGCGGCAGCGATTCGCGGTATTCGATGACCCGGGGATGCTTGAGCCTGGCCAGCCGGGGCCCGCAGTGCTCCAGCAGTTCGGCGGTCAGCTCGGCGCCGGCCACCACCCCGGGGGCGGGCTGCACCAGCGCCACCACCTGGTGACCCCACTCGGGGTCGGGCACGCCGATGACCGCCACGTCCGCCACCGACGGGTGTTCGAGCAGCGCGGCCTCGACCTCGGCCGGGTAGATGTTGACGCCGCCGGAGATGATCAGGTCGGTTCTGCGGTCGAGCAGGAACAGGTAGCCCGCGTCGTCCAGGTAGCCGATGTCGCCGGGGGTGTAGGCGTGGCCGCGCATCGAGGCGGCGGTCTTGTCCGGGTCGCCGTGATACTCGAAACGGTTGATCCCGCCGATGTAGACCAGCCCGGGCTCGCCCGGCGGCACCTCGCGGCCGTCGTCGCCGACGATCGTGAACGACATCCCGTCCAGCGCCCGGCCGACCGTGCCCGGCCTGGCCAGCCACTCCTGCGACGACACCATGGTGGCGACGGCGGCCTCGGTGGAGCCGTAGTACTCCCAGAGCACCGGGCCGAGCCAGTCGATCATCGCCTGCTTGGTGGCCGGCGGGCAGGGGGCGGCGCCGTGGAAGAGGTGGGTGAGCGAGGACAGGTCGTGCTTCTCCCGTTCCGGCACGGCCAGCAGCCGGTGGAACATCGTGGGCACCATGAACGCGTTCGTCACCCGGTGCCGTTCGATCAGCGCCAGCGTCTCGGCCGCGTCGAACCGTTCCGGCGCCACGATCGAGTGGCCGAACTGCAGCGCCATCATGGCCTGCCCGTACGGCGCGGAGTGGTAGAGCTGCGAGCACACCAGGTGCACCCCGCCCTGCGGCAGCCCGAAGTGCCGCCAGCTCTTGCGCAGCAGGATCGGGTACAGGTCCTCGGGGGTCAGGTCGAGCAACCGGCGGCGCACTCCCTTGGGGCGTCCGGTGGTGCCCGAGGTGTAGAGCATCATCGAGCCGGCCCGCCGGTGCGCGGGCGGGGTGTCCGGGTGGCCGGACACCAGCTCGGCGACCGTGAGCCGGTCGGGGGCGACCACCACGCCGGCGCCGCAGTCGCCGATGATGTAGTCGATCTCCTCCGGGGTGAAATGCCAGTTGACCGGCACCAGGTAGGCGCCGATCTGGTAGGTCGCCAGCATCATGGTCAGCGCGTCGAGACCGTTCTTCAGCACGGTCACCACCGCGTCGCCCGGTGCGACGCCGCGGGCGTTCAGGCCGTTGGATGCCTGGTTGACGCGGGTGAGCAGCGTTCCGTACGTGGTGCTCGCGTCCCCCAGTAGAGCAGGGCGTCCCGGGTCGTCTGCCGCGATCTCATAGAAACCCCTCATGTCCGGAGACCCTACAGAATTAGATTCTGCTGGGGGAATAGAGGAAATATCCCGCATCGTGGTGACGTAACCTCAAGGCCATGGCGGACAGCGGCGACAAGAAACCTACCCACGATGCTCCTACCGCGCCTTTCCGCAAGGTCGTGTCTCCTGAGGAGACGGTGAAGATCCCCCGGCCGCCGGCCGCGGGTGCGAAGACCGGTGGGCCGTCTGGTACGAAGACGGGTGGGCCTTCCGGCACGAAGACCGGTGGGCCGTCCGGTGCGAAGACCGGTGGGCCGGCGCCTCAGTCCGCGCCGCCGCGTCCGCAGCCGCCGTCCGGGGCGCAGCCCGCGCGGCCCGCCCAGTCCGCCCCTTCAGGGCCGCAGGTGACGCCGCTGGGCACCCGCGTGGCCCCCAAGATCCAGAAC
>NZ_JABCPZ010000164.1 GCF_013283785.1 Nonomuraea antri
GGCTTCGACCCCAGCCCCAGCCCCGGCTTCGGCCTCGCCCGGCGCGCGGTGAGCGGCCGGTTCCGCGCCATCGTGGACGTGCACGTCCTGCTGCTCCGCGACGGGCACGTGCTCCTGGCCCGCCGCGCCGGCACCGGGTACGGCGATGGCCTCTGGCACCTGCCCTCCGGCCACCTGGAAGCGGGCGAGTCGGTGACGGCCGGCTGCGTCAGGGAGGCCAAGGAGGAGGTGGGCGTCGACCTCGACCCGGCCGACCTGGCCTTCGCGCACGTCATGCACCGCGCGCCGGACCGGGTCGGCTTCTTCTTCGCCGCCGTGCGCTGGCGCGGCGAACCGTACAACGCCGAGCCGGACAAATGCGCCGAGTTGGGCTGGTGGCCGCTGGACGGGCTGCCCGCGGACACGATCGGCTACCCGGCCGCCGCCATCGCGCACATCGGGGACCGGGTGCCGTTCGCGCTGTACGGGTGGTGACCGGCCGGCTAGTTCGGGGACTTGGTCTGGTAGACGCTGACCGCGAACGGCCGCGCGGAGGAGGTGAAGACCTCCTCGGTCACGCGCGACAGCGAGTCGTGGGCGTCCAGGAAGCGATGCAGCCGGGTGGCCTCCGGCCACGGATGGACGGCGACCAGCACCCCCTCGGGCCCCAGCAGGTTGCGCAGGCGGGCCGAGGCGTGGCGCAGGCGGTCGTGCCGGCCCAGGTAGTACAGCGTCTCCGAGCAGAAGGCCAGGTCGAAGCGCTCCTCGGGCTCATGGGTGAGGATGTCGGCCTGGATGAAACGCACCCGCGGCTTGTCCTGGGCGCGTTCGCGGGCCCGGGCCAGCGCCCGCTCGGAGACGTCCACGCCGACGATCTCCGCTTCGGGATACAGGCCCGCCAGCGTGTGGGTGAAAACGCCTTCGCTGCAGCCCACCTCGATAATGCGCCGATAAGGCCGGGCCGGCAGTTGTTCCAGGGTCATCTGGTATTTGTGAAGCTCATAGTCGTCGCTGGACAGCTTCCACGGATCGGGGCTGCGGTGGATCCAGTCGAAGAAGCGGCTGAGTATCACCCCCTGCCGTTCGGGTGACAACAGCGACAGCGTCCGGAACAGCGTCCGGTGCAGCGCATCAGTAATGCTCGCCATGACGGTTCTCGCCTTTCGCCCGGACGCCCAATGCAGCGTTCCCCGTGTTCAGCTCGTCGTAACTTTCCGTGCTCCGGCCACTACTTCACGTCTATTCGCCGGTCGACCCCCACCTGGCCGATCATCATATGAGCTGAAATGCCGCCGCGAGCGGGCCGGGAAAATGTTCGGCCCGCCAATCCGCTTTCGCCCGCCGAATTCCGCGCCGTAACCAGCGGATATGCCGGTGCGGCCGCGTCCGGCACCGAATTCGGGCCGGGGGCTTAACTTGAGCATCACTCAGGTCCTAGGCTGTGAATCCCTCACGACAGAGCCTGAGAGGTGCGGATGGCGCTGCTTCCGGTGAGCGAGCCGGAACAGCCGGTCACCTTTCGGTGGATGTTCCTGGTCTCGCTGACCCAGTTCGGACTCAACCTGGGCTGGATCACCGCCATTCAGATCCAGCTCCCGGTGCAGCTCGGCGAGATCGACCCCGCGCGCAAGGAGACCGCGCTGGCGCTGGTGCTCGGCGTGGGCGCGTTCCTGTCGATGGTCGGCAATCCGCTGTTCGGCGCGCTGTCGGACCGCACGCGCGGACGTCACGGCCGCCGCCGGCCGTGGGTGTTGTGTGGCTCGCTGGGCGGGGCCGCCGGGCTCGTCCTGATCGGCGTGCAGGAGAGCGTGCTCGGCGTGGCCGCCGGCTGGGCGCTGGTGCAGGTGTCGCTCAACGCCGTGCTCGCCGCCGCCGTCGCGGCGCTGCCCGACCACGTCCCGGTACGCCAGCGCGGCACGGTCTCCGCCTGGTGGGCCGTGCTCGGCGCGATCGGCCCGCTGGCCGGCGGAGTGGTCGTCACGCTGCTGGTCACCGGCCGGGTCCAGGGCTACCTGGCCACCGCCGCGCTGCTGCTGGCGACCACGCTCCCGTTCCTGTTCGTGGTCGGCGAACGGGACGCTGTGGCGCCGAGCCCGCCGTTCCGGCTCCGCGCGTTCCTGGCCGGGTTCTGGATCTCGCCCCGGCGGCACCCCGACTTCGCCTGGGCCTGGATCAGCCGGTTCCTGATCATGTTGTCGATCTCCATGGGCACCTCGTACCTGCTGTACTACCTGCGCGACGAGGTGCGCCACCCCGACGCGGAGCAGGGCGTGGTGGTGCTGCTCGTGGTGTACACCACGGCGTCGATCCTGACCGCCCTGGCCGGCGGGTGGCTGTCGGACCTGCTCGGCAAGCGCAGGGCGCTGGCCTGCGCCGGCGGACTCGTCGGCGCGGGCGCGGCGGTGCTGCTGGGCGTGACCGGCTCGTGGGAGACCGTGATCGTCGCGGCCGTCGTCCTGGGCATGGGCTCAGGCGCGTTCTTCGCGGTCGACCAGGCCATCATCACCCAGGTGCTGCCCAGCCCCGAGGACCGCGCCAAGGACCTGGGCATCATCAACATCGCCAACGCGGGCCCGCAGGTGCTGGCCCCGGTGGTGGCCGCGCCGCTGGTGACGCTGCTCGGCGGCTACCCCACCCTGTACGCCGTCACCGCGCTCATCGGCGTCGCCGGCGGCGTCCTGGTCTGGCGGATCCGCGACGTCCCGTGAAAGGCCGTGGCGCGAGCGGAACGGGCCCCCGAAACCCGCACGCACGCGCGTCAGAGAGTCGAGTACAGGGACTTCCAGGTACCCGCGTACAGGCAGACGTTCGACGGCGCCTTCGCCTTGCCCTCGCTGCACACCTTGAGCTCCACGTGCGCCACGTTCCTGTCGGTGAACGCGAACGCGCGCGGGCTGCCCTTGGAGCAGTCGAGGAAGCTGCGGTGCTTGAACGGCAGGTTGCCGTCGGCCTTGCGGTAGGTGATGCGGAAGACGGCCCAGCCGCAGCCGGAGCCGCTCGTCCGGTCGGTGATCCGGCCGGTGACGTGCACGGTCGCGGTGCTCGGGATGGTGGACTTGTTCAGGTTCGTGGCGTGCAGCGCGCCCTGGGCCACGGCCTTCTTGCCCGGCGCGTACTTCGGCCCCCAGGAGGCGGCGCCCGTACTGGTCTGGGGGCTGGTCTGGGGGCTGGTCTGGGTGTCGGCCCAGGCGGCGGTGGCCGGGGCGGCGAACAGGGTTCCGGCGGAGACGGCGATCACGATCGTGCGGGTGGCTTTCATCCCTGATCCCTTTCTCGATTACCGGGAGTGTGGGATCACCCGCTTTCAACGTGATGGACAACCGCCGTCACCGCGCTTGCCCCGCGGCTCACTGGGCCCGGGCCTCACGCAGGCTCTTGACCAGGATGTGGCAGGTCTCCGCCTCCTCCTCGATGCGGCCGTCCGGGTGGAAGACGTGGCGGGTGGTCAGGATGGGCGGGTAGGGCCACTCCGCGTACCCGAGCCGGTGGTACAGCCGCCGCACCCGGACGTTGCCCGGCTCCACGCCGAGCGCGACCCGTTCGTGCCCCAGCGTGCGCAGCCGCTCCTCGGCCTCGTGGACGAGCTGCGTGCCGATCCTCCGGTTGCGATGCGCAGGAGAGACCTCCAGGTGCGTCAGGAGCGGCACGCCGGGCAGCCGGTCGCGCAGCTCGGGCTCCTCGGCCGAGCTCAGCCAGAGGTAGACGTCGCCGACCGCGTTGAACGCCTGCCAGGCGACCAGCAGGACGCCGTGTCCGGCGTGCTGACGGGCGAGCTGGGTGGCGAAATATCGTTCCTGCCCGAGGGCCGAGACGAGGAAGGGAAGATCCTTCCCTAATGCCTGCCGAATGCGGACTTGAGCCATAACACTTAGATTGACCGGAAGTGTGGGGGTGTCACACCTGGTGTCGTTAAGTCTGGCAAATTACCACCAATGAGGCCGGTGGGGGTTGGCAGGTGTTCAGGGTCGCAGGTGAAGGGCGGTGAGCTTGGGGCCGTGCGGGGCGGACAGTCGGCGCACCGCGTCCATCGGCGACCTGACCTGCGGGGCCGTGTCGAGCCCGGCCATGAAGTCCTGCCAGATCTCCTGGTCTTCGCGCCAGGCACGCAGGTAGTCGACGCACAGCTCGGGCGTGATGCGGAAGAGCCGGCCGCGTGCCGCCTTCAACGCCGCCGTCATCCGCTGCTTCTCGCCGGGCGGAACGTCGATGCCGGGGACGCGGGCCAGGATGTCGTTGATGAAACGGGCGCGCTTGCCGAGGAACTGCCGCCAGTACCTCTCGTCGGCCCCGCTCAGGTCACCGTTCTCGTCCAGCAGCCAGAACACGCCCTCGGCCAGCACGTCGCCGAGTTCCTCCTGCCTGGCCCGCTCCGGGGTGCGATAGGGGTCGTAGGGCTCTTGGACCGCGTGACCGATCATCGTGACCGGGCGCAGGCCCGCCGGGGCGAGCAGGAAGAACCAGTCCTCGTTGTAGATGTCGGGGAAGAAGGACGTCGTACGCGCCGCGTCGATCACCAGCGCGCCGCCGCCGACGAAGCATTCCTGCGCGCCGCCCACCGCCCGGTTGGCGTGACACACCACGGAGTTGTCCGGCATGCCGCGGATGTCCAGGCCGACCGCGTTGTAGCGCCCCAGCAGCTCGGCCGCCCGGAACAGGTCGTCGGGCGCGCCCACCTCGATGTCGTCGTCGAGGAAGGCGACGTGGTCCCAGCGCATCATCCTGGACAGCGCGAGCGCGAGATTGCGCTTGATCGCGGTGTCCGCGCGCCGCCGGAACAGCGGCGGCAGGACCGCCGAGGTACGCAGCTGCGGCAGGCGCACGCTCGACGGCCCGGGCAGGTCGATGGCCAGCAGCTCGGACGGCGTCGCACCCCCTTCGGACGCCTCGCGCCGGACCCTGCGCTTGTCCGTCCACTGGCCACTGGAGATCGTCACCAGCGGGCAGCCCAGCTTGCGCGCCAGCGGGATGATCCTGCGCAGGTAGGCGGCGGGCCGGACGGTGGGCACGACGATCGCGTCGATCCGGCCGGCCGCGGGAGCGTCAGTGGATGGCAGCAACCACCTGTGCGAGCCATGATGGTCGGCGGAACGCCACGAGGAAGGACCGTCGTGCGGGTCGGGCGAGCCATGGGTCTGTGCGGAACGGCTCGATGTGCCTGGGGCACGCGCCGGGTCTGCTCCGGCCCAGGGCTCGCTGCTCGACTCCATGAGTAGGTCCAATCATTTCGATTCCGTCGGCGGCGGCCCTTTTCCATGCTCGGGTTCCTGGCCGGAGTTCCACTGACGCCGGCCGGTTCCACCGGCTGCCGACCTCACGGTGGGCGAGGTGCTGGACGGAGTGTCCCGGCGAAGGGGTGAGATCATGGTGGACGCGGTCTTCACACGAAGGAGCGGTGGAACATCCGGGAACTTCCCGAGCATCGGTCCGGCGCTCGTCATGATGACCACTCGAACAAGCGCGACTCCTCATTGGTCCAGTCCGGCGTGAGCACCACGCCGTTGAGCACGCTGACCCGCATGAGGATGGCGAAGCTCTCCTGGCCGGCGAAGCGCTCCCGGCAATAGGCCGCGTTCCTGTCGCGGAACCTGGGGTCGGTCAGCGCGCGCGCCGCGCCGAGCGTGCCGCGGCCGTAGAAGCCGTTGCACATCGTCATGGTGCGCCTCGTGTTGAGCGGGTTGGGGCCGCGGTAGAACAGCGCGACGTCCTCAAGCAGCCGGCCCGCCTCATCGAGCACCGGGGCGAAGCGCTCGTCGCCGGCCTGGAAATAGGCGCCGCCGGGCCCGGCGTCCCAGTCGGCCACCTGCCGGACGGGCAGGTGCAGTCTCGCCAGCGTCTGGGCGGCGACCTGGTTCCAGTCGATGCCGCCGAGCAGCACCAGGTGGGTGGTCAGGTCGTCGGGCATGAGCAACTGGGCGGTGCGCGTGTGGACCTCGCTCAGCGGGTTCGCGGCCCGGATCCGGCCGTGCAGTTCGAGCAGCGAGTCGAGGTCGGCGTAGGTGTACAGCTCGACGTAGTCGGGGTCGTCGGGATCGGCGTACGGCATGCGGGCCAGCTTGTCCTCGGGCAGCCTGGCGCAGATCAGGGTGACCGGCTTGCCGTCACTGAAGCGCCAGAGGTCGCCGGCGGGGGCCGCGTCCTCGCCGGACGGATCGCCGAGCGCCGCCCTGCGCAGGTTCAGCAGGTCTTTCAGCAGGCGGTCGCGCTCGATCTCCTCCTCGGGGCGCAGGCTCGCCAGGTGCGTCAGCGTGCCGTCCGCGTACGAGCGCTCGGTGCAGAAGATCGTCGCGTAGGCCCGCAGCCGCGCCGTGGGCGGCGTCTTGGGGTGCACCTCGGACTCCCAGGACGAGATCAGCGGCACACTCACTCCCAGCGCGCGCGCCAGCTGGTCCTGAGTGATCTTGACGTCTCGCCAGTGCTTGCTGCGCAGCGATCTGAGCCGCTTCGCCAGCGCCCTTCCAGGATCGTCTGATGCCTGCGCCATCGAAAGCACCCCTCATCTGAGCTTCAGCATTCTAGTAAACATCTACTGATGCTCAGACGCGAGCATGAGCGCGCCCGTAACGGGTAGTGGATGCGCCCGTCCCGCAGCGAAGTCTGCATTCTAGCCAGAACACTCCCGGCCACGCGATGGATTGGAAGGAAGCAGGCAGGGGAATCCTGACTTCAGGAGACCTAAGCAATCAACTGAAGATTAACTGAAGGTTTACCCATGCGAACAAGAGCTCCGCCGGAACCGCCCAGGCGCGGGCAGGCACCCCAGCGAACAGGCAGGCACCTCCGGATCGGCACGACGAGCACCGGCAGTGCCCGCACTCGTACAGGCCCCATCGGCGCGTCACACACCTGGACTCTCATGATGATCTTAGTCTTCCCCGCCGGGGCGGCGCTCCTGGCCGCCGCCCCACAGGACATCGGCTTCGCCGCCGAAGGCGTCCTGTACCTGCTCACCTTCCTCGCCTGCTGTGTCCTGGGCTTCGCCGTCCGCCAGGTCACCAAGGTCGTGTCGTCCCTGCTGCGGGTGGCGCTCGTGGTGATCGCCTTCCTCGCCCTCGGCACCGCCGCCGTGCTCGTGCTCGCGCGCGTCCTCATCGAGCTCGGGCCGTTCTGACGGCCTGTCCGCGGCGAGAGACGGCTTGTCCGCGACGGGACACGGCCTGACCGCGACGGGACACGGCTTGACCGCGACGGGAGACCGCTCCCGCGTGATCGGCCCCCTCGCGAAGAGATGGGCGCACCGGCGCGCCCATCTCGGATCCGTCACCGGCCGGACCGGTCACCTGATCGACGCCAGCCGCCGGTAGGAGTCGAGCCGCCGGTCGAGGTCGTAGGTGTTCATCGTCACCAGCACCTCCTCCGCCCCGGCCGAGGCCACCAGCGAGTCGAGCGCCACCGCCACCTCACGCTCCGTCCCGTGGATCTGGCCCTTGCGGGCCTCGTCCAGGAACGCCCGCTCCCGTTCCGTGAGCTCCAGCCGGGCGATCTCCTCGGCGGGCAGCAGCGGCGGGAACGCGCCGCTCGTCCGCGAACGCACCGTGGACCACGCCTCGGGCAGTTGCAGCAGCGCCGCCTCGCGCTCGGTCGCGGCCACCGCGACGTTCACCGCCACCATCACGTACGGCTCGGCCGCCCACGCCGACGGACGGAACGCGGACCGGTAGCGGCCCACCGCCTCCAGCATGCGCGGCCCGCCGCCGATCACCATCGGCAGCCCGTGCCTGGCGGCGAGATCCGCGCCCGACCCCATGGCCAGCACGAACGCCTGCGGACGCAACCCCTCGGCAGGCAACGCGTGCACCCCCGGGTACGCGCTCTGGCCGCCGGTGAAGTAGCCGAGCAGCTCCTCGAGCTGCGTGCCGAAGGCGTCGGCGTCCTCCAGGCCGTGTCCCAGCGCCTTGCGTATGCCGCCGGTGAAGCCCACGGATCGGCCCAGCCCCATGTCGACGCGTCCCGGATACAGCGACTCCAGCACCCCGAACTGCTCGGCCACCACCAGCGGACGGTGGTTGGGCAGCATCACGCCGCCGGTGCCCACCCGGATCTCGTCCGTGGCCGCGGCCACCGCCGCCGCCAGCACGGTCGGCGCGGAACCCGCCACGCCGGGCACGCTGTGGTGCTCCGACACCCAGAACCGGTGATATCCCAGCTCCTCGACCTGCTGGGCGAAACGCACGGTGTCACGCAGCGCCGCCGCCGGGTCGTGCCCCTGCCGGACGAGTGAACGGTCGAGAATCGAATATCTGGTCATATATCGCTGTAACCCGGGGACCGGCCGGGAGCATCCCGGATCAGTCCAGCGGGTCCCAGGGAGTGTCGTCCAGGGCGGCCAGGAGCCGGGCGAACGCCTTCTCGTCCGGGTTCAGCGTGAACTCGTCCACCTGGCCGACCGGCGACAGGCCCCGGGCGCTGCTGAGGAACACCAGGTCGTGGCCCTCCAGGTCGGCGACCTTCAGCGGCCGCCGCTCCTGCGGGAACCCGGCCCGCCGCAGCAGCCCCATCGTGATGCCGGCGAGCATGGGCGCCTGCGGCCAGATCAGCCGGCCGCCGGACAGGCAGCCCAGGTTCGTCACCGCGCCCTCGCTGATCAGGCCGTCCGCCGAGGTGAGCAGCGCGTGATCGGCGCCCTCCAGGGCGGCCCGGCGCATGAGGTAGGTCTGCTGGATGCCGCCGACGCTCTTGATGTGCGGCAGGAACCGCTGGTAGACGTACGACCTGACGCGCTGCGGGCGCGGGCTCGCGTCGATCGGGGCGGCCGCCGTGGCGATGAGGTGCGGCCGGTCCGCCGCCAGGACGTGCACCCTGATCCCCGCGTCGCGCAGGTCGTCGCCGAGCGCGGCACGGATTGAGTCGAGCACCCGAGCGCGGTCGACCGGCTCGCCGAACAGCTCGGCGTTGGCCGCGTCGAGCCGGTCCAGGTGCAGGTCGAGGCCGCGTACCCGGCGGTCGCGCACCTGCATGGCGGTGAAGTGGCCGTACCCGGCGGCCAGCGCCAGCCGCGCGTCCGCGGCCACCACCCGCCCGTCGATGACCGCCCGCACGAACCTCACCCGCCCGCCCCCCTCACATCGCTCGCCGCCCGCCCGCTACTCTCGTGGCCCGCTCGTCCCGCGAACGGCGCGCATCACCGTGAACGGGGCCAGCTCGCCCAGCCCGCGCACCGACAGCCGGTTCACCGGACGCAGCTCGAACGCCCGATCGCCCTCCAGCTCCTCGGCCAGATCCGGATCGGCCAGGATCGCGCCCGGCAGCGCCAGCGCGGTCAGCCTGCTGGCCAGATTCACCGTCGTGCCGAACACGTCGCCCATGCGCCAGATCACCGGCCCGGCCGCCAGCCCGACCCGCAGCTCCGGCATGCCCTTGACCTTGGCGTGCGTCTCGATCAGCCGCAGCCCGATCTCGGCGGCCACGTGCGACTTGTCGGCCACGAACAACACCGAGTCGCCGAGCGTCTTGACCACCCGGCCGCCGGAGGAGGTGACGACGTCGGCCGAGCGTCCCTCGAAGCTGTCGACCAGCCTGGCCAGCTCGGTCGGGGTGATCTGCCTGCTCAGCCGGGTGAACGCGACCAGGTCGGCGAACCCGACGGCCAGCCGTACCGTGCTCATGTCCTGGTCGGCCAGCCGGCCCGCGGCGGCGGCGAGCTGGCGCTGCCAGGCGTAGACCAGCAGACGGGCCAGGCCGGGCACCACCCGCTCGGCCCGCCGCCGCCACGCGCGCGGCCGCTCGGCCAGCGGCACCCCCGCCTGGTCGAGCACCTCGGCGCCCAGCTCGGCCTGCGACTCGGCCAGCCGCGTCGTCGCCCGCCCCAGCGAGCGGGCGATCAGCAGCACGTGCTCCTCGTCGTAGATGCCCGAGCTGACCATGCCGACCAGCGTCTTCAGCGCCTCGACGTCGGAGTCGGTGAACTCGACCGCGTCGTCGGCCACGTTCGCGAAACCCAGCGCGCGCCAGAACCTGCGGGCCCGGTACATCGGCACCCCGGCCATCTCGGCCACCTGGCGGCTGGTGTAACGGCGCGGTTCACGCAGGAACGCCTCCGCCACCCCGTCCGCATCCTCGCCCGCCACGTGGGCAACATAACACCCCTTACGCCCGATTCCCCGCAGGCTCAGGGACCGCCGCCCGCGTCGGCTCCTTCGCGGCGGGGACGCGCAGCACCCGCGCCGCCCACCCGGGCAGCCACCAGTTCCAGGAGCCCATCACCGCCACGGCCGCCGGGACCAGCACGGCCCGGATGAGCGTCGCGTCCAGCGCCACGCCGAGCGCCACGCCGCTGGCGAACACCTTCACGTCCAGCTCCGGCGTCATGGCCAGGGACGCGAACGAGATGCACAGGATCAGCGCGGCCGAGCTGACCAGCCGGCCGGTCCGCCCGACGCCCTCCACGATCGCCTGGACGGTGCTGCCGGTCCTGTCGTACTCCTCGCGCATCCTGGCCAGGATGAAGACCTCGTAGTCCATGCTCAGGCCGTACAGGAACGCGAAGATCGTCAGCGGGACGTACTCGCCGACCGAGCCCGTGGGCGGCAGGCCGAACAGCTGCTCGGTGCCCCAGCCGTACTGCCAGAGCAGCACCATCGCGCCGATCACCGCGCCGAGCGAGAGCAGGTTGAGCGCGATGGCCTTCAGCGGCAGCACGATCGACCGGAACGCCCGCGCCAGCAGCACGAACGTCACCAGCGCGATCATGGCCAGCATCCACGGGAACGCGCCGTAGGCCTGCTCGCGCTGGTCGATGCTCTGCGCCGCCGCGCCGCCCACGCGCGCGCCGTCCGGCACGGCGGCGCGCACCCGCGCGATGACCGCCTCGCCCGCCCGGCCCCCCGTCTCCTCGGCGGGCAGGACGGTGAGCAGCGACGTCCCGCGCGTCCGCCACGCGGGCTCGTCGGGGGCGAGCACGGCGTGCACGCCGGGCACCCGCCTGATCCGCTCGGCCGCGGGGCCGGGGTCGCCGGTGACGAGCACGTCGAACGGGGTGATCACGCCGGCCGGGAACCCGGCCCGCCCGAGCGCGGCCAGCGCGGCGCCCGCCGCCGCCCGCGGATGCGACGCCTCGGCGACGGAGGCGCTCGGCGACGGCTCGGCCACGGAGGCGCTCGGCGACGGCTCGGCCACGGAGGCGCTCGGCGACGCCTCGGTCACGGTGGCGGAGGCGCTCGGCGACGCCTCCGCGGTCGCCGGCGAGCCCTGGCCGGTCACCAGGTGGCGGCTCTCGGGCTGGCCGAGGTCGATCTGGGTGGCGGTGACGGCGAGGACCAGCAGCAGGCCGCCGGAGGCCAGGAGCGCCAGGTGCCGGTGCCGCACCACCCGCCGCGCCCACCCCGACCACAACCGCCCGGCCCGCGCCTCCCGGCCGAACCGCCCGCCCGAGGAGGCATGGCCGAGCCCACCGAGTCGCCCGCCCGAGGAGGCGCGGCCGAGCCCACCGAGCCGCCCGGACGGGCGGGACCCGGCGGCCCGGCGGGCGGCCCTGCGGGCGACCCCGCGGGCGACTCTGCGGTCCAGGCGTTCCCCGGCCCGGGCCAGCAGCACCGGCAGCACCGTCAGCGTGACGGCCACGCTGACCGCCGCGATCACCATCCCCGCCAGCCCCAGGCTGCGCAGGAACGGCACCGGCAACGCCACCATCGTGATCAGCCCGGCCGCCACCACGGCCCCGCTGAACAGCACGGCCCGGCCGGCCCCCGCCATGGCCAGGCGCACCGCCGCGTCGCCCCGGTGCCCGCGCGCCTGCTCCTCACGCCAGCGGGCCACGATCAGCAGCGAGTAGTCGACCGCGATGCCGAGCCCCAGTAGCGGCATCGTGGTCAGCGCCACGTCGTGGACCGTCATGACGAACGACAGCAGCAGCAGCGTCCCGAGCGAGACGCCGATGGCCACCACCGAGATCAGCAGCGGCACCAGCGCCAGCATCGACCGGAACACCAGCAGCAGGACCACCAGCGCGGCCACCACGCCCACGACGAGCTTGGTGCCCACGTCCAGGCCGCCCGCGTCGACGGCGGGGGAGAGGGCGTTCAAGCCGGTGAAGGTCACGCCCGTGCCCGGCGGCAGGTGCGGTCTCATCGCGGCGGTGATCGGCGCGCGCACGTCCGGCGACTCGCCGAGCCCCATTCCGGGCGGGCCGCCGTCCGCGGGCGTCCCGGCGAAGACCAGGCCGAGCGTCGTCCCGCCGTCCGATCCGATCAGCCGCGGATCGCCGGTGTTCGCGTACGACACCACGCGCGAGCCGGGCAGCGCGCCGAGCACGGCGGAGAACGCGCGGCGCAACTCCGGCGCGGCGCCCTTGGCCGGACGCCCGGCCGGCAGCGTCACGACGACCACGGTGGGACGCTGCGCACCCCCGTTGCCGTACAGGCGGGCGATCTCCCGGTTGGCGTCGAAGGCGGGCACGCCAGGATGCCCGTAGTCCTCGGAAAACCGCTGCACGGCGAACGGCGTCGCGGCCAGCCCCGCCAGGAACGCGGCCACCGCCAGCAACACGACCAGCCGCCGGCGGCGCAGCACGAAGGCAGTCAATCTCTCCATGCCGATCAGTCGACCAGGACGCCCACACAGAGCTCTGTGATCGTTCTGTGAGAACGCTGTGAATCGCGAACCTGGGTCCACAATGTCCGGGTGACCCGAATCCTGGTGGTGGAGGACGAGCCGTACCTGGCCGATCTGGTGGCCACGGCGCTGCGGTACGAGGACTACGAGGTGACGATCGCCGCGACCGGCTCGGCGGCGCTCGCGCTGGCCGCCGGGACCGATCCGCACCTGATCGTGCTCGACGTGCTGCTGCCCGACGTCCTCGGCACCGAGGTGTGCCGGCGGCTGCGGGCGGGCGGCTCGCAGGTGCCGGTGATCTTCCTGACCGCCAGGGACTCGACCGACGACCGCATCGGCGGGCTGAGCGCGGGCGGCGACGACTACGTCACCAAGCCGTTCAGCCTGGAGGAGCTGACCCTGCGCATCAAGGCCGTGCTGCGCAGGACCCGGCACCCCGCGCCGCCGCCCGCCGAGCCGCCGCCGAGCGCCCGCGTGTCCTTCGCCGACCTGGTCGTGGACGACGACACCTACGAGGTCTTCCGCGCCGGGCAGCCGATCGACCTGACGCCCACCGAGTTCAAGCTGCTGCGCTTCCTGCTGGACAACGCGGGCAAGGTGCTGACCAAGCGGCAGATCCTCGACCACGTGTGGGAGTACGACTTCGGCGGCAACGACGGCGTCGTGCAGACCTACATCAGCTACCTGCGCAGGAAGATCGACCGCGACGGGCCGCCGCTCATCCACACCAAACCCCGCATCGGGTACGTGCTCCGGCTGCCGGGGCGGCCGTGATGTCGCTGCGTACCCGTCTCGTGCTGACCACGGTGGGGCTGGTGGCGCTGGCGCTGATCCTGGTGTCCGGCGCCACGTTCGGCGCCCTGCAGGACTGGGCCACCGACCGCGCCGAAGCCGCCCCCGAAGCGTGGGGGACTTCGGCCGCGTTCGGGCAGGACGCGGCCGACCGGGAGCTGATCAGCCGGCTCGCCGGCGTGCTCGGCATCACCTCGGCCATCGTGCTGGCCGGGCTGACCGTGCTGGCGGCCTGGCTGGTGCGGCGCGGACTGCGCCCGCTGGAGCGGATGGCCGACGCCGCCGCCGGCATCGGCGCGGGCGAACTGGAGCGCCGGATCGACGCCGCCCCGCCCAGCACCGAGGTCGGGCGACTCGGCCACGCCTTCAACACGATGGCCGCCGACCTGGAGGTGGCGTTCAAGCAGCGGGAGGAGTCGGAGGAACGGCTGCGCAGGTTCGTCGCCGACGCCTCGCACGAGCTGCGCACCCCGGTCGCCACCATCCGCGGCTACGCCGAGCTGTTCAGACGCGGCGCGCACGCCAGGCCGGAGGACCTGGACCGGGCGATGACGCGCATCGAGTCCGAGGCCGCCCGCATGGGCCTGCTGGTCGAGGAGCTGCTGCAGCTCACCAGGCTGGACCGGGGACGTCCGCGGGAGCGGGTGCCGGTGGACCTGGCCGAGCTGGCCGCCGACGCCGTCGCGGACACGCTCGCCGTCGCGCCGGGCCGGCCGATCTCGGCCGTGGGCTCCGGCCCGGTGCCGGTCACCGGCGACCCGGCCAGCCTGCGGCAGCTCGTCGGCAACCTGCTGGCCAACGTCCTCGACCACACCCCCGACGGGACCCCGGCCACCGTACGGGTGGCACGCGACGGCGGGTACGCGCTGATCGAGGTCGCCGACGAAGGGCCAGGACTGGAACCCGAGCAGGCCGAGCGAGTCTTCGAACGCTTCTACCGCGCCCACCGGAGACCGGCCGGGCGCATGGGCGGGGGGAGCGGGCTCGGGCTGTCGATCGTGGCGGCGGTCGCTTCGGCCCACGGCGGCACGGCCACCGTCACCTCCACCCCGGGCGCCGGCGCCACCTTCCTGATTCGCATCCCGCAGGCCGACGCCTCCCCGGTCCGCATCCCGCAGGACGACGCCTCCACGGTCCGCATCCCGCAGGACCCACCGATCAGCAGGTGACGCGGCGGGTCACTCCAGGAGCGCGCGGAGTGCGGCGCGCTCGCCGGGGCGGACATGGCCGGCGTAGTAGTCGTACAGCGACTCACGCGACAGCCGCGCCGCCAGCGGCCCGTCACCCGCCCTGATGGCGGCCAGCACCTCCTCGTGGTGCGTGATGCTGCGCCGCATCAGCGCCACGCCGTCGGGCGCGGCCGCGATCCGCTCCTTGACCAGGTCCAGCACGATCGAGCGCACCACGTCGACGCAGATCTGGATCAGCTTGTTGCGCGCGGCCCTGGTCACCGCGTCGTGGAAGGCCACGTCGGCGGCGCCGAACGCCTCGTGCCCGGCGGTCAGTGACTCGCGCATGCGGGCGATGGCCGCGTCCATCTCGGTGAGGTGCGCGTCCGTGCGCAGCCGCGCGGCCAGCAGCGCGGCCGACGCGTCGAGCACCATCCTGAACTGCACCAGCTCGGCCAGCGACAGCTCGTCCACGCGGGCCAGCGTGGTCATGGACTTGTGCAGGGCGGCGGGCGTGAACGGCAGCACCTCGGCCCCGTTCGGGTCGCCGGGGCGCGAGCGCACCAGGCCGCGCGCCTGCAGCACCCGCAGCGCCTCGCGCACCGTGGACCGGCTGACGGAGAACTGCCCCATCAGCTCCCGCTCGCTGGGCAGCCGCTCGCCGGGGCACAACGCGCCGCTCTCGATGGCCTCTTCGACCTGTTCGACGACTCGCTCATAGGCGCGTACGGTGCGTACCGGCTCAAAGCGGGGACTCCCCAATGCACGCTCCCTTGACCCGAGCTGCGCCAGACTGGCAGGGTGCGTAGTCTACTGGTCAGACCAGTGCACTAGCCAGGAGGCTGTAGAACATGGGGCGAATCGGAACAATGATCGCCGTGGGCGGTCTCCTGCTGGCCACGGCGGCCTGCGGCGGGGGTTCCACCCCGGGCGCGGGTGGCGGCACGCCCGCCGCCGAGTCGCTGTCGGTCGGGTTCGTGGCCGAGCCCGCCAACCTCGACTTCACCTCCACCGAGGGCGCGGCCATCCCGCAGGCGCTGCTCGTCAACGTGTACGAGGGCCTGGTCAAGCTCGACCAGGACGGGCAGATCCAGCCCCTGCTGGCCGAGCGGTGGGAGGTCTCGCCCGACCGGAAGACCTACACGTTCACGTTGCGCAAGGGCGTCACGTTCAGCAGCGGCGCCCCGTTCACCGCCGACGACGTGGTGTTCTCGCTCGACCGGGTCAAGACCGACTGGAAGCTCAAGATCAAGACCCAGTTCGACGTCGTCGACAAGGTGGAGAAGAAGGACGACTCCACCGCCGTCGTCACGCTGAAGAACCCGAGCAACGGCTTCCTGTACGCGATGGCGACCAGGCTCGGCGCGATGTTCAGCCGCACCGGCGTCGCCGACCTGGCCAACAAGCCGGTCGGCACCGGCCCGTACGTGCTGGGCGCCTGGCGGCGCGGCGACTCGATCAGGCTCGACGCCAACCCGAAGTACTGGGGCGCCAAGCCGAAGGTCTCCGCCGTCACGCTGAAGTACTTCAAGGACCCGACGGCGCTCAACAACGCGCTGCTGACCAGCCGCATCGACGTGATCTCCAGCGTGCAGGCGCCCGAGTCGCTGCAGCAGTTCGCCGACACCGCGCGCTTCCAGACCATCGAGGGCACCACCAACGGCGAGGTGGTGCTGTCGATGAACAACGGCCGGCCGCCGTTCGACGACAAGCGGGTGCGCCAGGCCGTGCGGCACGCCATCGACCACAAGGCGCTGCTCGACACCGCCTGGGCCGGGCGCGGGCAGCTCATCGGCTCGATGGTGCCGCCCACCGACCCCTGGTACGAGGACCGCACCGGCGACTACCCGTACGATCCGGCCAAGGCCAAGGAACTGCTGGGCGGCAAGACGTACACCGTCAAGATGCGCATTCCGAACCTGCCGTACGCGGTGGCGAGCGCGCAGGTGGTCAAGTCGCAGCTGGCCCAGGTGGGCATCACGGCCGACATCGAGCCGCTGGAGTTCCCGGCCCGCTGGCTGGACGTGGTGTTCAAGCAGGCCGACTACGACATGTCGATCATCAATCACGTCGAACCCCGGGATATCGGCATATTTGCCGATAAGTCGTATTACTTCCGTTACGACAACCCGGAATTCGGCCAGCTCCTCGCCTCCGCCGACTCCGGCACCGAGCAGCAGCAGACCGACGACCTGAAGAAGGCCGCCAAGCTGCTGTCCGACGACGCCGCCGCCGACTGGCTGTTCCTGTTCCCGAACCTGATCGTGGCGAAGAAGGGCGTCACCGGGCTGCCGAAGAACGCCATCGCGGAGTCCTTCGACTTCACCGCGCTCGCCAAGCAGTGAGCCTGTACCTGCTCAAACGGGTCGCGGTGCTGCTGGCGAGCACCGCCGTGGCCGCCGTGGCGGTGTTCGCGTTCATGGCGCTGCTGCCCGGCGACCCGGCCGAGATCGCGCTCGGCGTGAACGCCACCCCCGAGGCGGTGGCCGAGCTGCGCCGGCAGTTCGGCACCGACAGGCCGCCCGCCGCGCAGTTCCTCGACTGGGCCGGCGGCCTGCCCGGCGGCGACTTCGGCGTCTCGTACGTCACCGGCGCGCCCATCGGCCCGCAGATCGCCGAACGGCTCAACGTGACGGCGGTGCTGGTGCTCGGCGGCATGGTGATCGCGCTGCTGATCGCGGTCCCGGCCGGCACGTTCGCGGCCGTGCACCACCGCAACCCGCTCGGCGCGGCGATCAGCGCGGCCAGCCAGCTCGGCATCGCGATCCCGGCGTTCCTGGCCGGGATCCTGCTGGTGTTCGTGTTCGCGGTGCGCGCCCAGGTGCTGCCGTCCGGCGGGTACGTGCCGTTCGCGGAGAGCCCGGGGGAGTGGCTGCGCGGCCTGGTGCTGCCGTGGCTGTCGCTCGGGCTGGTGCAGGGCGCGGTGCTCACCCGCTACGTGCGCAGCGCCGTGCTCGACGTCATGCGCGAGGACTACCTGCGCACCGCCCGCGCCAAGGGCCGCGGCGCGATGGGCGCGCTGTGGCGGCACGGCCTGCGCAACGCCGCCGTCCCGGTCGTCACCGTGCTCGGGCTGCAACTGGCCACGCTGCTGATCGGCGCGGTCGTGGTGGAGCGGGTGTTCGTCATCCCCGGGCTCGGCGACCTGCTGCTGAACGGCGTCGCCGGGCGCGACCTGCTGCTCGTCCAGGGCGTGGTGATGGTGCTGGTGCTGGCCGTGCTGCTGATCAACTTCGTGGTGGACGTGACCTACCACCTGCTCGACCCGAGGCTGCGATGACCGGGACCGGAACCGGCGGCCGGATGCGAGGCCGGATGCGAGGCCGGATGCGCGGCCGGTGGAACGCCGGGCTGATCGTCGGCGGCGCGCTGGTCGGGATCGTGGTGCTGACCGCGTTGCTGTCGTTCGTGTGGACCCCGCACGACCCCACCCTCGTCGACGCCGCGCGCAAGCTCCAGCCGCCCGGCGACGGCTACCCGCTCGGCGCGGACAAGTTCGGCCGCGACACGCTCAGCCGGCTCATGGTGGGCGCGCGCACCACGCTCTACGTGGGCGTGGTGGCCGTCGGCATCGCCGCGCTGATCGGCACGCCGCTGGGCGTGATCGCCGGGATGACCCCGCGCGGCTGGCTGTCGGAACTGATCATGCGGGTCAACGACCTGGTGTTCGCCTTCCCCGCGCTGCTGCTGGCCATCATGCTCGGCGCGGTCTACGGCGCGGGCACGCTCACCGCGATGATCGCGATCGGGGTGGCCACCGTGCCCGCGTTCGCCCGCGTGGCCCGCGCCGCCACGCTCCAGGTCATGGTGACCGACTACATCCTGGCCGCCCGGGCCGCCGGACGGCGCGGCACGGCCATCGCGGTGCGGCACGTGCTGCCCAACATCGGGCCGATGCTGATCGTCCAGGCGTCGGTGTCGTTCGCGATCGCCATCCTGGCCGAGGCGGCGCTGTCGTTCCTCGGCTTCGGCACCCGGCCGCCCGTCCCGTCGTGGGGCCGGATGTTGCAGGAGTCGCAGGAGCTGCTGTTCTCCACGCCGCGGCTGGCGCTGTGGCCGGGGCTGGCGATCGCGCTGGCCGTGCTCGGCTTCAACCTGCTCGGCGACGGGCTGCGCGACGTGCTCGACCCCAGGCTCAGGAGGATCAGTGCTGAGCGTTGAGCGGCTGAGCGTCCGCACCGGGCCGGTGGAGCTGGTGCGCGAGGTGTCGTTCGAGATCGCGGCGGGCGAGCGGGTCGGGCTGATCGGTGAGTCGGGGTCGGGCAAGTCGCTGACCGCGCTGTCGATCATGGGTCTGCTGCCCGAGGGCGTCACCGCCGCAGGACGGGCCAGGCTGGGCGGGCGCGACCTGCTCGGCGTACCCGAGCGGGAGCTGAAGGGCCTGCGCGGCCGTGACGTGTCCATGGTCTTCCAGGAGCCGATGACCGCGCTCAACCCGCTCATGCGCGTCGGCGCGCAGGTCGCCGAGGTCATGACCCTGCACGGCACGCCGCGCGCGCGAGCCCGCGAGCGCGGGCTCGGCCTGCTCGAACGGGTGCGCCTGCCGCGCCCGGCCCAGCTCGCCCGCGCCTACCCGCACCAGCTCTCCGGCGGGCAGCGCCAGCGCGTCATGCTGGCCATCGCCCTGGCCAACGAGCCCGGCCTGCTCATCTGCGACGAACCCACCACCGCGCTCGACGTCACCGTGCAGCGGCAGATGCTCGACCTGATCGCCGAGGTCGCGCCCGCGCTGCTGTTCATCACCCACGACCTGGCCGTGGTGGCGTCGGTCTGCGAACGGGTCCTGGTCATGTACGGCGGCCGCATCGTCGAGAGCGGCCCGATCCGCCAGGTCTTCACCCGGCCCAGGCACCGTTACACCCAAGGGCTGCTGGCCGCGTCCAGGCTGCCGCCCCGGGGCACCCGGCTGCCCACGATCACCGGGAGCGTGCCCCCGGCCGGCGGGTTCCCCGACGGCTGCGTGTTCAGGAACCGCTGCCCGCACGCCACCGAGATCTGCGCGACAGAACCGGCACTGACCGGGCCCACGCCGGCCGAACAGCCGCGGACAGGAGACGCCCATGCCTTCGCCTGCTGGCACCCCGCCGACTGACGGGGGCGGCGCGCTGATCGAGGCGCGCGGGCTCACCCGCGTCTACCGCCGTCCGCGCGCCTCGCTCACCCGCCCCGGCGAGGTCGTGCACGCCCTGCGCGACGTCTCGCTGGACGTGCGGCGCGGCGAACGGTTCGGCGTGGTCGGCGAGTCCGGGTCGGGCAAGTCCACGCTGCTGCGCCTGCTGTGCGCGCTCGACCGGCCCACGTCCGGCTCCATCCGCTTCGACGGGCGGGAGATCACCGGCCTGCCCGAGCGGCGGCTGCGCTTCCTGCGCGAGAACCTGCAGATCGTCTTCCAGGACCCGATGAGCTCGCTCGACCCGCGCATGCGGGTGCGCGACCTCGTCGCCGAGCCCCTGGTCGCGCTGGGCGAGCCGGTCGGCGGCCGGGTGTCCGACCTGCTCGACGCGGTCGGCCTGCCCGCCGGGGCCGCCGACCGCTACCCGCACCAGTTCTCCGGCGGCCAGCGCCAGCGCATCGCCATCGCCCGCGCGCTCGCCCCCCGGCCGAAGGTACTGGTCGCCGACGAGCCGGTGAGCGCGCTGGACGTCTCCGTCCGCGGGCAGATACTCAACCTGCTGGCCGATCTGGTCGACGAGCTCGGGCTGACCCTGGTCTTCGTCTCGCACGACCTGTCGGTGGTCCGGTACGTGTGCGAGAGCGTCGCGGTCATGCACGACGGCGAGATCGTCGAGACCGGGCCCGTGGACGAGGTGTGGGCCGAGCCCCGCCACCCGTACACGCGGGCGCTGCTGGAGGCCGTACCGACCTTGGAGGGACTGCTGTGATCGACGTCGACGCCCGCGCGGTGGTGGAGTTCACGCAGGCGCTCGTGCGCATCCCGAGCACCTACGACCCGGCCAGGGGCCGCACCGAGCAGCCCGCCGCCGACCTGGTCGCGGCCAAGATGCGCGAGTGGGGCTGGGACCCGGTCGTGTACGAGGCCGCGCCCGGCCGCCCGAACGTGGTCGCGGTGGTCGAGGGCGGCGCGGGCGACGGGCCGACGCTGCTGTTCGAGGGCCACACCGACGTGGTGACCGAAGGCGACCTGGCCACCTGGACGGTCGACCCGTTCTGCGGGGAGATCCGCGACGGCAGACTGTGGGGCCGGGGCAGCGCCGACATGAAGTCCGGCCTGGCCGCCATCCTCCACGCCACCCGCGCGCTGCAGCTCGCCGGGCCGTTCCCCGGGCGGATCAAGGTGGCCGCGCTGGCCGACGAGGAAGGGCTGATGATCGGCGCGCACCACTTCGTCTCCTGCGGCCTGGCCGCCGACGTCGACGGCGCCATCGTGGCCGAGCCCGAGGCCGGCGAGATCTGCGCGGTGGCCAAGGGCGCGCTGCGGCTGCGCGTGGACCTCACCGGCAAGATGGCCCACGGCGCGATGCCCGAGCACGGGCGCAACCCCGTCCTGGCCGTCGCCGCGCTGGTGGACCGGCTGGGCGCGCTGCAACGCGAGCTTCAGCGGGCGCATCCGGCGCACGAGCACCTGGGCGAGGTGTACGTCACGCCGACCGTGGTCAGGGCCGGCGCCGAGGAGCAGGTCAACGTGATCCCGGCGACCGCGTCGCTGTTCATCGACGTCAGGACCGTGCCGGGGGTGGAGCACAAGGTGATCGCCGACCGGGTCGCCGCGCTGGCCGGCGGCGACGGGTTCACCGCCGAGGTGTCCGTCCTGGTGGACCGGCCGCCGGTGGACGTGCCCGTCTCCGACCCGGTGGTGGCCGCCCTGGCCGCCGCCCACCGCACGGTCACCGGCGCCGAGCCCGTCTACGGCGGGGTGCCCGGCTCGACGGACGGCACGGTGCTGACCCACTGGGGCGGGGTGCCCTCGGTGGTGTACGGGCCGGGCGGCAAGTGGATCGCCCACCAGGCGGACGAGTACGTGGAGGTGGCCGAGATCGTCCGCTGCACCCGCGTCTTCGCCGAGGCCGCCCGCCGCTTCCTCCACCGCGACCACCCCTGACCACGCGAAAGGGACAGTTACCTTCTACGGCGGGAACAGGTGAACCATGGTGACCACCGCATGGCCCCAGGGCCTCCCGATCGGCGACACGTGGCTGACGACCGACACCACCACCGACGTGACCTTCCCCTACGACGGCACCCTGGTGGCCAGGTCCCCGCTCGGCACCCCCGCCCTCGCCACCCGCGCGGTCGACGAGGCACGGGCGGTCGCCCCCGCCATGGCCGCCCTGCCCTCGCACGCCCGCCGCGCCGCACTCCGCTCCGCGCACGACGCGGTCGCCGCCCGGAGCGCCGAGTTCGCCGACCTGCTCGTGCTCGAAACCGGCAAACCGCTGGTCGACTGCCGCGTCGAGGTCGCCAGGACGCTGCTCACCCTCACCACCGCCGCCGAGGAGGTGGCCAGGCTGCACGGCGAGACGGTGCCGCTCGACCTGCTGCCGTCCGGCGAGGGGCTGATCGGGTTCTGGACCCGGCGCCCGATCGGGGTCGTCGTCGGCATCACCGGGTTCAACTATCCGCTGCTGCTCGCCGCCCACAAGATCGCCCCGGCGGTGGCGGCCGGCTGCCCGGTGATCGTCAAGCCCGCCCCGGCCACGCCGCTGGCCACGTCGTGGCTGGTCCACCTGCTGCGTGAGAGCGGGGCGCTGCCGCCGGCCGCGGTCCAGCTCGTCACCGGGGACGTCACGGTGGGGCCGGGCGCTGGTCGGCGACCGGCGGCTCGGCGCGGTGTCGTTCACCGGCTCGGCCGCCGCCGGGCACGCCGTCGCCAGGGCCGCCGCGCCCACCAAGACGCTGCTCGAACTGGGCTCCAACGCCGCGCTGGTGGTGGCCGCCGACGCCGACCTGCCCGCCGCCGCCGACGCGGTCGTGCGCGGCGGCTACTACGCCTCCGGCCAGGCGTGCATCTCCGTGCAGCGGGTGCTGGTCGAGGAGCCGGTGCGCGAGCCGTTCCTGGCGCTGCTGGCCGAGCGCGTCAAGGCGGTCGAGGTCGGTGACCCGCGCCTGCCCGAGACCCGCGTCGCGCCGCTCATCGACCCCGACGCGACCGACCGGGTCCTGTCCTGGATCGCGGGTGAGAGCGTGCTGACCGGCGGCGTGCGCGACGGGCGGGCGATCGTGCCCACCGTCCTCACCGACGTGCCCGACGGCAGCCCGGCCTGGGCGGAGGAGATCTTCGGCCCGGTGGTGTGCGTGCGCGCGGTGCCCGACCTGGAGTCGGCGTTCACCGCCGTCAACGCCTCCAGGTACGGCCTGCACGCGGCCGTGTTCACCCGCTCGCTGGCCACGGCCTTCGCCGCGATCGAACGCATCGAGGCCGGCGGCGTGGTGGTCAACGACGTGCCCGGGTTCAGGGCCGACAACATGCCGTACGGCGGCGTCAAGGACTCCGGCGCCGGACGCGAGGGCCCGCGCTTCGCCGCCGAGGAGCTGACCGTCACCCGGATGGCCATCATCCGCCCGTAGAAAACGCGTCGATCCAGGGATGGACCCGCGGTTACCGTACGCTCGTGGACATCTACCTGGAGACCGAGCGGCTCGTCCTGCGCCGGCTGGCCGAGTCGGACGCCGACGACCTCGTCGCCCTGCACAACGACCCCGAGGTCATGTTCTACATCAACGGCGGCAGGCCGACCCCGCGCGAGGAGGTGGTCGGCGAGGAGCTGCCCGTCTTCATGGACCGGCTCTTCCTGGCCGCGATCGAGAAGTCCACCGGCGCGTTCCTCGGCTGGTTCCACCTGCGCGCCCAGCGCGGCGAGCCCGAGGACGAGCCGGAACTCGGCTACCGGCTGCACAAGTCGGCCTGGGGCAAGGGCTACGCGACCGAGGGCTCGCGGGCGCTCGTCGACCACGCCTTCCGCGTGCTGGGCGCGCGCCGCGTGTACGCCGAGACGATGACCGTCAACACCGCCTCGCGCCGCGTCATGGAGAAGAGCGGCCTCAGGTACGTGCGCACGTTCTTCCAGGACTGGCCCGACCACATCGAGGGCGAAGAACTCGGCGACGTCGAATACGAGTTGCTCAGGTCCGACTGGGCCCGGCGGACTTAGGGTTCCCGCATGACGGGTTATGAGCGGCTGTTCAGGCTGGACGGGCGGCGGGCCGTGGTGATCGGGGCCGGCAGCGGGATCGGCAGGGAGTCGGCGCTCGCGCTGGCCGCCCACGGCGCGCGGGTGGTGTGCGCCGACCGCGACCTGGAGTCGGCAGGGGAGACGGCGGGCGCGTGCGCGGGCCGGGCGATCCGGCTCGACGTGCTCGACCCGGCCGCCGTGCGCGCGGCCGCCGCGGCGGAGCCGGCCGACGTGCTGGTGTTCACCGCCGCGACGAATGTGCGCAAGCGGCTGCTCGACTACTCCGACGCCGAGTTCGACCGGGTGGTGGGGCTGAACCTGCGGGCCTCGTTCGACGTGGTGCGGGCCTTCGGCGCGGGCATGGTGGCGCGCGGCCGCGGCTCCGTCATCGGCTTCGCCTCGATCAGGGCGTCGGTGACCGAGCCCGGCCAGGGCGTCTACGCGGCCACCAAGGCCGGGCTGGTGCAACTGCTGCGCACCGCGGCGGCCGAGTTCGGCCCGCACGGCGTGCGCGTCAACGCGATCGCGCCGGGCGTGGTCGAGACGCCGCTGACCCGCCAGATCAAGGACGACCCCGCCTGGTACGCCGCCTACGCGGCCAAGAGCGCGCTCGGCCGCTGGGCGCAGGCCCGCGAACTGGCCGGGGCCGTGGTCTACCTGGCCGGCGACGCCGCGAGCTTCGTGACCGGCTCGGTGTTGTACGTGGACGGCGGCTGGACCGCTGTGGACGGCCGATTCGATCCACCGAATTGACCCGAATTGATCCGTATTGAGCCGAATACCTCGGAGCGATCGGGGAAGCAGGCACGGGTCCCGATGAAAGGAGGGACCCGATGAGTACAGCACGGAAGTTAGTACCCGCGGGCGTCGCGGCCGTGCTGGCGTTCACCGTCCCCGCCACGGCGCAGGCTCAGCCGACGTCGCCGGGCAGCACCCCCATGATCGCCCAGGCCGAGGCGTCGGCGCTGGTCAACGCCCAGGACAGGGCGTACCTGCGGCAGGCGCACCGCGGCCACCTGGCCGAGATCGCCGCGGGTAAGGCCGCGCTCGGCAAGTCCAGGGACCGAGGTGTCCGGGCGGTGGCCTGGCGTCTGGTCCGCGACCACCGCCATCTCGACGCGCGGCTGCGCGCGGTGGCGGACCGGCTGCACGTGAGCCTGCCGAAGGCGCCGAGCGGCGTGCAGCGCGAGCGGCTCGAGGCCGTGCTGGCCAAGTCGGGCAACCGCTTCGACCGAGCCTGGCTGCGACTGCAGATCGACGCGCACACGCAGTCGCTGCAGCTCGGCAAGCGGGAGCTGCGTCACGGCGACTCCCGGTCGGTCAAGCGGCTGGCGCACGACAGCGCCTCCGCCGTGCGGCACCACCTGCACCGGGTGCGCGCGGAACTGGCCGAGGAGCACTAGCCCGGCCGGCCGGGAGCACTGGGCTCCCGGTGATCTCCCAGCCCCTCATCAGGGGTGATCCGTGCCCTCGCGGCGAGGGCGCACCACGGAACCCGCACCGCTCACCCCGTGACCGGTGCGGGTTTCGTGTGCTCCGCGAGGTTTCCGTGCGATCTGCGCGGTTTTCGGGCGTCCGGCGCGAAGAATGGCGGGATTCGACGACCGCGGCGCGAAGAACTTTCGGGTCCGGCCGATTTCCGGACCTGGGACGGCACGGGAGCCCGCGACTTTCCGGGCAATGATGAATGACCGGAAATTGTCAGATCGGGTGTCGGGGGCGCGGCGTCCACTGAGGCCGGGGATGGGGCGCGGGCCGTTTTGCGGCCCGCGCCCGGGCTCACCCCAGAGCCACCCGTGAGTCACTTTAATGAGATTCATCGGAGAATTCCATGCCTGCGGCCGAACCGAATGGGGAATTCTTTCTTTTTCGTTTAAGAATGAACTGTCGATCATGAAAAGAATGGCGTTCCGTGGTGATCGGGTCGCGGCCTGCGATTGACGGCGGGCCGGTCGGCCACCTAAACTCATCAAGTAGTGAATTGATGGGGGTCCCCATGCGCAGAACGCCCGCCGCCGTCTTCAGTGCCGTCTTCTTCGCCGCCGCGCCGGGAACCGCGGCCGTGCTGGTGCCCTGGCTGATCTCGCGCTGGGAGGTGCGCGACCCGCTGCCCGCCTGGCTGATGCTCCCGGTGCGGGTCGCCGGCGTGCTCCTCGTGCTGGCGGGGCTGGCCGTGCTGGTCGACGCGTTCGTGCGGTTCGTGGTCGAGGGCCTGGGCACGCCGCTGCCCGCCGCGCCGCCGGAACGGCTGGTGATCGGAGGGCTGTACCGGCACGTGCGCAACCCGATGTACGTCGGCGTCTTCGCCGCCGTCATCGGGCAGGCCATGCTGTTCGGCGATCCGTGGCTGCTGGCCTACTTCGCCGGGCTGACGATCCCGGTGTGGTCGTTCGTGCACTGGTACGAGGAGCCCACGCTGCGCGCCAAGTTCGGCGCGGACTACGACCAGTACCGGGCCAGGGTGCCGGGCTGGTGGCCCCGGCTGCACCCCTACCGCCCCTGACCGTGTGGCTCTCGTATCGCGTCGGCCAGCAGGGAGACGCCCTCGGCGATCGCGCCCTCGCTCAGCGAGGAGTAGCCGAAGATCAGCCCGCCGCGCCCGCCCGCCGAGATCCGGTACGGGCCCACGCCGTACACGCCCACCC
>NZ_JABCPZ010000165.1 GCF_013283785.1 Nonomuraea antri
GTTCGGGGGCGGTGTGGTGGGATGGCGCGCTGTGACAGCTCTACGCGATCTCATCCGCCCCGACGTCTACCCGCGTTCCTCCCGCTACGACCCCGCCTGGCTGGTCGGCCTGGACATGGGACCCAACCCGCTGTGGCTGCTCGAGGACCTGTCGGCCGACCTGCGGCTGGAGCCGGGGATGCGGGTGCTCGACCTCGGTTCGGGCATGGGCGCCACGTCGGTGTTCCTGGCCCGCGAGTTCGGCGTGGACGTCGTCGCCGCCGACCTGTGGGTCGCGCCGGAGAAGGCCCAGGCGGTCTTCGCCGCGGCCGGCGTCGCCGACCGGGTGCGGGCGGTCGGGGCGGAGGCGCACGCACTCCCGTTCGAGCCGGAGTTCTTCGACGCGATCGTCAGCATCGACGCCTACGAGTACTTCGGCACCGCCGACGGCTACCTGGCCTACATCACGCGCTTCCTCAAGCCCGGCGGGCAGCTCGGCATCGCCACCCCGGGCATGACACGGGAGATCCGCGAGCTCGGCGCGATCCCGCCGCACATCAAGGCGCTGGTCGGCTGGGAGGCCATCGCCTGGCACACCGCCGACTGGTGGCGCTGGCAGTGGGAGATCACCGAGCTGGTCACCGTCACCTCGGCCCGGCTGCAGGTGGACGGCTGGCACGACTGGCTGCTGTGGTCCCGCGCCTGCCTGGAACACGGCGGCCCGGGCGCGGAGGGTGCGGCGGGCGCCATCGCCATGCTGACGGCTGACCAGGGCGAACACCTGTCGTTCGCCCTGGTCAGCGCCCAGAAGAAGTGAACGCGCAGAAGAAGTGAGCGGGCAGAAGAAGTGAGCGGGTCAGGAGGAGTCGCGCGGCTCGTCCGGGGAGAGCGTGCGCCGCCGCCGGTTGGACAGGTCGCGGACGTCGGCGCTCTCCAGCGGCAGCGGCGAGGTGGCGGGCCGCTGGTACGCCAGCAGCTCGATCTCCGCCAAGGAGGCAGGAGCGCTCCCGCCGGTGAACCTGATCCGGTAGTGCGCGTACGCCCTCGGCCTGGCGATCTTGAACGGCCGCGTCTGCAGCCGCCAGGCGAAGCGCTCGCCGGACCGCTCGTCCAGCACCGTCCAGGCGACGCCGTCGGCCGAGCCCTCCACGACCCAGCCGGCCGGGTCCTCGGCCGGCCCGCCGGCGCCCGAGGTGAGCGTGTAGAAGCGTGCCTCACGCGCCCCGTCGAAGGTGTAACCGACCCATTCGGGCAGCGTCGCCCGGGTGGAAGAGTCGTCGTCGAACAGGGCGCGCACGTCCGCGCCGCCGGCGCCCGACGCGGTGCCGCGGCCGGGTCCGGTGAGGTCGCGCAGCGGCGCGGGCACCCGGTCGTCGCGGGTGATCGACGGCGGGGCGGCGTCCTCGCCGGTGCCCCAGCGCGAGGGCCGCGGACCCATCTCGAAGACCAGTTCGGCGCCCCGGGCGAGCAGGTCGTGCGGCAGGTACGTCTTGTCGTAGGCCCGGCCGTTCACCCGCAACGACTGCACGTACACGTTGCGTTCGTCGTTGCCGTGCGCCTCGATCACCAGCTTCCTCCCGTTCTCCAGGCGCACGGTCGCCTTCTTGAACAGCGGCGAGCCGATCACGTAGTACGGGCTGCCCACCTGCAGCGGGTAGAAGCCGAGCGCGCCGAAGATCTGCCAGGCCGACATCTCCCCGTTGTCCTCGTCGCCCGGGTACCCCTGGCCGATCTCGCTGCCCAGGTACAGCCGCGACAGCGCCTCGCGCACCCTGGCCTGGGTCTTCCACGGCTGCCCGGCGTAGTCGTACATGTAGGCGATGTGGTGCGAGGGCTGGTTGCTGTGCCCGTACTGGCCCATCCGGATGTCCCTGGCCTCGCGCATCTCGTGGATGACGCCGCCGTACGAGCCGGGGAACGTCCCGGTCTCCCGCGTGTCGAAGAACGCGTCGAGCTTGGCGGCCAGCCGGTCCGCGCCGCCGTACAGGTTGGCCAGGCCGCGGCCGTCCTGCGGGACGTGGAAGGCCATGTTCCAGCCGTTGGTCTCGGTGTAGTCGTGGCCCCAGGTACGCGGGTCGTAGGCGCCCGGTTCGAGCCGGAAGCCGCCGTCGGCCCTCCTGCCCTGGAAGAAGCGTACGGCCGGGTCGAACAGGTGCACGTAGTTGAGCGCCCGGTTCCTGAAGTACTCGTGTTCCTCCAGGTAGCGGGCGCGCTCGGCCCCGGTGGCGCGCTCGGCCAGGGCTTCGGCCAGGTTCGCGATGCCGAAGTCGTTGATGCAGCCGTCCAGCGCCCACGACATCGCCTCGCCGGTCGACTCGACGCTGGTGTAGCCGAGGAACAGCGAGGTGGACAGGCCCTTGCGGCCCACGTGCCTGGTGGGCGGGGCGACCGTGGCGTTCTTGAGCGCGGCCTCGTAGGCCGTCTCGGCGTCGAAGCCGGTCACGCCCTTGCGGTAGGCGTCGGCGAAGGCCACGTCGGAGCTGGTGCCGACCATCAAGTCGGCGTAGCCGGGCGAGGACCAGCGGGCGATCCAGCCGCCGTCCCGGTACTGGCGGACGAACCCGTCCGCCATCTCGCCGGCCGCTTTCGGGGTGAGCAGCGCGTACGCCGGCCAGGCCGTGCGGTAGGTGTCCCAGAAGCCGTTGTTGACGTACACCTTGCCGTCGGCCACCGGCGCCCCGGTGTGCGTGGGCGTGCTGGGCGGGGTGGACGTGGCGGACTGCACCGCGTGCCGCCAGACCGGCGCGTCGGCGGTGCCGGTGTTCTCGTGACCGGAGTTCGGGTACAGGAACAGCCGGTACAGGTTGGAGTACAGCGTGACGAGCTGGTCGCGGCTCGCGCCCTCGACCTCGATGACGCCCAGCTTGGCGTCCCAGGCCCGGCGCGCCCGCTCGCCGACCGTCTCCAGCGTGTCGGCGGCGGAGATCTCCAGCTCCAGGTTCCGCTTCGCCTGCGCCACGCTGATCAGCGAGGACGCGATCCGCATCGTCACCGTGCGCGACTCGCCCGCGTCGAAGGCCAGGAAGCCGAGCACGTTGTCGCGGCCCTGCCCGGTCAGCCTCCCGCCGCCGGTGACCGGCCGGTCGAAGACGGCGTAGTAGAACATCCGGGTGGCGCCGGTGGACAGGCCGCTGCGCACGTCGGAGTAGCCGGTGACCACGTCGCCGTCGATCGTCAGCCCGCCGTCGTCGCTCACGTTGTCGAAGATCAGCTTGGCCGCGGAGCCGGGGAAGGTGAACCTGGCCAGCGCCGCGTGGTCCGCGGGCGCGATCTCGGTCGTGAGCCCGTTCTCGAACGTGACCGCGTACAGGTGCGGTGCGGCCATCTCGCGCTCGTGCCTGAAGGCCAGCGCGCGGGCGGTACGCGACGGGTCGGGCACCCCCTCGGCCGCCGAGGGCATGAACTGGAACGTCTGCCGGTCGCCCATCCACGGGCTCGGCGCGTGGCCGGCGGTGAACGCCTGGATCTCGGGCAGGTTGGCGGCGTTGTTGCCCCGGTGGTACTCGTACAGCCAGCTGATGGAGCCGGCGTCGGTCATCGGCGTCCAGAAGTTGAAGCCGTGCGGCACGGCGGTGGCGGGGAAGGTGTTGCCGCGCGAGAACCCGCCGGTGGAATGCGTGCCGCGGGTGGTCACCACGTACTGCGAGGGTCCGGCGCCGCCCTCGTCCGGCCGCCGCCGCGCGGTGGCGATCTTGATGTCGTCCACCCAGCCGCGGAACCCGGCCATCCCGGCCGGACTGTCGAAGGAGACCAGGACGCGGCTGATCCGCTTGCCCCCGGCCACCTCGCCGATCCTGGCGAGCTTGAAGTTCCACTGGTCGGCGTACAGGGTCTTGGACTCGCCCTGCGCGCGCGGCGTCAGCCTGACCCCGTGCTGGTCGACGGCCTCGAGCTCGCTCAGATACGTCCCGTCGGCGAAGGCCAGGTCGACCGACACGTACGTGCTGGGGTAACGCGGGTCGGCAGCGGTGAACTCGGGGAACACCAGGTAGGACAGCTCGGTCGAGTCGGTGACCGGGATGTCCACCTCGAACACCTTGTTCATGGAGTGCCCGCCCCGCGCCGAGGTGGTGCTGCCGGCGTACTGGAAGGCCCGCAGCCCGGAGAACCCGGCGCGCGGCTTGGAGACGTGGCCGCCGTTCGGTCCCGGGCCGACCCGGCTGCGCATGTCGGTGGTCGGATGGGGGCCGGTGCCGCCGTCCGCCAGCTCCCACCCGGCGAGCTGCAGGATCGAGCCGCCGCCGACGCGGGTGACGTTCAGCCGGTAATGGGTGTAGGCGGTCGGGTTGGTGAAGCGGTACTCCTTGCGCTGCAGCCGGGCGCCGAACGTCTCACCGGTCCTGGTGTCCAGCGTGGTCCAGGTCCGCCCGTCCGGGGAGCCCTCCAGCCGCCAGTCGCGCGGGTCGCGCTCGGGCGCGTCGCCGGCCGAGGTCAGCGCGTAGTGCACGACCGCGACCGGGCCGGTCAGCTCGTACTGCGCCCAGCCGGTGGCGCTGAACACCAGCCACTTGGTGCTGACGTCACCGTCGGCCAGGTTCTCCTTCACCTCGCCGGCGGCGGCGTGCTCGCCGCCGGCGGTGATGCGGTCGATCTGGTCGCGGATGCCGCCTTCGATGCCGCCGGGCAGGTGCCCGCTGACGTTCGCGGCCCGTCTGACGCCCTCGCCGTCGGTCTCGACGGTGTCGATCCAGGCCGGCTGCGGGTCGCCGGGCTCGAAGGAGGAGGCGAAGTCCGCGGGCATGCTCATGATCAGTACGACTCCGGTGATGAAAGGAAGGGGATGACAACGTTGTCAGCCGAGGGCCTGGCAAGGAAGTTGTCAAAACGCGGGCACACTGTCAAGCGCCGCCCAGCCCCCAGCCCCCAGCCCGCGGAGGTCGCGAGCCCAGGGGGTGGGGGATCGGGCGCGTCAGGGGGTGAGGGCGAAGGTGGACCAGGTGTGGCCGGGAGCCAGCCCGGCCAGTTCGCGGCCGCACTCCTGAAGCACCTGCGGGCCCGACGTGATGTGCGCGGAACCCGCGTGCGCGTCCCTGAACAACCGCTGGATCAGCCCGTCACGCAGCGCCGAGGTGCCGCCCGACGCGTAGACGAACCTGGCCACCGCGGCGATCGTCGAGGTGACGTGGTTGAGCGCGAGCCGCACCATCGTCTCCTGCCGGACGTCGAGCCGGCCGCCGGCGTCCAGGGTGCGTTCGGCGTCGTCCCAGGTCTGGCGCACCAGCGCCGACGCGGCCCGGAACGCGGCCTCCGACCTGGCGAAGTCGGCGTGGAAGGCGGAGCTGTCGGCGATCTGGCCAGGGCGGCCGCCGCGCGCGGCGGCGTAGCGGCCCAGCTCGTCCAGCAGCCGCCGGCCGATCCCGAGCGCCCAGCCGGAGTGGGCGATCAGCGCCTGGTCGAGCACGCCGAGCCGGTAGAGCGCGCCGCCGCGCAACGGCTCGTCCTGCTCGAAGACGTGCGACTGCGACTCGGGCACGAAGACGTCGTCGATGGCGTAGTCGATGCTGCCGGTGGCGCGCAGGCCCAGCACGTCCCAGTTGCCGAGCTGCTTGGCGTCCTCGATCGGGGTGATGAAGATCCGCGCCTCCTCGGTGCCCTCGACGGCGCCCAGGCTGTGCACGTACTGGGCGTGCGGCATCGCCGAGGCGAAACTCCACTGCCCGGTGAGGCGGAACCCGCCCTCCACCGGCACCGCCACGCCGGGGCGGGTGCCCTGACCGGCGAAGACCGGCATGCGCGGGCCCTTGAAGATGCGCTCGACGGCCTCGTCGCCCAGGTACGCCCCGGCCGTGCCGTTCTCCAGCCCGCTGGCCATGACCACCCAGCCCGTCGAGGGGTCGGCGTAGGAGAGCTCGGCGAACACGTCGAGCAGCTCACTCGGCGACAGCTCGGAGCCGCCCAGCGGCTCGGGCACCCAGACGCCGAAGAGCCCGGCCTCGTGCAGGGCGTCCACGACGGGATCGGTGAGCCTGCCCAGGGACTCGGCCCGCTCCGCCTCGTCTTCGATCAGCGGGCGCAGGGCTCGTGCCCGCTCCAGGTGGCCGGGGCCGGCGGTGTGCAGTCGGGGCGTGTCGCTCATGTCCAGGTGCTCCTGTTCGTGATCGTCGGCGCTCTGCTTCCGAGTGGGCGGTCACCGGCCCACGTCCCCGTCGTTCACGGCGAAGTGGACACTGGACGCATTATCCCCGCCGACGCCCGAACCGCCAGGCGCCCGTCCGCGCCCCTCCGTGCCCGCACGCGAAACGGCCCGAGGTCCGGTCGCGCCCGGGCAAGGGGCGGAGAACCGGATCTCGGGCCGTGGGGTCCGGCCGGGGCCGGGGGTCAGCGGTCGACGAGCAGCTCGCCGAACTTCACCGCCGGCGCGCCGCCGGCGAAGTTGCGGTCGACCTCGGCCCGCTCGGCCGCGTTCGGGTACGGGTTGGTGCAGCTCACGCCCGCGCTCGCGCCGGACATCAGGTCACTGCACCGGCCGGTGCGCCGGTCGGGCAGGCCCAGGATGTGGCCGATCTCGTGGGTGGAGATGCGTAACGCGTTGTGTCCCTGCGCGGTGGCCTGACGGCCGATCCAGACCGTTCCGCGGCCGAGACCGGTGGGCAGCGCCCGCGGCCAGCCGTTGTCGGCGTAGACCACGAAGTGGGCCGGAGTGCCGGGGACGAGCCGGACGTTGACGACGCTGGAGTTCCAGATCTGCGCGGCCTGGTCCACCGCGCCGCGGAACTCGGCCGCCCTGCTGGCGTCGTACCTGAGCACCCGGACCATGGAGACGGCCTGGGCCGGCGAGCTGATCAGGAGGAAGGTGAAGGTGAGGGCGAGAGAGATCGCCAGGCGGAGGGCTCTTGACATGAGGGCTCCTCGACAATGGGGGGTGTCGTCAACGGTACGCGTGACTATCTGCCAGGAAGACCTGTCAGATTCCCCCTATCGCGGTGATATGGACGGACGCCCGGTCCAGGTCCAGCCGGCCAGCCCGGGCACCGGCCCGGTACGGGCGGACTTCGCGCTCAGGCTCTGGACAGGCGGCACGGCCGGGCACCGGGCGCCTCGCGCCGGCAGGACCAGGTCGGTCAGGTACCGGTCCACCGCCTCCGTCGCGCACGGGCCCCGGCCGTAGACGCCGTGCCCCCAGCCCTCGTACGTCAGCAGCCTGGCCTCCCTGCCGATCTGCCGCGCGGTGCCCAGCGCCCACGGGTAACCGGTCGACGGGTCGTGCAGTCCGTTCACCAGCAGCAGCGGCGGCGTGCCCGAGACGCGCAGCCGGTGCTGCGGGTCGGGCACCGGCTCGGGCTGGCCCAGGCAGGAGACGGTGAGCGCGACCGAGAGCGGGCTCATCCGCATGTCCGGCGCGATGACCGCCAGCCTGCGCAGGTGCCGGTCGAACGCGCGCTGGTCCCTGATCGGCAGCAGGTAGTCCTGGCAGATCACCTGCGTGGCGTCGTTGAACACCTCCTCCTGCCCCGCGCGCGGCGGGACCAGCCGGGCCGGCACGTCGCCCGTGCCGCTGTCGAGCGCGGCCAGGAACTCGGCGAGATAGGCCCACTCGGGCCCGTAGAAGGTGGCGAAGACCTGGTAGAGGAGCAGGATCGGGGTGAGCCGCACCTCGGGGGTGCCCGGCAGGGCCAGCTCGCCGCGCTCGGCCCTGGCCAGCAGGTCCTTCAGCAGCGCGCGGACGTCGCGGCCGTGCAGGGCGCACTCCCCGGCCGCCGCGCACCAGGCGGCGAACTCCGCGAAGGAGTCCTGGGTGGTCCAGGTGTCGGTGCCGAGCATCGCGGTGGTGCCCAGGCTGTGGTCCATGTTGCTGTCCAGGGCCAGGGCGCGCACCCGGCCGGGGAAACGTTCGGCGTAGAGCTGGCCGATGAGCGTGCCGTAGGAGATGCCGTAGTAGGTGAGCCGCCGCTCGCCGAGCGCCGCGCGCAGGGCGTCGAGGTCGCGTGCCACGGACAGGCTGTCCACGTGGTCGTACAGCGGGCCGGTGCGGGCGCGGCAGTCCTGGCGGTAGCGGGCGTTGTAGGCCAGCCGCCGGTCGAAGTCGGCCTGCGTGCGCATGATCGGGTCGGGGGCCCGCGCCGCCAGCTCGGCCGAGCAGAGCACCGGGTGGCTGCGGCCGACGCCGCGCGGGTCGAAGCCGACGAGGTCGAAGCGGGCGAGCAGGGACGGGCTGAGCCCGAGATCGTTGCGCAGGACGGCGTCGACCCCGGAGTTGCCCGGGCCGCCGGGGTTGATCACCAGCGCGCCGATCCGCGCGGCCGGGTCGGTGGCGGGCCGCCTGGCCACCGCCATCTCGAACGTGCCGCCGCCCTGGACGTCCCAGTCGACGGGCAGGGTCAGCGTGGCGCACTCGGCCGCCGGATCCTCCTGACAGGGGGACCAGGCGAGACCGGACGCCGCCGCGGCGGCTCCGGCGGGTGGCAGGGGAGCGAGCATGGCCAGGACGACGGCCAGCATGATCAGAATGGTTCGCACCGTGGCGTCCAATCAGTCGGGGGGTGTGATGATCATGCCGTGCCCGTGGCCGTGGGTACATCCCTCTCCGTGACGCCGTATCGGCCTGCATCTCCAGCTCGTGCGATGGGTGTTCCGCAACACGTTGTCCGTATTTCGAGACCCCGATCTTGCATGAGCATGCGTTCCAATGCATACTCTCTCTTATGTCCAAGGTTCTCACCTCCCTGCCCATCGGCGAGCGTGTCGGTATCGCTTTCTCAGGCGGCCTCGACACCTCGGTCGCCGTCGCCTGGATGCGCGACAGAGGTGCCGTCCCGTGCACCTACACCGCCGACCTCGGCCAGTACGACGAGCCCGACATCGGCTCGGTGCCCGGCCGCGCGCTGGCCTACGGCGCCGAGGTCGCGCGGCTGGTCGACTGCCGCGCCGCGCTGGTCGAGGAGGGCCTGGCCGCGCTCACCTGCGGGGCGTTCCACATCCGCTCCGGCGGGCGGGCGTACTTCAACACCACGCCGCTCGGCCGCGCCGTCACCGGAACCCTGCTGGTGCGCGCGATGCTCGAGGACGACGTGCAGATCTGGGGCGACGGCTCCACCTTCAAGGGCAACGACATCGAGCGGTTCTACCGCTACGGCCTGCTGGCCAACCCGCACCTGCGCATCTACAAGCCGTGGCTCGACGCCGACTTCGTCGCCGAGCTCGGCGGGCGCAAGGAGATGTCGGAGTGGCTGCTCGCGCACGGGCTGCCGTACCGCGACAGCACCGAGAAGGCGTACTCGACCGACGCCAACATCTGGGGCGCCACCCACGAGGCCAAGACCTTGGAGCACCTCGACACCGGCGTCGAGACCGTCGACCCGATCATGGGCGTGCGGTTCTGGGACCCGACGATCGAGATCCCGGCCGAGGACGTCACCATCGGCTTCGAGCAGGGCCGCCCGGTGACCATCAACGGCAAGGACTTCGCCACCCCGGTCGACCTGGTGCTGGAGGCCAACGCCATCGGCGGCAGGCACGGCATGGGCATGTCGGACCAGATCGAGAACCGCATCATCGAGGCCAAGAGCCGCGGCATCTACGAGGCGCCCGGCATGGCGCTGCTGCACGCCGCCTACGAGCGGCTGGTCAACGCGATCCACAACGAGGACACGCTGGCCACCTACCACAACGAGGGCCGTCGGCTCGGCCGGCTCATGTACGAGGGCCGCTGGCTCGACCCGCAGGCGCTGATGCTGCGCGAGTCGCTGCAGCGCTGGGTCGGCACGGCGATCACCGGCGAGGTGACGCTGCGGCTGCGGCGCGGCGAGGACTACTCGATCCTCGACACGTCCGGCCCGGCGCTCAGCTACCACCCGGACAAGCTGTCGATGGAGCGTACCGAGGACTCGGCGTTCGGCCCGGTGGACCGCATCGGCCAGCTCACCATGCGCAACCTGGACATCGCCGACTCGCGCGCCAAGCTGGAGCAGTACGCCGGGCTCGGCATGGTCGGCACCGGCCACCCGGCGCTCATCGGCGCCGCGCAGGCGGCCTCGACCGGGCTCATCGGCGCGATGCCGCAGGGCGGCGCACAGGCCATCGCCTCGCGCGGCGAGGCCGCCGAGGACGACGGGCTGCTCGACCGGGCCGCGATGGAGTTCGGCACCGACTGACGGCTCAGCCCGCGGCTCGGTCCGCGCGTCTTCTGTGGCTCAGCCCGCGCCTTCCGTGGCTCAGCCCGCGTCTTCCGTGGCTCAGCCCGAGTCTTCCGTGGCTCAGTCCGCGGACCGTCCGCTTCGGGGGCGGGCGCGCAGGTGAGCGCGCTCGCCCTGGCGGCCGAACAGGCTGAGGAACTCGACCGGTTCGTCGCCGGCCGCCCCGAACCAGTGCGGCACCCGCGTGTCGAACTCGGCCGCCTCGCCGGGCGCGAGCACCAGATCCTGATCGCCGAGCACGAACCGCAGCCGGCCGTTGAGCACGTACAGCCACTCGTAGCCCTCGTGGGTCTGCGGATCGGGCTCCCCGCGCGGGCCGCCCGCCGGGATCACCAGCTTGTACGCCTGAATCCCCCCGGGCCTGCGGGTCAGTGGCACCATGGTCATCCCGTGCCGGGTGATCGGACGCAGATGGATGCGCGGGTCACCGGTCTGCGGGGCGTCGACCAGCTCGTCGAGCGTGACGCCGTGCGCCTTGGCCAGGGGGAGCAGCAGTTCGAGCGTCGGCCGGCGGGCGCCGGACTCCAGCCGTGACAGGGTGCTGACCGAGATCCCGGTCGCCGCCGACAGGTCGGTCAGCGTGGTCTCGCGTTCCCTGCGCAGCGCCCGCAGGCGTGGGCCGACCGCGGTCAGCGCCTGGTCGAGATCGTCGTCCATGGGAACAGTTTGCCATTCCGGCAAAGAACTTTGCGGATCTGGCGAGTGCGCTCGCATAGTGTCCGTGGAGGTGGTCGAGATGACCGATCGGCTGGAAGAAAGCTATGACGTGGTGGTGATCGGCGGCGGCGCGGCCGGGCTGAACGGCGCTGATGCTGGCCAGGGCGCGGCGCTCGGTGGCGGTGATCGACGCGGGCGAGCCGCGCAACGCCCCGGCGGACGGCGTGCACGGCCTGCTGGCCAGGGAGGGCATGCCGCCGGCCGAACTGCTCGAACGCGGCCGCGCCGAGGTGCGCGGTTACGGCGGGCACGTGGTGTCCGGCCGGGTCGCGGCGGCGGACCGCGCGGGCGACCTGTTCACCGTGACACTGGACGACGGCCGGTCCGTGCGGGCCCGCCGGCTGCTGGTGACCACCGGCCTGGTGGACGAGCTGCCCGACCTGCCAGGACTGCGCGAACGGTGGGGCAGGGACGTGATGCACTGCCCGTACTGCCACGGCTGGGAGGCCCGCGACCAGGCCATCGGCGTGCTGGCCAGTGGCCCGATGTCGGTGCACCAGGCGCTGCTGCTGCGGCAGTGGAGCGACGACGTCACGTACTTCGCCCACACGCTGCCGCCGTCCGATGAGCAGGCCGAGCAGCTGGCCGCGCGCGGCATCCGCGTGGTGACCGGCGAGGTGGCCGGCCTGGAGATCACCGGCGACCGGATCACCGGCGTGCGGCTGGGTGACGGCGCCGTGGTCGCCCGCGCGGTGGTGGCGGTCGCGCCCCGGATGACGGCGCGGGCCGGTTTCCTGACCGGACTCGGGCTGAGCCCGGCCGCGCATCCCTCGGGCGCCGGCGACCACCTGCCGGCCGACGCCGCCGGACGCACCGGCGTGCCGGGCGTGTGGGCCGCGGGCAACGTCACCGACCCGAGCGCGCAGGTCGGCGGGGCCGCCGCGGCGGGCGCGTTCGCGGCCGCGCAGATCAACGGCGACCTGGTCGCCGAGGAGACCGCCCGGGCCGTGGCCGCCTACCGGGACGAGCGCTCGGCGGCATGAATACACCATCAGGGGGAAACGGCATGACCGGCGAGTTCGACAAGGCGTACTGGGAAGAGCGCTACCAGGGCCACGACCAGGGACACGGCCACGATCACGGTCACGATCACGGTCAGGGGCACGGCCACGGTCAGGGGCACGGTCACGATCAGGGGCACGGTCACGGTCACGGCCAGGATCACGGTCATGGCCATACGGCGGTTCAGGGCGGGCTGCCGAGCCCGTACCTGGAGGCGGCGGCCGGCGGCCTCGCGCCCGGCGCGGCGCTGGACGCGGGCTGCGGCGAGGGCGCCGACGCGGTCTGGCTGGCCGCGCGCGGCTGGCGGGTGACCGCCGTGGACCTGGCCGAGGGCGCGCTGCGCCGTGGGCGGGCACACGCCGAGACGCTCGGCGCGGACGTCGTGGGCCGCATCGACTGGGTCCAGGCCGACCTGACCGGCTGGGCACCGGCCGAGTCCGGCTTCGACCTCGTCACCAGCCACTACGTGCACGTGGCCGGGTCGCGCGAGGAGCTGTTCGCCCGCCTGGCCGCGGCGGTCGCGCCCGGCGGCACGCTGCTCATCGTCGGCCACCATCCCGCGCACCAGCAGCCCGGGCTCTCGCCGCAGGCGGCGGCGCACGCGCACGTCACCGCCGATGAGCTCGCGGCCGTGCTCGACCCGGCCGGCTGGGAGATCTCCGCCGAGAACACCACCAGGTCCGTTGCCAGGCCCGGCGGCAAGGAGATCATCCTGGGCGACGCGGTCCTGCGGGCCCGCCGGCACTCCTGACCGGAGGCGATGATCGGGAAGCCCGGCGGCTGTGGCATCCTCTAGTCCCATGCGTTTCAGAACGGGCACCAGGGACGATGCTCCCGTTATCGCCACATTGCATGCCGAAAGCTGGCAGACCGCCTATGTGGGGATCATGCCCGCGTCGTACCTCAACGGGTCACTGCGGGAGGAACGGGCGGCCCTGTGGTCGGCCCGGCTGGAGGCGGACCCGCCGGAGAACCCGTTCGAGAACGCCACCCACCTCGTGGTCGCCGAGGAGGACGGGACGCTGCACGGGTTCGCCTACCTGATCAGGCAGCCCGACGGCCGGATGCTGGTGGAGAACCTGCACGTGCTGCCCGCGCGCAAACGGTCGGGCATCGGACGTGAGCTGCTGCGCCGGGCCTTCGCCTGGGCCGCCGCCGACCACCCGGGCACGCCCGTCTACCTGGAGGTGCTGCGCGACAACGCGGCGGCCGTGGCGTTCTACGAGCGCAACGGCGGCCGCGTCACCAAGGAGTTCGTCGAGAGGTTCGCCGCCGGGTTCGAGCTGCCGGTGCTCGAGTACACCTGGGACCCGGACGCGGTGGCCGCCGTGGCGGGCGACGTCCTGGTGGCGTAGCGCGGGGCCGGCGTCCTCGCGGCGCGGCGCGGGGCCGGCTCGTGAGTGTGGGGTGGGCCCGGCTCGCGGGGCCGGCTCGTGGGGTGGCGCCGGGCTGGCTGTGAATGTGGCGCGGGGCCGGCTCGTGGGGCCGGGGCTGGGCCGGCAAAGTCCTGGTCAAGTGGGTGGGCCGCGGCGCGGCCGCGGGTAGTTCCGTTGACGTCGGGACGAACGCGGAGGCGGCCGATCACGTGACGCACTGGTACCCGCTGCGGCTGACCACACCGATCATGTCGCACACGTTCGGCGGCCGGGCCCTGGCCGACCGGCTCGGCCGCACCGGGCTGCCCGCCGGCCGGGTCGCCGAGACGTGGGAGGTCAGCGACGTCGACGGCCGCGGCGCCGAGGTCGAGAACGGGCCGCTGGCCGGCCGGTCGCTGCGCGGCCTGGTCACCGAGCACCCGGACGAGCTGATGGGCCGCGGCTGGCGCGGCGGCCGTTTCCCGTTGCTCACCAAGTTCATCGACGCCACCGGCCCGCTGCCGGTCCACCTGCACCCCGACGACGCCGCCGCGCGCCGCCGGGAAGGACAGCCCAACGGCAAGACGGAGGCCTGGCACATCCTGGCCGCCGAGCCGGGCGCCGACGCGCTCGCCGGGACCAAACCGGGCGTGGACGCCGGCCTGCTGCGCGAGGCGCTGGAACGCGGCGACTTCGACGCCGTGCTGCGCCGCCTGCCGGTCCAGGCCGGGCAGACGATCTACGTGCCCGCCGGGACACCGCACAGCTTCGGCCCCGGCACGCTGGTCTACGAGATCGAGCAGACCTCCGACCTGCAGCGCAGCGCGATGCGCTGGCGCATGGAGGACGGCGCAGAACTGCCGGACGCCGACTGGCGGCACGACCTGGACCTGCTGGTCGCCGAGTGGGACCCGGACTCGCGCCCCGACTTCCAGCCCGGCCTGTCCCTCCCCGCGGACGACGGCGTGTCGCGGCTGATCTGCTGCGCCGGGCCGTACTTCGCGCTGGAGCGCTGGCGGGCGGAGCCGGGGGCGCGGATCACGTTCCCCGTGGAGACCGCGATGATCCTCAGCAACGCCGGGCCGCCCGCGCACGTCAGCGCCGACGGCTGGTCGGGCACCCTGGACCGGGCCCGCACACTGCTGCTGCCCGCGGCGCTGGGCCGGGCCGAGGTGGCCGGGCCCGCGGACGTGCTGCTCGGCTACCTGCCCGACCTGGACCACGACATCCGCCGCCCGCTCACCGCCGCCGGCCACACCCCCGACACCATCGCCACCCTCGGCGCGCCCACCTGACCGACCGCCACAGGACCCGCCCGTTTCGCGCGTCCGATCGGGCGGGCGTCAGGGGATGCGCTCTCGTCCGATCGGGCGGGCGTCAACGGGCGCACTCGCCCGATCGGGTCGGCGTCACGGGATGCGCACTCCTCTCGCGGTCAGCAGCGCGCCGTCGGCGTCCCGCTCCACGGCCACCACCTGCCCGGTCCCGGTCCTGGCCTCGGCCACGAGATCGACGTCGCGCGGGTCCACCTTCAACGCGGCGAACGCGCCCAGATCCGGCCAGGCGGCCCGCTGCTCCGGGGTGAGCGTGCCGGGCGCCAGCCGGATGATCCGGTAGTCACCGGTCAGCTCGCCCCGCTCGTGCCCGATGCCACCGTCCGGCGCGAACGCCAGCGTGTAGTGGCGGGCCGGCGACGGGGTGACGTCCCAGACCACGGTGTCCGCGTCGATCCAGTGCGCCTCGGCCTTGCCCAGGTCGATGTCGGCCACCCGGGCGGGCGGCTGCGGCAGCACGTGCCCCTCGGTGGCGGCCAGCCGCCAGATCTCGTGGCCCGTCGTGGTCAGGTCGAGTGATTGGTCGGCGGGCAGGTCCTTCTCGTCGCCCCGGTGCAGGATGTAGCTCATGCTCCTGGCGCCCTCGGTGAGCGGCACCTCGTAGAAGACGCCGAACGCGTCCTGACCGGCCGGCCGCAGCGGGTTCGCCCACTCCGTGGGCTGCCGCACGTCGCCCCACGCGTGCAGGCCCCACCCGTCGTGGTCGCCGGCCGGACGGCGGTAGTGGATCACCGCGACGTTCCTGGCGGCGGCGAGCGTCGGATGCACCGCGGCCTGCCCGGAGCCGACGTAGGCGTCAGACTGGGCGGCCGGGACGAACGACTGGTCCGGGCCGGGATCCTTCTCATCGCCCCGGTGGACGATGAAATCGACCGGCGCGGCGTCGCTCTTCAGCGGGACCTTCCAGTACGCGCCGAAGGAGTCGATCCCGTCGGGCCGGCGCGGATCGTCCCAGTCGGTCGGCACGCCGTCGGCCAGCCCGTCGCCCCACAGGTGCAGCCCCCACCCGTCGTAGGACTGGTCCTGACGGCGATAGTGCACGGTCGCGTACCCCTGGGCGGCGGCGCGCGAGGTGTAGGCCGGCGTCTTGCCCGCCACCAGCCAGATCTCGCCGTTCCTGGCCGGCTGGACGCTCCAGCTGCCGCCGTCCGCGGCGAGCGTGACCTGGGCGGCGTTCGGCTTCAGCCGGATCCAGGCGAACCTGCCGAAGGTGTCCTGGCCGGTCAGCGCGGCGGTTCCGGGCTGTTCCACGTCGCCGGAGACGCTTAGTTCCGTGGCGTCGGCCCGGTCGTAGTGCACGACCAGCCAGTCACGCTCGACCGTGCCTGGCCCGGGCTGTCGCGGTTCCGGCCCGGCCTTGGCCGTGGCGCGCGCGGCGGCGGTGCGGCCGGCCGCGTCCTTGACGACGGCCTTGTAGGCGATCGGCGTCCCCGCGGGCACGCCGGTCAGGTCGTGGAAGACGCGGAACGTGCGGCCGTTCGGCGCGTCGTCGGTGCCGAGCACCCGCCACGCGCCCGCGCCCACCCGGGCGGCGAAGGTGACCTGGGCGAACCCGGTGCCCGGCACGGTCGCCCCGATCTCGACGCGGCCGTCACCCGCCGGGCCGCGCAGCTCGGCGCCGGGCAGCCGCAGGGAGATCGACAGCCGGGCGGCCGGCCTGGGCAGGTCGTCGCCCGCCCGGTAGACCACAGCCGACAGCGCGGGCACGGTCAGCGCGAGCCCGGCGCCGGCGTCCGCGGTGACGTGCCGCGGCCCCTCGCCGTGGACCAGGCCGAACCTCATGCCCGGCGTGTACGTGGGGATCCGCACGCTCGCCGGCTGCTCGGCGTTGTTCACCGCGACCACGTACTCGACCTGGGCGCGGGCGTCGATCCTGGAGAAGGCGTACACGCCGCCGGCGGCCAGGCGCTCGATCTGCGCGCCGTCGGCCAGCGCCGGGTGCCGCTCGCGCAGCCGCGCCAGCGCGGCGATGCCCCGGTAGAGCGGATGCGACGGCGTGAAGTTGTCCCGCGCGTGCGTGGCGGACGTGCCGATCAGGTCGTCGGCCAGGTAGTCGGGGGTCCGGGAGGCGAACATGGACTGGCGGGCGTCCTGGTCGCCGCCCTTGCCGGTGAAGCCCTGCTCGTCGCCGTAGTAGATCACCGGCTGGCCGCGCGTCAGATACATCAGCTCGTGCGCCAGCAGGTCCCTGCGCAGCAGCTCGGCGTCGTCCGCGCCCGGATTGTCCTGGACGAGGAAGCGGCCGATGCGGCCCATGTCGTGGTTGCCGAGGAAGGTGGGCAGGCTCGCCGCGTTGGAGTCGGCGTCGGTGTGGTAGTCGTCGGACGCGTACAGCCTGGCCAGCCGGTCGGCCCCGGCCGTGCCGCCGGTGAAGGCGCGGGCGGCCTCCTGGAACGGGAAGTCCAGCGTGGCGTTCATGCCGCCGCGGGTGGAGTAGCGGCTGGTGACGGCCGGGTCGCCGGTGAACACCTCGCCGAACATGAAGAACCGCCTGTTCCCGAGCCCGGCGGCGTAGCCGCGCAACGCCGGGGAGAACTTCTCCCAGAAGCCCATGTCGACGTGCTTGGCCGTGTCGATGCGGAAGCCGTCGACGCCGGCGTCGCGCACCCACGTCTTGTAGATGTCGATCATGCCGTCGACCACTTCTGGGCGTTCCGTCCACAGGTCGTCCAGGCCGAAGAAGTCGCCGTACTCGGCGTTCTCGCCGGCGAACGTGCTGTCGCCGCGGTTGTGGTACATCGTCGGGTCGTTCAGCCAGGCCGGGGTCTTCACGCCGGGCCGGGCCACCGGCGTGTACGGGAACGAGTCGAGGTTCACCTGCGGGAAGTCGCCCGCGCGGTCGTCGAAGGGCCTGCCTTCGGCGTCCAGGTACGGGTAGGCGGCCTTGGACCGGTACGCCTGCTCCTGTTCCCGGTAGGTGATGACGTCCGCGGTGTGGTTGGTGATGATGTCGAAGAACACCTTCATGCCGCGCCGGTGCGCCTGCCTGACCAGCTCCTTCATCTGCGCGTTCGTGCCCAGGTGCGGGTCGATACGGGTGAAGTCGGTGATCCAGTAGCCGTGGTACCCGGCCGAGGAGCCCTGGACCGGGCGGTTGGCGAAGACCGGGGTGATCCACAGGGCGGTGGTGCCGAGCCCTTGGACGTAGTCGAGCCGGTCCATCAGGCCCTTGAGGTCGCCGCCCTGGTAGAAGCCCTTGTGGGTGGGGTCGAAGCCGGTGGTCGTCCGGTCGCCAGGCAGGCCGCCGCGGTCGTTGGCCGGGTCGCCGTTGGCGAACCTGTCGGTCATCGCGAAGTAGAAGCGTTCGCGGGACAGGTCCGCGCGCGAGGCGTCGCGGGCCAGCTCACGCTCCGACGGCTCATGGACCTGCCCGGCAGCGGCGTGCGAGGGCGTGGCGTGCGAGAGCGTGGCATTCGGGGGAGTGGCGTGCGAGGGCGTGGCGACGCCGGTGAGGGCCGCGGCGAGCAGCAGCGCGATGGCGGCGATCCTGGTGAGCGGGCCGGGTAAGCCGGGGCGGGCCTGCCCGTCCGGCTGCTGGAGGTGCGGCCGGTCCACGTGGGCCTCCGAGGATGAGAGAGGAGTGTCGCCCCGGAACATAAGCGCGGAAGCCCCGGCTCAGCAAGAGTTTCAGCAAGTTTTCAAGAATATCGGGTGATCCTTGCAAGCCCTTGCAGGCAGAACCGCTGTGACCTCGGCTTGTACCTGGGATCTGTACGATTTGCCGAGATTTGAAAGTCGATAAGGAGCCGCGATGACCCTGCCCCCCGCCCGCACCCCGGAGCAGCGCAAGCTCGACACCCTGTACCGGCTGGAGCACGACGTCGACGCCTGGGTGTCCACGGCCGGCCCGGACGGCGGCGACCCCTACATGGTGCCGCTCTCCTTCCACTGGGACGGCGCGACGGTGCTGATCTCCACCGTGGCCACCAGCGTGACCGCGCGTAACCTGCTGGCCTCGGGCAAGGTCAGGCTCGGACTCGGCGAGACGCGGGACGTGATCCTCATCGAGGGCACGGCCGAGTCGCTGCCCGACACCGAGATCCCCGCCGAACTCGGCGACGCCTTCGCCAAGCGGACCGGGTTCGACCCGCGCGAGGAGAACGGCGACTACCTGTACTTCCCCATCACGCCGCGGCGCGTCCAGGCCTGGCGCGAGGTCAACGAGCTCAAGGGGCGCGAGCTCATGAGCGAGGGCCGCTGGCGCGTGCCCTGACCGGCCGGCGGCAGCGGGCCGCGGGCGGGCCGCGGGCGGTTTGCGGAGGTGAGCGCGGGGCAGTGGGGGTCGGCATTCTGGGCATCGCAGAAGGGACGGGCCATGCACGATGCCTTGGAGCTGACCGCCACGCGCGAGGGCGACATCGTCGTCCTGCGCCCGGTCGGCGATCTGAGCTGGAGCACCGCCGCGCTGCTCGGCACCTGGCTGAACGAGTACGTGCGGCAGCCGGCGCCGGTCACGCTGGTGGACCTGTCGCAGATCAGCGCACTGGACTCCAGCGGCCTGTCGCTGCTGGTCTCCATCCACGTGCGGCTGAGCGAGGCCGGAACGGTGGCGGCCTTCGCCGCGCCTTCACCGTCGCCGGCCCGCATGCTGGAGATCACCGGCCTGGCCGGCCGCCTGCCGCTGTACGACACCGTCCAGGCCGCTCGCCTGGCGACCGGGCCTGGTCCGCGCCTGGCTCTGGAGTGAGTGCGGCGCCTGGCTCTGGAGTGAGTGCGGCGCCGCGTGGCGGGGAACCCGCTCCCGGACGGTGACGGCGTCCGGCGCGGGCGGGCGCGAGCAGCGTCCACACGGCGAGCGCGGCGACGGCGGTGAGCCCGGCCACGCTCCACAACGTGACCTGCCACGCGCCGGTGAACAGTGCGGCCGCCGCGGCGCGGTCAGGCCCGGACAGGTCGCCCGCCGTGATGCGGGCGGCGCGGGCCGGGTCGCCGAGCCGGCCGGACAGCACGGTCGCCAGCGCGGTGCCGAACAGCGTGGTGGCCAGCGTGCCGCCGCCCGCGCGCACCGTGTTGAGCAGCCCGGTGGCCATGCCGATGCGGTCCTGGTCGATCGCGTTCACCGCCTGGCCGTCCGTCGTGCCGATCATCAGGCCGAGGCCGGTCCCGATCGTCAGCAGCGGTCCGGCCAGGCCGGCGGCGCCGATGCCCGGGTGCAGCACGGTGAGCCAGGCGTTGCCCGCGGCCACCAGCAGCAGCGCGGCGGCGGCCAGGGCGCGCGGCGGCACCCCGCGGTTGATCAGCAGGCCGCCCGCCTGGGGCAGGAGCAGGACGGGCGCGGTGAGCAGCAACATGGTCAGCCCCGCGCCCTGGACCGGCAGCCCCGCCGCGCCCTGGAGGTAGGTGGGCAGGTAGGCGGTCACCCCGGCGGCTCCCGCCGCCAGGAACAGGCCGGTGAGCGTCCAGGCCATGAACCGGCGCTCGCGCAACAGGCCCAGGTCCAGCACCGGATGCGTCCGGCGGCGCTCGACCACGGCGAACACCGCGAACATGACCGCGCCCGCGAGCAGCGGCAGCAGGACGCCCGGCCGCGCCCAGCCGCCCTCCGCGGCCTGGTTGACGCCGAACATGGTGAGCGACAGCGCGGCGATGAGCGACAGCGCCCCGGCCACGTCGATCCTGGGACGCGTGCTCGCCCGCGAATCCGCCATGGCCGCCGCGCCGGCCAGCAGGACCACGCCGACGGCGGCGAACAGCGCGAACGTGGCACGCCAGCCGAACCCGCCCACCAGCCAGCCGGACAGCGTCGGGCCCGCCGCCAGGCCGACGCCCGCGGTGGTGCCCATGGCCGCGTAGGCGCGGGTGCGGGCCGGTCCGGTGAAGGTGGCGCCGAGTACGGCGCCGCCGCCGGCCATCACCCCGGCCGCGCCGGCGCCCGTCACGGTCCTGGCCACGTCCAGGGTCAGGATGTCGCCCGCCAGCGCGCTGACCAGCGCGCCGGTGGAGTAGACGACGGCGCCGGCGGCGAAGACGCGCCTGCGGCCCAGCACGTCGCCGAGCGAACCGGCCACCAGCATGACGGCCGCGGCGGCCAGGAAGTAGCCGACCACCACCCACTGCAGGGCGGCGCCCGAGGCCCGCAGGTCCGCGCCGATCAGCGGCAGCGCCACCGTGGTTCCGGACATCAGCATCGGCAGCGACAGGAAGCCCAGCAACACGGCGGCCAGTGTCACCGCCCGCCGCCGCCGGTCGGGTCCGCTCATGCCGGGCTGGCTCATGCCGGGCTCGCTCGTGCTGGGCCCGCTCGTGCCCGGCTCGCTCATGCCGCCGCCACCTGCGCGCGCAGTTCCTTCAGCGCTCCCGACCAGGCGACGAGCTCGTCCAGCAGCTCCATCAGCGTCGGCTCCTGGTGCGGGCCCGGCGTGATGACGCCGGGCTCGGTGGGGTCGGTGAGCTCGAAGTCGGTGAACGCCGACAGCGCCACCTGCGTGCGCACGTTGGCCACCTGGAGCTCGGTCATGACCTGGCGCAGGTGCTCCACCGAGCGCACGCCGCCGTGCGCGCCGTGGCTGACGAACCCGGCCGCCTTGTTGTTCCACTCGGCGTACAGGAAGTCGATCGCGTTCTTCAGGGCGGCGGGGGCGGAGTGGTTGTACTCCGGCGTGACGAACACGAACCCGTCGAAGGCGGCGATCGTCTCGGCCCACCGGTTGGTGTGGGGGTGGTGGTACCGGCCGAACAGGGCGGGGGTCGGCTCGTCCAGGATGGACAGGCCGTACTCGGCGAGGTCGACGACCTCGAAGGCGGCCTCGCCCGAGACGGCGGCCGGGTGCCTGGCGGCGACCTCGGCGACCCAGCGGGCGGCGACCGCGGTCCTGCGGCGCGGACGGGTGCTGCCGACGACGACGGCGATCCTGATCATGATGGTCTCCTCAGGTCTGTCTGGTACGACGTGAGGTAAAGTACAACGTGCATGGCAATAAGTAAAACGATGACTGTAATTTGGCGGGAAGGCCGGACATGACCAGGGAAGACAAGCGGAGGGCGATCCTCGCCGGGGCGCTGACGGTGTTCGCGCGCGACGGTTACACCCGCGCGAGCATCGACGCGATCGCGAGCACGGCCGGCGTGTCCACGCGCACGATCTACAACCACTTCGCCGACAAGACCGAGCTGTTCCAGACCGTCATCAGGGAGAGCGCCGCCCAGGCGGCCGACGCGCAGATCGCCGTCATGGACCGGCACCTGCGCAAGGTGACCGACCTGGAGGCGGACCTCGTCGAGTTCGGGCGCGAGCTCGCCGCGCCGTCGAGCGGGACGCAGGCCGAGCACTTCGCCCTGGTACGGCAGATCAACGCCGAGGCCGGCCACATCCCGCAGCCGGCCATCGACGCCTGGCAGGAGACCGGCCCGTTGCGGGTGCGCCGGGAACTGGCCGGATACCTGCGGCAGTGGATCGAGCGCGGCCTGCTCCGGGCCGCCGACCCCGATCGGGCCGCGATCCATCTCCTGTTGCTGATCTCCACCGACGACCCGTCGTACCGGGGGATCGTGCCCACCGAGAAGGAGGTCGCCGAGATCGTCAGCTCCGGGGTGCGTGCCTTTCTGCACGGCCATCTTCCCTAGCCGGCCGCGCCGGGCCCACCGCGCGCAACGCTTCGGCGGCCGTGCCGTAGACGCCCAGGTGCCGCGTCAGTCCGGTACGCAACAGCAGCTTGGCTGGTTGGCTGCGAGGTGCGGCGAACACCACCGCGTGCCCGCCGGCCCGCAGCCGGCTGGTCACGTGGAGCAGCGAGCCCAGGCCGACCGAGTCGATGAAGGCGACGTCGGCCAGGTCCACCAGGGTGGCCGGGGCGGGGCCGTCGCGCAGGTAGCCGGCCAGCCAGTGGCTGATCCGCCAATGGCTGCTCAGATCGAGCTCTCCGACGGGATGCAGCACGAACGTCTCGCCTTCGAGATTCGCCAGCAGGCGAAAGGTGTTTACTTTCACCGCCACCACTCCCTCCGAGATCGACCTTCCCCGGGGAATGGCCGGGAAAAACGTTCCCTCCGGGCCGCGGCAATGGACGTTTCCCGCCATCGCACCGCAATTCGCGGAACGAATTTTTTGGGGCCGTTTTCCGTCGTGTGAATGGTTCCGGTGATTGTTCGGTCATGACTTCGGTACGTCCGCGCGCGCCGCCGGGACGGCCTGCCGGGTTCCGGGGGAACCTGTGTGCCTTTGCCCGACGATGAGCGAGGAGATCTGATCCGGGCGATGAGTGGCAAGCAGCGAAAAGTGCGGCTGAGCGTCCCGCAGATCGTCGGCGGCGCGCTGGCCGCGTTGACGGGGGCGGTGGCGGCGTCGTACCTCGGGGTGGCGGGCACCGTGATCGGCGCCGCGTTGACGAGCATCGCCACCACGATCGGCACCGATCTGTACAGCCACTACCTGCGGCGTACCGGGGCCAGGGTCAAACGGCACCCGATGGTCGTCAAGAGGACCCAGCCGCTCACCGTCGTCCGGGACCGGCCCGTGCCTGAGGACCGGCCCGAGCCTGAAGCGCGGGTCGAGCCTGAGGAACTGGACGCGCCGGAGGGACCGAACGCGTCGGAGGGGCGGGGTGCGCGGTTGCGTGCGGCGGCTCGCGCGCTGCCGTGGGCCAGGGTGTGCGTGGCGGCCGGGCTGGTGTTCGCGATCAGCATGGGCAGCGTCCTGATCTACCAGCAGATCGCCGGCCGGACCGTGGCCGACCAGGTCAGGGGCAGGACCCCGGCCAAGGACGAGCAGGAGCGCAAGTCCGGCGGCCGGCCCCGGCGGGCCGAGCGGGATGAGGTGCCGCCGGCCAGGCAGGTCACGCCGGGCCCGACACCGGCCGTCCCGCCGGCGTTCACGCCCGCCCCGGTCACCAGCGCGACCGGCGCGCCGTCCCCGACACCCGGGCCGACGAGCACAGGCGCCACGACGGACGAGAGCCCGGGCACCGTTTCACCGGAACCCCGGCCGTCCGGGTCCGCCCCGGCCCCGCCGTCCGGCCTCCCTTCAGCGGCGCAGACGGAGGCCGGGCCGGAGGAGGAATGGGGCACGCCCGCGCCCGCCCCTTCCGAGGCGGACCCGGGCGCGGACGAATGAACTCGACGCCTTTCTCAGAATGCGCCGCTTTCTCAGAATGCGCCGCGGAGATCTCCTCTCGGGGTCAGGAAAAGGAAATCCCCGCGGCCGGACGGAATGGCGGATCCGGTCAGCGGCCCTGCAGGGCCTTGACGTTGTCGCCGAACGTCCAGTTCTTGGACCCGTCCCAGTTGATGGACCAGGTCATCAATCCCTTGAGATTGCCGTTGAACGCGTTCCAGCTCTGGCTCACCAGCGACGGCGACATGTATCCGCCGCCGGCCCCCGGCTGGGCAGGCAGTCCGGGCACCTGCTTGTCGTACGGCACCTTGATCGTGGTGCCCTGGATGACCAGGCCGTTGTTCAGGCAGGTGGTCTGGGCGGTGAAGCCCTGGACGGTGCCCGCCGAGTACGAGTCGCCCGAGCAGCCGTACATGCTGCCGTTGTAGTACTGCATGTTCAGCCACCACAGGCGGCCGTTGTCGGCGTACTTCTTGATGATGGGCAGGTAGGCGCCCCAGATCGAGCCGTACACCACGCTGCCGCCCGTCACGTACGCGGTCTCCGGCGCCATGGTCAGGCCGAAGTTCGACGGCATCTGGGCGAGCACGCCGTCGATGATGCGGATGAGGTTCGCCTGGGAGGTGGACAGCGTGTTGATGTTGCCGCTGCTGGTCAGGCCGGTCTCGATGTCGATGTCGATCCCGTCGAAGTTGTAGCGCTTGAGGATCGGCACCACGGTGGCGACGAACCGGTCGGCCACGGCGCTGGAGCTGAGGTCGATCCCGGCCGTGGCGCCGCCGATCGACATCAGGATCGTCAGCCCTGCCGCCTTGGCCTGGCACATCTCGGCCGGGGTGGCGACCTTGACCGTGGCGTCCATGCCGTCCTCCCACAGGACCGTCCCGTCGGAGCGGATGACGGGGAAGGCGGCGTTGATCACGTTGTAGCCGTGCTGGCGGATGCGCGGGTCGGTGATGGGCGTCCAGCCGAACGGCGGGTGCACGCCGTTGATGGCGCCGTCCCAGTTCTCCCAGTAGCCGTGCAGGACCTTGCCGGCCGGCCGCGACTTCACCGGGCAGGTGGTGTCGGTCGGCGTCACGGTCGGCGTCGCGCTCACCGTGGGCGACACGGTGACGGTGGGCGACACGGTGGGGCTGGCCGTCGCGGTCGGGCTGACCGTGATCGTGGGCGACGGGCTCGGGCCGCCAGGACCGTCGAGGTTGACGTCGTCGGCGTGGTAGGTGCCCTGGCCGTACCAGCCGTGCAGGTAGACGACCGCGGTGTTCTGCGCGGCCGTGGTGGTGAAGCTGACGCTGACCTGCGTGTACGCCGTGGCGGACGACGTCCAGCGGGACGCCCCGCCGTTGACGCCGAGATAGACGTAACCGCCGCGGACCCACGCGGACAGCGTGTAGTTCGAATTGGGCCTGACGGACACGGTCTGGCTGCAGCGGGCGATGTCGGAGTTGCTCACCGCGCCGGCGAGCGCCTTCGACCCCGAGTGCACGGGGGAGCCGACCACCGACCCCAGACCGCCGGTGCAGGTCCAGGGGGAGAGTGAACCGGTTTCGAAGTCCGCGTTCGCGAGCAGGTTGGCGGCGCGAGCCGACGTCTGGGTGACGAGGACACCTGCTATGGCCAGCAGCAGTGATGCTGCCAGCACCAGCAGGCGGGGGGTTCGTTTCATGCGAGGACAACCCTTCTGTGGCCCGGGCGCGCGAAGGCGCCGGGTCGTGACGGCGGCTGAGGGTTGCGAAGCCAGAGGGGCTCGCGACCAGCAAGCCCACCGAATTATCGAGAGATGTTCCCGCCCAAGTCCATGGACGTTCCATACCACTCATATACGGATATAAGTGATGTGGTACGACCGCTTGCCACCGGCGCCTCTCGCTGGCGGTGTCAGCGGCAGGCCGTTGGCAGGCGGCGTCAGCTTCGGCCGGCAGTGCCGGTGGCGAGCGGTGTCAGCGGCAGGTGCGCAGCATGTTGAGCAGCGCCGTCCGCTCCTTGCGAGTGACGAACAGCCGGTAGTGGTGCTTCACCGTGATCCACGAGGTCGCGTACCTGCACCAATAGGCGCGCCGCGGCGGACGCCAGCTCTGCGGCCCCTGCCCGCCCTTGGCCATGTTCACCGAGTGGCTCACCACGATCAGCTCCGGCCGCCTGAGGTCGTTGGCGAACGCCCGCCGCCGCGCCTGACTCCACCGCCGGGCCCCGGACCGCCACGCGTACGCCAGCGGCACCACGTGATCGACGTCGACCAGCTTCTCGCTCTTGAGCCACTTGCCGTCGTAGGGGCTGTACCAGACACCCTTGACCGGGTGGCAGGCGGCGTTCCTGCGCACCCGCCGCCCGTCGCGCGCCAGCACCATCTCACGCGCGTCGCAGGTGCCCTTGTGGTGCGCCCAGCGGGGCTGGAACCGCCGGTGGCTGTAGCCGCGGATCGACAGCGGCCTGGCCACCTTGAGCTGCGCCAGCATGCGCCGGGCCAGCGCGGCGCTCACGGCCTTGGACCGCTCGCGGGTGTCGGCGGCGGCGGGTGGGGTGGGGATGACGGCGGTGAGCGGGACGACCATGAGGGAGAGAACGGATACGCGGACCGCGCGTCGCAGGAAGATCATGATTCCACGCATACCAGTCCCTCCCCGGGACCGGCGGCGATATTCAACTCTCAAACGGTGAGACCACCC
>NZ_JABCPZ010000166.1 GCF_013283785.1 Nonomuraea antri
GGGGCGTCCGGCGCGGGGGGCCATGGTGATCGAGCGGGTGGTCAGCGCGCCGAGGCGGTGCAGGTCGAAGAACTGGGCCAGCTCACGGCCCGAGCCGGCGCAGCCGGCGGCCGTGGTGATCGGGTTCGCGAGCTCCACATGCGCCAGAAAAGTCCGCATATCAACCGACATGCCCGGCACCGTCCTCACGAGTCGCCCCGCCGAGGGTGCCGCGCCTTGCGTCAACCGACATGCCGTGTCCCGCCTCCGGGGGCGCCGAGCGCGTCGAACGGGATCGTTCCCACGTCCTCGAACCGCACCCGCTCCCCGCGGAACACCGGGCCCTCGGCGCACGCCCGGACCATCCTGGTGGCGCCGTCGTCGCCGATGACCGGCAGCACGCACGTCATGCACACCCCGATCCCGCAGGCCATCGACTCTTCCACGGCCACCTGCACCGGGATGTCGAACTCCATCGCCACCGCCGTCACCGCGCGCAGGGTGCGCATCGGGCCGCAGGCGTAGACGGCGTCGGCCCGGGTGTCGGCGATCACCGACGGCAGCGCGTCGGTGACCTTGCCGCGCAGTCCGAGCGAGCCGTCTTCGGTGGTCAGCGTGGTGGTCTCGGCCATCCTGCGGGCCCGCATGGCGCCGAACACGCGGTCGGCGCCCGCGCCGCCGAGCACGAAGTCGACCCGGCAGCCGCGCGCCAGCAGCGCGTCGGCCAGCGGGAACAGCACGGCCGAACCGTACTCGGCGCCCACCAGCACGCAGTGCACCGGGTCGCGCGGCAGCGGGAACGGCCGGCCCAGCGGCCCGACCAGGTCGAGCGTGTCGCGGGCGCGGCGCTCGGCCAGCCAGGCCGTGCCGGGCCCGCTCACGGTGAAGACGAGCTCCACCGTGCCGCCGTAGTCGGACTTGACGTCGTGGATGGAGAAGGCGCGCCGCGTCACCATGGACGTGTGCGCCCCTCCGACCGCGACCGAGACGAAATGGCCGGGGCGGTAGCGCTCGGCGATGCCGGGCGCCACCACGGTCAGCGCATGGTAGGCGTCAACGCGGCGCGTCGTCAGCACCGTGCCCGTCACCTGCACCGGAGTGCCAGCCAGTCGTCTTCACCTCCCGGGTGGGGTCAGCCCCTGAGCGCCAGCGCGTGTTCCTGCAGCGACCGTACGCCGACATCGCCCCGCACGATGGCCTGAATGCCCGCCGCGGCGGCGGCGAGACCGGAGACCGTGGTGATGCACGGGACGCCGCGCAGCACGGCGGCGGTGCGGATGTCGTATCCGTCGAGCCGCGGGCCCGACTGGCCCGGGCTGCCGAACGGCGTGTTGACGATCAGGTCGACCTCGCCGTCGAGGATGTGCTGCACGATCGTCGGCTCACCTCCGGGACCCGTCCCCTCGCTCTGCTTTCGCACGATCTTGGCATGGACGCCGTTGCGGCGCAGCACCTCGGCCGTGCCCTCGGTGGCCAGGATCTCGAATCCGAGATCGGCGAGCGCCTTCACAGGGAAGATCATCGCACGCTTGTCCCTGTTGGCGACGGACACGAAGGCGCGTCCCCTGGTCGGAAGCTCACCGTAGGCCGCGGCTTGGGACTTGGCATACGCGATGCCGAAGAACTCGTCGATGCCCATGACCTCGCCGGTCGAGCGCATCTCCGGGCCGAGCACGATGTCGACGCCGCGGAAGCGGTTGAACGGCAGCACCGCCTCCTTGACCGCGATGGACGCCCCCAGCGGCAGCGTGCCGCCGTCGCCCGCGGCCGGCAGCATGCCCTCGGCGCGCAGCCCGGCGATCGTGGCGCCGAGCATGACCCGGGCCGCGGCCTTGGCCAGCGGCACCGCCGTGGCCTTGGACACGAACGGCACGGTCCTGCTGGCGCGCGGGTTGGCCTCCAGGACGTACAGGACGCCGGCGGACATGGCGTACTGGACGTTGAGCAGCCCGCGCACGCCCACGCCGCGCGCGATCGCCTCGGTGGCGGCGCGGATGCGCTTGATGTCGTTGGAGCCGAGCGTGATGGGCGGCAGCGCGCACGCCGAGTCGCCGGAGTGGATGCCGGCCTCCTCGATGTGCTCCATGACGCCGCCGAGGTACAGCTCCTCGCCGTCGAACAGGGCGTCGACGTCGATCTCGATGGCCTCGTCGAGGAACTTGTCGACCAGCACCGGGTGGCCGCCCTCCTGGGCCGCCATGTACGTGGTGAGCGTCTCGTCGTCGTACACGATGGCCATGCCGGCCCCGCCGAGCACGTACGAGGGCCGCACCAGCACCGGGTAGCCGATCTCCTCGGCGATCTCCAGCGCCTCGGAGACGGTCAGCGCGGTGCCGTGCTTGGGCGCGGGCAGGCCCGCCTCGGCCAGCACCCGGCCGAACGCGCCGCGCTCCTCGGCCAGGTGGATCGACTCGGGCGAGGTGCCGACGACCGGGACACCGGCGTCCTTGAGCGCCTGGGCCAGGCCGAGCGGCGTCTGCCCGCCGAGCTGCACGATCACGCCGGCGACCGGGCCGGTCTGCTGCTCGGCGTGCACGACCTCCAGGACGTCTTCCAGCGTGAGCGGCTCGAAGTAGAGCCGGTCGGAGGTGTCGTAGTCGGTCGAGACGGTCTCGGGGTTGCAGTTGACCATGACGGTCTCGAACCCGGCCCGCGACAGCTCGAACGAGGCGTGCACGCAGGCGTAGTCGAACTCGATGCCCTGGCCGATGCGGTTGGGACCGGACCCGAGGATGATGACCTTCTGCCGCTCGCCGTAGGGGACCTCGCTCTCCTCGTCGTAGGTCGAGTAGAGGTACGGGGTCTTGGCGGCGAACTCGGCGGCGCAGGTGTCGACGGTGTTGTAGACCGGGCGCAGGCCGAGCGCGTGGCGCAGGTCGCGCACGCGGGCCTCGTCGATGCCGCGGATCTCGCCGAGCTGGGTGTCGCTGAAGCCGTGCCGCTTGGCGCGTTCGAGCACCTCGGCGGTCAGCTCGGGCGCCGCGGCGACGGCCGTGGCCTCCTCGTCGAGCAGGAAGAGCTGGTCGATGAACCACGGGTCGACGTTGGTCGACTCGAACAGCTCCCCGGGCGTGGCGCCGGCCCTGATGGCCTGCTGCATGGTGCGCAGCCGGCCGTCGTGCGGGGTGCGGCAGCGCTCGAGCAGGTCGTCCTTCGCCTCGGCGTCGCCGGCCCAGGAGAAGGAGGAGCCCTTCTTCTCCAGCGAGCGCAGCGCCTTCTGCAGCGCCTCGGGGAACGAGCGGCCGATCGCCATGGCCTCGCCCACCGACTTCATGTGCGTGGTGAGCGTCTGGTCGGCGCCGCGGAACTTCTCGAACGCGAACCTCGGCACCTTGACCACGATGTAGTCGAGCGTCGGCTCGAAGGAGGCCGGGGTCTCCTTGGTGATGTCGTTCGGGATCTCGTCGAGCGTGTAGCCGATGGCCAGCTTGGCGGCGATCTTCGCGATCGGGAAGCCGGTGGCCTTGGACGCCAGCGCCGACGAGCGCGACACGCGCGGGTTCATCTCGATGACGATCATGCGGCCGGTGCGCGGGTTGACCGCGAACTGGATGTTGCAGCCGCCGGTGTCGACGCCGACCTCGCGGATGACCGCGATGGCCACGTCGCGCATGTTCTGGTATTCACGGTCGGTCAGGGTCAGCGCGGGGGCGACGGTGACGCTGTCGCCGGTGTGCACGCCCATCGGGTCGATGTTCTCGATGGAGCACACGATGACCACGTTGTCGGCCTTGTCGCGCATGACCTCGAGCTCGTACTCCTTCCAGCCGAGGATGGACTCCTCCAGGAGCACCTCGGTGGTCGGCGAGGCGTCGAGGCCGGCGCCGGCGATGCGGCGCAGGTCGGTCTCGTCGTAGGCGAAGCCGGAGCCGACGCCGCCCATGGTGAACGAGGGCCGCACGACCAGCGGGTAGCCCAGCTCGCCCACGGCGGCCAGGCATTCGTCCATGGTGTGGCAGATGACCGACTTGGCCGATTCGGCGTTGAGCCCGTGCTCGCGGGCGACCTTGGCCACGATCCCCTTGAACCGCTCGCGGTTCTCGCCCGCCTGGATCGCGTCGAAGTCCGCGCCGATCAGCTCGACCTCGTACTTCTCCAGCACGCCCGCCTCGTGCAGGGCGACCGCGGTGTTGAGCGCGGTCTGGCCGCCCAGCGTGGGCAGCAGCGCGTCGGGCCGCTCCTTGGCGATGATCTTCTCGACGAATTCGGGGGTGATCGGCTCGACGTACGTGGCGTCGGCGAACTCCGGGTCCGTCATGATCGTGGCCGGGTTGCTGTTGACCAGGATGACGCGGAAGCCCTCGGCCCGCAGCACCCGGCAGGCCTGCGTGCCCGAGTAGTCGAACTCGCACGCCTGCCCGATCACGATCGGCCCGGAGCCGATGACCAGGACGGACTTGATGTCCTCACGCTTGGGCACGGCGCATGACCTCACAGAACTCGTCGAAGAGATAGGCGGCGTCGTGGGGGCCTGCGGCGGCCTCCGGGTGGTACTGGACGCTGAAGGCGCTGCCGTCGATCAGGCGCAGCCCCTCGACGCAGCGGTCGTTGAGGTTGACGTGGCTGACCTCGGCCGGCCCGTACGGCGTCTCGAACGGGCCGTCCAGCGGCGCCTCGACGGCGAAGCCGTGGTTGTGCGCGGAGATCTCCACCTTGCCGGTGCGCAGGTCCTGCACCGGCTGGTTGACGCCGCGGTGGCCGTAGCGCAGCTTGTACGTGGACAGGCCGAGCGCCCGCCCGAACAGCTGGTTGCCGAAGCAGATGCCGAAGAACGGCACCTTGGCCGCCAGCACCTCGCGCAGCGCCGACACGTCGGCGGTGGCCGGGTCGCCGGGGCCGTTGGAGAAGAACACGCCGTCGGGCTCGACGGCCATGATCTGCTCGTACGTGGCCCCGGCCGGCAGCACGTGCACCTCGCAGCCGCGCTCGGCCATGCGGTGCGGGGTCATGCCCTTGATGCCCAGGTCGACGGCGGCGACGGTGAACCGCTTCGCGCCGACGGCCGGGACGACGTAGGTCTCGGCGGTGGCCACCTCGGCGGCCAGGTCGGCGCCGGCCATCTGGGGCGCCTGGCGGACCCGTTCGACCAGGTCCTCGACCGGCACGGACGGCGCGGAGAAGATGCCCGCGCGCATCGCGCCGCGCTCGCGCAGGTGCCGCGTGAGCGCCCGGGTGCCCGAGATCGCGATGCCGACGACGCCCTGCTCCTTGAGGTAGTCGTCGAGCGAGCGGTCGGCCCGCCAGTTGGAGACGACGCGCGACGGCTCGCGCACCACGTAGCCGGCCACCCAGACGCGGCCCGACTCGGGGTCTTCGTCGTTCACGCCGGTGTTGCCGATGTGCGGCGCGGTCATGGCGACGATCTGCCGGTGGTAGGAGGGGTCGGTGAGGGTCTCCTGGTAGCCGGTCATGCCGGTGTTGAAGACCATCTCGCCGAACGTCTCGCCTTCGGCGCCGTAGGGGGTTCCGTGGAAGACACGTCCGTCTTCCAGGACGAGCACCGCAGCGTTCACACCAGCTTCCCTTCGAGTACGGTCGGCGTGCCACGCAGGAACGTGGCCACGACCCGGCCAGGCAACTCCATCCCCTCGTAGGGGGTGTTCCGGCTCTTCGACGCGAAGGCGGACGGGTCCACCTTCGTCCTGACGGACGGGTCGTAGAGGGTGATGTTGGCCGGGGAGCCGACCTGCAGCGGCTGCCCGTGGCCGGGCAGGCGGCCGATGCGCGCCGGCGTGAGCGACATGCGCTCGGCCACGCCCGCCCAGTCGAGCAGCCCGGTGTCGACCATCGCCTCCTGCACCACGCTGAGCGCGGTCTCCAGCCCCACCATGCCCATGGCGGCGGCCGACCACTCGGTCTCCTTGTCCTCGACCGGGTGCGGGGCGTGGTCGGTGGCGACCACGTCGATGGTGCCGTCGGCCAGCGCGGCGCGCAGCGCCTCGACGTCGGCGCGGGTGCGCAGCGGCGGGTTGACCTTGTAGATCGGGTTGTAGGCGCCGACCGGCGACTCCTCGACCAGGTCGTCGGTGAGCAGCAGGTGGTGCGGGGTCACCTCGGCGGTGACGTTCCAGCCCTTGGACTTGGCCCAGCGCAGGATCTCGACCGAGCCCGCGGTGGAGACGTGGCAGACGTGCAGCCGGGAGCCGACGTGCGCGGCCAGCAGGCAGTCGCGGGCGATGATCGCCTCTTCGGCCACGGCCGGCCAGCCGCTCAGGCCGAGCCTGCCGGAGATGACGCCCTCGTTCATCTGGGCGCCGGTGGTGAGCCTGGGCTCCTGGGCGTGCTGGGCGACGACGCCGTCGAACGCCTTGACGTACTCCAGGGCGCGGCGCATCAGCACCGCGTCGTCGACGCACTTGCCGTCGTCGGAGAAGACGCGCACGCGGGCCGCGGAGTCGGCCATCGCGCCGAGCTCGGCGAGCTGCCTGCCCTCCAGGCCGACGGTGACGGCGCCGACCGGCTGCACGTCGCAGTGGCCGAACTCGCGGCCGAGCCGCCAGACCTGCTCGACCACGCCGGCGGTGTCGGCGACGGGCGAGGTGTTGGCCATGGCGTGCACCGCGGTGTAGCCGCCGCGGGCGGCGGACTGGGTGCCGGTCTGCACGGTCTCGGCGTCTTCGCGGCCGGGCTCGCGCAGGTGGGTGTGCAGGTCGACCAGGCCGGGCAGCGCGATCGCGCCGCCGCCGTCGATCGTCTCCGCGCCCTCCAGGCCCGGGCCGATCTCGGCGATGCGGCCGTCCTCGACGCGGATGTCGACGGCCTCGCCGCCCAGGATGCGAACGTTCTTGATGATCACTGCGAGATCTCTCCCCCGAGCAGCAGGTACAGCACGGCCATGCGGATGGTCACCCCGTTGGCGACCTGCTCGACGATCGTCGAGCGCGGGGAGTCGGCCACCTCGGCGGCGATCTCCATGCCCCGGTTCATCGGGCCGGGGTGCATGACGATGGCGTCGTCGGGCATCTTGGCGAAGCGGTCGCGGTCGAGGCCGTAGCGGCGCGAGTACTCGCGCTCGCTGGGGAAGTACGCGGCGTTCATCCGCTCCTTCTGCACCCGCAGCATCATCACCACGTCGGACTTGGGCAGGACCGCGTCGAGGTCGTAGGAGACCTCGCACGGCCAGGTGCCGACCGAGACGGGCAGCAGCGTGGGCGGGGCGACCAGGGTCACCTCGGCGCCCAGCGTGGCCAGCAGCAGCACGTTGGAGCGGGCGACGCGGCTGTGCAGCACGTCGCCGACGATGGTGACCTTGCGGCCTTCCAGGCCGCCCAGGCGGCGGCGCATGGAGAAGGCGTCGAGCAGCGCCTGGGTGGGGTGCTCGTGGGTGCCGTCGCCGGCGTTGACGACGCTGCCGCGCACCCAGTTGGCCAGGCGGTGCGGCGCGCCGGAGGCGCCGTGGCGGATGACGACCGCGTCGGCGCCCATGGCCTCCAGGGTGAGCGCGGTGTCCTTGAGCGATTCGCCCTTGGACACGCTCGACCCCTTGGCCGAGAAGTTGATGACGTCGGCCGACAGGCGCTTGGCCGCGGCCTCGAAGGAGATGCGGGTGCGGGTGGAGTCCTCGAAGAACAGGTTCACCACGGTGCGTCCGCGCAGCGTCGGCAGCTTCTTGATGGATCGTTCCGAGACCCTGGCCAGTTCCTCGGCGGTGTCGAGGATGAGCAGCGCGTCGTCCTTGGTGAGGTCGCCGGCGGAGATCAGGTGACGCTTCACTGGGCGTCCTCCTTCATGAGCAGCACGGCGTCGCGTCCGTCGGTCTCGGTGAGGTAGACCTTCACCTTCTCGCTCTTGGCCGTCGGCAGGTTCTTTCCGACGTAGTCGGCGCGGATGGGCAGCTCGCGGTGCCCGCGGTCGACCAGCGTGGCCAGCTGCACGGCGGTCGGGCGGCCGAGGTCGTTGAGCGCGTCGAGCGCGGCGCGGACGGTGCGGCCGGAGTAGAGGACGTCGTCGACGAGCACCACGATCTTGTCGTCGATGCCGTCGGCGGGCAGCTCGGTGCGGCCGAGCGGACGGGCCGGCTTGAGCCGCAGGTCGTCGCGGTACATCGTGATGTCGACCGAGCCGACGGGGATCTTGACCCCTTCGAACTGCTCGATTCGCTCGGCGAGCCGGTGTGCCAGCGTGGCGCCGCGGGTCGGGATGCCGAGCAGGACGACGGCTCCGGCTCCCTTGGTCCGCTCGAGGATCTCGTGCGCGATCCGGGTCAGAGCCCGGTGGATGTCGGGGCCTTCGAGTACGGCCCGCGAATGGCGCGCGAATTCGGACATGAGGTATCTCACCACCTTTCCCGCCTCACGGGACGGGTCTTAAAAGGGTGTTGGTCGGGACACACAGTACCAGGCGCTACCAGCCACAATGCGGGGGGACCCGGTTCGGCGGCGGCCCCGGGGACGCGCGCGGCCCGCCGGCCTCGGCAGAGTTGGCCAAACAGCACAAAACCGGATAAAACCTACCCAAGTCTCATCCGGGGAGGTTCGCATGGCGCTGTCCGCACACGAACGAGCGGCACTCGACGCCATCGCGCGCCACCTCGGCGACAGCGACCCCACCCTGGTACGCAGCCTGGCAGAACACGGCGAGGGCGAGGTCACCGCCGAGCGGCTGCCCTCGCTCTGGGACGGCTGGCCCGCGCTGATCGCCGTCGTCCTGGCCGCCTTCAGCCTGCTGCTGCTGTTCGCCGGATCTCCCGACGCCGCCGCCGCGATCAGGTAATTTCCCGGCCGCCCCTCGTGTCAACACCCTCCGCCCCGGGCACGTCACTCTGAGTCGCAAGCAGGTGGGCTGCGGCTTTCTGGGGGACATCGGTGCCGGGGGGCACGCATGGGGGAACCGCGGCCACCGGCCGGCGGCGTCACGACGACCGCGCGCGAGGAGGGCGCTCCCGCGGCCGGGAGCCTGGGCCTCGGCTCGGCCGTCGCGCTGATCGTCGGCAACGTCGTGGGCACCGGCATCTTCCTGCTGCCCACCTCGCTGGCCGCGTTCGGCACGGTCAGCCTGGTCGCGATGGTGGTCGTGACGATCGGGGCCGTCGCGATGGCGATGGTCTTCGGCCGGCTCGGCGCGCGCATCCCCGAGGGCGGCGGCCCGTACGCCTACGCGCGTGAGGCGTTCGGCGAGTTCGCCGGGTTCTGGATCGCCTGGTCGTTCTGGCTGACCGCGTGGATCGGCAACGCCGCCATCGCGGTGGCCTGGGTCGGCTACGTGCAGTACTTCGCCAGGCAGGTCTTCGGCCTGAACTGGGCCGGCGTGCTCGGCTCGATCGTCATCGGGCTGGTCGGGGTGTGGATCCCGGCCCTGGTCAACCTGCGCGGCACCAGGAACGCGGCGGCCTTCCAGGTCGTCACCACCGTGCTGAAGTTCGCGCCGCTGCTGTTCGTGGCGGTGGTCGGGCTGTTCTTCGTGCGCACCGCCAACTTCGGCGCGTTCAACGCCACCCACGACAACTGGGTCGGCGCGATCTCCATGGCCGGCGCGGTGACCCTGTTCATCTACTCCGGCGTGGAGAGCGTGGCCATCGCCGCCGAGAAGATCAAGGACCCGGCGCGCAACATCGGCCGGGCCAGCGTCGTCGGCGTGCTGGCCTGCGCCGTGCTGTACCTGCTGAGCACGGTCGCGGTCATGGGCACGGTGCCGCACGGGCGGCTGGTCAACTCCACCGCGCCGTTCGCCGACGCGCTCAACACCATGTTCGGCGGCTCGATGGGCGGGGTGCTCATGGCCGCCTGCGCGATCGTCTCCGGCATCGGCGCGCTGAACGGCTGGACGCTGCTGGTCGCCGAGATGCCGATGGCCGCGGCCAGGGACGGCATGTTCCCCAAGGGCTTCGGCCGGGTCTCGCGGCGCGGCGCGCCGGTCACCGGCATCCTCGCCGGCACGATCCTGACCTCGCTCATGCTGCTGATCGGCTACGCCTCGGAGAACGCCTTCAACACGATCGTGCTGCTGGCCTCGTTCACCACGGTCATCCCGTACTTCTTCTCGGCCGCCGCGCAGATCTTCTGGCTCACCACCCGCACGCGCGAGGTCGACCGGGGGCGGCTGGGGCGCGATCTGGTGGTGGCGGTGCTCGCGCTGCTGTTCGCGTTCTGGATGGCGTACGGGTCGGGGGCGGAGGCGGTGCTCGGCGGCACGCTGATGCTGCTGGTCGGGGTTCCGGTCTACGTCTGGTTGAAGTCACAACGCGGCGAGTACGGCCCGCGTGACGTACGCGCTTCCAAGGGGATGAAGCAAACATGACGTTCCATGTCGATTCCGAGGTGGGCCGGCTGCACCAGGTGCTGCTGCACAAGCCGGAGCTGGCGCTCAAGCGGCTCACCCCGACGAACAAGGACCAGTTCCTCTTCGACGACGTGCTGTGGGTGCAGCGGGCGATGGAGGAGCACGAGGAGTTCCAGCGGGTGCTGCGCGATCGCGGCATCCGCGTCTACATGCTGGCCGACCTGCTCAGGGAGACCGTCGACCTGCCCGAGGCACGCAAGCACATCCTCGACGCGGTCATCGACGAGCGCTTCCTCGGCCCGCTGGCGATCGACGACATCCGCAACACGCTCGACGGCATGGACTCCGCCACCCTGCAGACGCACCTGACCGGGGGCATCACCAAGCGGGAGCTGATCGAGCTGGGCTGCGACCCCAAGTCCGTGGTCTACCACACCATGGGCGAGACGGACTTCGTGCTGCCGCCGCTGCCGAACCACCTGTTCACCCGCGACACCTCCTGCTGGATCTACGACGGCGTGGCCATCAACGCGATGCGCAAGAAGGCCCGCATGCGCGAGACGGTCAACCTGGAGGCCGTCTACATGTACCACCCGCTGTTCGCCGACGGCTTCGGCCGGCCCGAGCGGGGCGGCTTCCACTGCTGGATGCCCGGCCAGGCGTTCGCGCCCGCCACCATGGAGGGCGGCGACGTGCTGGTCATCGGGCGCGGCGCGGTGCTGATCGGGATGAGCGAGCGCACCCAGCCGCAGGCCGTGGAGATGCTCGCCCAGCGGCTGTTCCAGGCCGGCTCGGCGCGGAAGATCGTCGCGCTCGACATGCCGAAGGCGCGGGCGTTCATGCACCTCGACACCGTCATGACCATGCTGGACGTGGGCGTGTTCACCAAGTACGCGGGCCTGGGCATGCTGCCGGCGTACACGATCGAGCCGGGCGCCACCGACAAGGAGCTCAAGGTCACCGACCATCCGCCGCAGGACATGCACCGGGCCATCGCCCACGCGCTCGACATGCCGGACATCACGGTGCTCACCGCCGTCCAGGACGTCTACGCCGCCGAGCGCGAGCAGTGGGACGACGGCTGCAACGGCCTGGCCGTCGAGCCCGGCGTGGTGATCGCCTACGAGCGCAACACCACCACCAACAACTACCTGCGCGAGCACGGCATCGAGGTCATCACCATCCGGGGCAGCGAGCTCGGCCGCGGGCGCGGCGGCCCGCGCTGCATGAGCTGCCCGCTCGAACGCGACGGCATCTGAACGGCACACTCAAGGGGGCTTCACCGATGGGTTTCAACCTGCGTAACCGCAGCTTCCTCAAGGAGCTCGACTTCACGCCCGAGGAGTTCGGCTTCCTGCTGCAGTTGTCGGCCGAGCTGAAGAAGGCCAAGTACGCCGGGGTCGAGCAGCAGCGCCTGACCGGCAAGAACATCGCGCTGATCTTCGAGAAGACCTCGACCCGCACCCGCTGCTCGTTCGAGGTGGCCGCCTACGACCAGGGCGCGCACGTCACCTACCTCGACCCGACCGGCTCGCAGGTGGGGCACAAGGAGTCGGTGCGCGACACCGGCCGGGTGCTCGGCCGCATCTTCGACGGCATCGAGTACCGGGGCAGCAAGCAGGACTACGTGGAGCTGCTGGCGCGGGTGTCGGGCGTGCCGGTGTGGAACGGGCTGACCGACGAGTGGCATCCCACCCAGATGCTGGCCGACGTGCTCACCATGCAGGAGCACAGCGACAAGCCGCTGCGCGAGATCTCCTACGCCTACCTGGGCGACGCGCGCAACAACATGGGCAACTCGCTGCTGGTGACCGGCGCCATGTTCGGCATGGACGTGCGCCTGGTCGGCCCCAAGACGCTGCAGCCCGACGAGGAGCGGGTGGTGGGCCCGGCCAAGCGGCTCGCCGAGACCACCGGGGCCAGGCTCACCGTCACCGACGACGTGGCGCAGGGCGTCAAGGGCGTCGACTTCCTCTACACCGACGTGTGGGTGTCGATGGGCGAGCCGAAGGAGGTCTGGGACGAGCGGATCAAGCTGCTGCTGCCGTACCAGGTCAACGAGAGCGTGGTGCGGGCCACCGGCAACCCGTACGTGAAGTTCATGCACTGCCTGCCCGCGTTCCACAACCGGGAGACCATCGTCGGCGAGGACGTCTTCCAGAAGACGGGGCTGGAGGCGCTGGAGGTGACCGACGACGTCTTCGAGGGCCCGCGCTCGATCGTCTTCGACCAGGCGGAGAACCGGCTGCACACGATCAAGGCCATCATGGTCGCCACCCTGGGGGACTGACGGATGCGCGTCATCGTCGCACTCGGGGGCAACGCGCTGCTGCGGCGCGGCCAGAAGCCCGACGCCCAGGCCCAGATGGACAACGTGTGCGCGGCCGTCAAGACGCTCGCCAAGCTCGCCGAACAGCACGAGCTGGTCATCACCCACGGCAACGGCCCGCAGATCGGCGTGCTGGCCCTGGAGAGCGCCGCCGACCCGAACCTGAGCCGCCCCTACCCCTTCGACACGCTCGGCGCGGAGACCCAGGGCATGATCGGCTACTGGATGCAGCAGGCGCTGCAGAACGCGCTGCCGGGCAGGCAGGTGCTGGCCATGGTCACCCAGACCCTGGTCACCGCCGTCGACCCGGCCTTCGACGACCCGACCAAGTTCGTCGGCCAGGTCTACGAGGAGGACGAGGCCGAGAAGCTGGCCCACGAGTACGGCTGGACGATCAAGCCGGACGGGCAGTACTGGCGGCGCGTGGTGCCCTCCCCCGCGCCGCAGCGCATCGTGGAGACCAGGCTGATCCGCAAGATGATCCGCGAGGGCGTGGTCGTGGTGTGCGCGGGCGGCGGCGGCATCCCGGTGGTGCGCGACGCGCAGGGCCGCCTGACGGGCGTCGAGGCGGTCATCGACAAGGACCTGACCGCCTCGATGCTGGCCGAATCGCTCGAATGCGACGCCTTCCTCATCCTGACCGACGTGCCGCGCGTCATGCGCGACTTCGGCACGCCGCGGCAGAGCGAGATCGCCCACACCACGCCGCACGAGCTGCGCGCGATCGAGTTCCCGGCCGGCTCGATGGGGCCCAAGGTGGAGGCGGTCTGCCGGTTCGTCGAGACCACCGGCGACATGGCCGCCATCGGCAGACTCGACGAGGCCGAACGCATACTCGAGGGCACCGCGGGCACGATCGTCACGCCCAACGGCAGGTGGCCGCTGACGAGCACCCTGTGAGGGGGTCGTGATGGCACTGGCGCAACGGTTGTTCCGCACCAAGCCGACCGAGCGGATCGTCGAGGAGGGCGGGCAGGGCGAAGGCGGCGAGCTGCGCCGCACGATGTCGCTGTGGCAGCTCACGCTGTTCAGCGTCGGCGCCACGCTCGGCACCGGCATCTTCGTCATTCTCGGCCAGGCCGTGCCCAAGGCCGGCCCGGCCGTGGTGCTGGCGTTCGTGCTGGCCGCGGTCACGGCGCTGTTCTCCGCGCTGTCGTACGCCGAGCTGGCCGGGACGATCCCGGTGTCCGGCTCGTCGTACTCCTACGCCTACGCGACGCTGGGCGAGCTGGTGGCATGGGTGTGCGGCTGGTGTCTCATGCTGGAGTACGCGGTGTCGGTGGCGGCGGTGGCCGTCGGGTGGGGCGAGTACCTGAACGCGTTCCTCCAGAGCCTGTTCGGCTGGGCGCTGCCCGACGCCATCACCCACTCCCCCGGGCAGAGCGGCGGCGTGGTGAACGTCACCGCGATCCTCATCGTGCTCCTGGCCCTCTGGCTGCTGCTGCGCGGCGCCTCGGAGAGCGCCACCGCGAACGTGATCTTCGTGCTCATCAAGATCGTAGTGCTGCTGTTCTTCTGCGTGGTGGCGTTCACCGGCTTCCAGTCCGGGAATTTCGCGCCGTTCGCCCCCATGGGGGTGGCCGGCGTGACGGCCGCGGCCTCGCAGGTGTTCTTCTCCTACATCGGCTTCGACGCCGCCTCCACCGCCGGTGAGGAGGCCAAGAACCCGAAGCGGGACCTGCCGCTGGCGATCATCTTGTCGCTGGTCATCGTGACGACCGTGTACGTGCTGGTCGCGGTGGCCGCCGTCGGCGCGATGCCGTGGCAGCAGTTCGACGAGGAGAGCACCGAGGCCAGCCTGGCCTACATCGTGAACCTGGCCACCGGCGCCACCTGGCCGGGCCTGATCGTCTCGTTCGGCGCGGTGATCGCGATCGCCAGCGTCGTGCTGACCGTCATGTACGGCCAGACCCGCATCCTGTTCGCCATGTCGCGCGACGGGCTCATCCCCCGGATCTTCCAGCGGGTGAACCCGCGCCACCAGGTGCCGGTGGCCAACACGCTCATCGTGGCGGCGTTCATCGCGGTGCTGGCCGGGCTGGTGCCACTGGGCCAGCTCGCCGAGGCCACCAGCATCGGCACGCTGTTCGCCTTCACCATCGTCAACATCGGCGTGCTGGTGCTCCGCCGCCGCAGCCCCGACCTGCCGCGCAGCTTCCGCGCCCCGCTGTTCCCGCTGACGCCGGTGCTCGGCGCGATCTTCTGCGGCATCGTCATGGCCGGCCTGGCCGCGGTGACCTGGGCGGCCTTCGGCCTGTGGATGCTCGCCGGCCTGATCTGCTACTTCCTGTACGGCTACCGCCATTCGCGGCTGAACGCCGAGGTGCGTTAGATGAAACTCCGCAAGATCCTGGCCGGATTCATCCCCGAGCCCCGCGGGCGCGACGGGCTGGCCCTGGCGATCGTGCTCGCCGGGCAGGCCAGGGCGCACCTGACCGTGGCCACCGTGCCGCCGCCCGTCTGGTCGACCCCGGGCCCGGCCAGGGCGGACGAGAGCGCCTGGCGGGCGTACCTGAAGGAGCAGACCGCGGCCACGCTGGAGCAGGCGAAGGCGATCGCCGGCGAGGAGGCCGACTACGTCTCGACGACGAACCGGGGCAGCGGGCGCGGCCTGGTGGACCTGGCGCGCAAGCGCGAGGCGGACGTGGTCGTGATCGGCTCGGCGCCGGGCGGCGCGAAGGGGCGCATCACCGTCGGCAGCACCGCCGACCAGCTCCTGCACTCCTCCTCGGTGCCGGTGCTGCTGGCGCCGCGCGGCTACGGCGACGAGCCGCCGGCCGCGTTCGAGCGGATCACCGTGGCCTACCGGCGCGGCCCGGGCGCGGACGCGGCCGTCAAGCAGGCGGCCAAGGCCGCGGCCGAGCTCGACCTCCCGCTGCGGCTGGTCACGCTGGTGGTCAGCAGCGGCAGGCGGGCCAAGATCGAGGAGGAGATGCTGGTACGGCTGCGCGACCAGGCGGCGGCCGACCTGCGCGCGGCGGCCCGCGGCCAGCGGCGGCGGCTGAACGTCGAGGTGGAGGTGCTGGAGGGCAGGAACGTGGCGGCGGCCATGAGCGCGACGCCCTGGCTGCCCGGCGAGCTGATCATCTGCGCCTCCAGCGACACGGGGCCGCTGCGCCGGGTCTTCCTCGGCGACACCTCGATCAAGATCGTCCGGGCCGCTACCTGCCCCGTCATGATCCTCACCCGGGAGACGTGACTCCGGGAGCCGAGGGTTATGAAGGATTCTCGCAACTCGGCAATCTCTGACGAAGTAGTGTTACCAGTGGGACATGAGGGGCGATTGCCGCGATCCTTCGCGGACCGGATTCGGCATCTTTTTTCCAATCAGCTTGACCTCCGGCTTCCTCCCCTTTACCGTCACTGTGCGTAACCACACCGCGCGGCGTTCTGGGGTAAACCCAGGGCCATGGCTACCGATGGTGCCGAGCCTGGCACCGTACCCCCCGGTGGCTCGGGCATTCGCCGCAAGGGAGCACAATCTACTGAGAGCGATACATACGAGAGCCGGGGGGCCAAACGATGCCGTCTGAGTACGCAAAGTCGCTGGGTGCACGACTTCGCGCCATCCGCACCCAGCAGGGCCTGTCCCTGCACGGAGTCGAAGAGAAGTCGCGCGGCCGCTGGAAAGCCGTGGTGGTGGGGTCGTACGAGCGTGGCGACCGCGCGGTCACGGTGCAGAAGCTTGCCGAGCTTGCCGACTTCTACGGGGTGCCCGTCTCCGAGCTGCTGCCCGGCGGCGCCGCGCCGAGCCCGCTCGGCCCGACACCCAAGCTTGTGATCGACCTGGAGAGGCTTGCGACGCTGCCGAAGGAGAAGGCGGGGGCCCTGGCCCGCTACGCCGCCACCATCCAGAGCCAGCGTGGCGACTACAACGGCAAGGTGCTGTCGATCCGCCAGGAGGACCTGCGCTCCCTGGCCGTGATCTACGACAAGTCGCCGAGCGAGCTGACCGAGGAGCTCATCAGCTGGGGCGTCCTGGACGCCGAGGCCCGCAGGGCCGTCGAGTCCTTCTGACCCACCGCCGGGGGGCCCGGCCCCCCGGCACACCGGCGCTCGTCACGCGGGTGCGGCCCCTGCGCGAACCGCGTGCGCTCACGGCCCAGCCACTCCCTGGTCAGCCGCACCCCGTGATCCGCTCCACCAGGACGAGCGCGCGCTCCCGCCACGTCGCGCCCGAAGACCGACTGCTCCCAGATCGCGACGGAACGCCGCCCGCAGACCGGCTCCGGCCCGAACAGCAGGCCCGCCGGCTGGGACGGGCCACCGGCCGGCTCGGCGCCCCACCGGTGGCACACTTCCGCCCGCCTCTGGCGTAGTGCAGGTCGGTCGTAGTGCCGCATCACGTCCCCGCTCCACAAGGACACCGCCGCTCCGCCCGCGAACAGGCGACAGGCACGGCAAGTCCTCCGAACCGGTCCAGTCGCCGGGCTCCACCACCAGGAACCACGGGCCGCACTCACCGATGACCAGCGCTTGCCGTGGCCGGACCGCTGAACGCGCGGCGCAGCACCGGAGGGCTCTCCCCCAACGCGACGGCCACCCCCGCCACGCTCGCAGCACGACACCAGGTGATGCACACGTCCGGAAGGCCGAGCTCCGCCACCGTGGACGCTAAGGGGCCAGCTGGGCAACCTACGCTCCGGCGCCTCCGACTCATCTCCAAGGCGGGCACAAGTGCGTCCGGATATCTCTGGGAGGACCGTTCACCCCTCCCGGAGGTTCCCATGCCCGCCCACGCTCCCGCCCGTACCCGCGTCCTGACCGTCCTGGCGTCCGCCGCGCTCGCACTCACCGCCGCCACCACCGCCACCGCCTCGGCCACGGCCGCCGACCCCACGTCGTGGCGCTGGGGCGCCATCCACTCCACCGACGGCATGGCCACCGCCTGGGGCAAGGTCGCCGTCGGCCAGTCCGGCCTGGTCGTGTACGGCAACCTGGACGACACCTACGGCAAGCGCTGCTCCTGGGCCCTGATCCGCTACCAGAGCGCCACCAACGGCCGCTGGCGCACGCACGGCATCTACAACTGCCAGGCCGGCACGGGCACGTTCCGCAAGGGTGTCGGCGCGGCCATGCAGATCAAGATCCAGGTCTGCCGCGGCACGGCCACACGCCCGATCAACAAGTGCTCCCGCTGGAAGACCGTCTACACCCAGGGCGGCTGACCCCCCACCTCCCCCGCGCCACGCTACAGGCGTGGGCGCGCGCGTGAGCGTGCGTGTGAGCGCGCGTGTGAGCGCGCGTGTGGGCGTGACCATGGGCGTGGGCGTGGGAGCTACGCAACGGGTCGACAAGTGGTGCGGCGCGGCCGATGGTCGCGAGCCCTCGGTCGAGAACGTCGGCTCCCTGGCGCGCGCCGAGCGACCGGCTGCGGGCCCAGGATGCGGCCCGGATTCAGTCGACCTGCCATCCATGGCCTACTACGGACCCAGGCTGTGGCCGCCCGTCTGCGAGCAGCCTGCCACGGATTCAGGCTGCGGCCCGGATTGCGGCCCACCTGCCGTGGACGCGACCCGTGGCCGGCCTACCGCGAGCAGCAAACTGTGGCTGACCTTCGGCGGGCAGCAAGCTGTGGCCGATCTGCTGCGGGCAGCCCGCTGCGGGCGGCGCGCCCAAATGGGCCGAGTGGGACGTGGTCCCCTCGGCTCATGTTCCTCCTTCGTCGGCCCCGCCTGCGGCGCCACCTGCCTGGGCCGTGCGAAGGGCATCTGATCGGGGCGGGGCCGACCCCGCCGCGTCGTCCCTGTCCGGGGTGCCCTGACGCGGCGGGGTCAGCCCGCTAGAGGGACCTCTACGGGCAGCGGCGGCTGGACGGGCACGCCGAGCAGGTCTTCGATCGTGGACACGAACGTCTCGGCCTCGGCCAGCAGCTCTTCGGCGTCGGCCGCGCTCACGCCGCGCACCACCCCCGCCTCCGCGCGCGCCCGCTTGGCGGCGCTGACGGAGAAGTAGGCGGCCCATTCCGCCAGGTGGGGCTCGGCCTCGGGGAGGAGGTCCCAGGCGCTGCGCAGGCGGCGCCGGCGGCCCTCCATCGGACGGGGACGTGCGGCCAGGATCGCCGCCGCCGCGCGCAGCGCCGCCAGGTGCGCCGCCACATATCGGGAAGCCGGGGTGCGAGCGGCCGCCGCCTCCGCCAGGCAGGAACGTGCGTCTGTCAGATGGGCCCGGACCGCAGGCGACAGCCGGGGCCCGTTGGTGTCTCTAGGCCTTGGTGCCATCTTGCGCGCCTCCTTGGAGTCATGGGCGGCTGCCGGCGTCTCCACCGGTGAAGCCAACACTTGCAGACCCCACCGACATTTCCGCCGGGCCGGCCGGACGAGGAGCTTCCCCTCTCCCCGTCCGGCCAGGACGAGCCCAACTCGTCTCCGCCGACGACGAGGACGCGCCCCTTGCCCGTGGAACCTGGCCGCGGGACTCGCTTGGGGAAGCGATGGCCCGCGACCAGGTTCTTTCGACGTGAGCCGCGAGCCTCACGCCACTAGGTCGAACATAATTTCGATCACGCTCGGTGTCAACCGATTCCACGAACACAGGTTCGATGACCATGAACGCGACCAGGGCCGGGGCCTCGATCGAGCCCGCGAAGACAGGAACGGCGTTCTGCGTCAAGATGGGGGCCACACCGCCTCCTCGCCGCCCGTGCGTGCGGCCCCACGCGTCTCCGCCGCCGGCGGCCGCGGGGAGCGGCGTCGGAGCACCTCGCACCTACGATTGCGGTCCGGGCCGGAATGAGTGAGAGGGAGGCACGGGTGGGTATCGTCATCGGGGTCGTCGGCCCGCACGACCTGGTCGACGATGTCGCGGCCGTCTGCGAGGAGCATCCGGGCGTCAGCACGCTCCGCCTCGACTACGACCACGAGTCGCAGGCGCCGGCGATCGTCGAGGCTCACGCGTCCGCCGTCGAGGGGTGGCTGTTCACCGGCATCGTGCCGTTCACGCTCTCCCGTGACGCCGAGACGCTCACCCGTCCGGCGGCGTTCGTCGACTACGCGGGCTCGACGCTGCTCAGCGCCCTGGTACGCCTCCAGCACCAGGGCCACGACGTCACCCGGCTGTCGATCGACACGCTGACGGCCGGCGACGTCCACACCACCTTCGCCGAGGCCGGGCTGCCGACCTCGGAGCTGCGCACGCTGCCGTACCGGCCGGGCCTGACCTCCAAGCGGGCCGTCGACTTCCACCGCAAGGGGCCGCCGCACCCGGCGATCACCTGTCTCGGCTCGGTGCACGAGGCGCTGCGGGCCGACATGCGGGTGCTGCGCCTGACCCCGTCCGTGCACTCGGTGCGGGCCGCGCTGCGCAGGCTCCTGCTGACCGCGGAGAGCCAGGCGCAGGAGGACGCGCAGATCGCGCTCGGCCTCATCGAGGTGGACCATTCCGAGGGGCTGCTGCGCGAGGCCACCGCGCTGGGCGGCACGCTGGCGGCCTTCCGCGGCGGCGTGCACCTGCTGGTCACCACCCGCGGCCCGCTGAACGACGCCACCTGCGGGTTCATCGGGCTGCCCATGCTGGCCCGGCTGGCCGCGCAGAACGACACCGTACGCGTGGGTTTCGGCCTCGGGCGCAGCGCGGCGGAGGCGGAGAGCCTGGCCCGCCGGGCGCTGGCCAGGGCGCGGCGCATCGGCCGGGTGGCCGCGGTGCTGTCGCTGCGCGCCGACACCGACCTGGTGCTGGACTCGGCCACCTGGACGCCGCCTGGACGCAGGAACCTGACCGTCATCGCGCGCCGCGTGGGCCTGTCGGTGCCGACGCTGGAGAAGCTCATCGAGGCCCGCGCCGCGGCCGGGGACGAGCCGCTGACCACCCGCGAGATCGCCGACCGGCTCGCGGTGCAGCAGCGCACGGCGCGGCGGATGTTGCGCCGGCTGGAACTGGCCGGGCTGGCCGAACGCACCGGCAACCTGACCAGCGGCTCCAGCGGCCGGCCGCTGACGCTCTACCGCCTCACCCTCTGACCCACCCGATTACGGCCCGGACCGTAACCCCAGGCTAAACCCGAGGCCACGCCGTAACCCAAGGCGGCGGCCCGCCACGCGGATGCGCGACGGGCCGCCCTACGCCGGGGAGTCGGGAAAGGTCAGGACACCGAGAGGGCTCCGGACGGGCAAAGGGTCACCGCACGGCGCACCGCGTCCTCGGCGCCCTCCGGCGGCGTCTTCTGCAGCAGCACGACCAGCCCCTCGTCCTCGCTCTGGTCGAACACCTCCGGCACCGTCAACGCGCACATGCCCGCTCCGATGCACACCGACGTATCAGCATTGATCTCCATGACGACTTGCCTACCAGGTGACAGGGAGGCTGTGCACCCCGTAGATGCTCATGTCGGAGCGCATCGGCACCTCCTCGGGTGGTACGGCCAGGCGCAGGCGAGGAAATCTGCGCAGCAGCGCGGGGTAGGCGATGCGCATCTCGGCCCGGGCGAGCTGCTGGCCGAGACACTGGTGGACGCCGTGGCCGAAGGTGAGATGCCCGCCGGCGGGCCTGGTGACGTCGAGGTGCTCGGCGTCGGGGAAGCGCGACGGGTCGCGGTTGGCGGCAGGCAGGTGCACGGTGACCGTCTCGCCCGCCTTGACCAGGGTGCCGTCGATCTCGACGTCCTCCAGCGCGGTTCTGATGGGGCCGAGGTGGATGATCGTCAGGTGGCGCAGCAGCTCCTCGACGCCGTTGTCCACCACCGACGGGTCGTCGCGCATGGCGGCGAGCTGGGCGGGGTTGGTGAGCAGCGCGTACGTGCCGAGCCCCAGCATGTTCGCGGTGGTCTCGTGCCCGGCCACCAGCAGCAGGAACGCGACGCCGGTCAGCTCCTCGTCGGTCAGCTCGCCGCTCTCGACCAGCCCGCTGAGCAGATCGTCGGCGGGTTCGGCGCGCTTGCGCTGGATGAGCCCGTACAGGTAGGCCGACATCCTGGTCAGGGCGGCGATCACGTCGTCGGCCTTGGTCTCCAGCCTGACCAGCGCCTGGGAGTCGGCCTGGAAGCGGCCGCGGTCCTCGTACGGCACGCCGAGCAGTTCGCAGATGACCAGCGACGGGATCGGCAGCGCGAACGCCTGCACCAGGTCGGCGGGACCGCCGGCGGCGGCCATCTCGTCGAGGCAGGCGGCGGTGATCTCCGCGATCCTGGGTTCGAGCTGCTTCATCCTGCGTACGGTGAACTGCCCGGTCAGCAGCTTGCGGTAGCGGGTGTGCTCGGGCGGGTCGGTGCGCAGGAAGAACCCGGGCGGCACCTTGAAGTCCTCTCTGCGCAGCTCCATCCGCGAGGCCAGCGGCGGGTGCATGCGCTCGGGACGGTTGCTGAAGCGCTGGTCGGCCAGTACGGCGCGGGCGGCCGAGTAGCCGGTCACCAGCCAGCCGAGATGCCCGTCGGCGTAGGTCATGCGGTGCATCGGGGCCTGTTGTCGCAGCCGCGTGACTTCGTCGGGCGGGTCGAGCGGCCGCTGGCGGGTGGTCGGCAGGGTCGGCGCGGATGTCGGGTCGGTCATGGCGCGATCTCCTCTCTGCTCCTTCCCAGAAGACCTCATTGGCTGCAAAATTGCAATGAGTGAAAAAAGTGTCGCCATGAAGTACAGTTCCGGACATGGTGGGATTGCGGGAGCGCAAGAAGCAGCGCACGCGCGGAGCGCTGATCGAGGCCGCGCTCCGGCTGTTCGACGAGAAGGGCTTCGCCGAGACCACGCTCGCCGAGATCGCCGCGGCGGCGGAAGTGTCGACGCGGACGTTCTTCAGCTACTTCGCCGGCAAGGAGGACGTGGTCTTCTACGACAGCGAGGAACGCATGGAGCTGGTCATCGCGCTGGTGCGGGCGCCCAGGCCCGGCGAGGGCCCGGCCGACCTGCTGCTGCGGCTGATCGGCGACAGCATGTCGTGGGAGAGCACGACCGACGGCTTCGAGCACGCGGCCACGCGCATCAACCTGATCATGAACGAGCCCACGTTGCAGGCCCGCGCGCTCCACCTGCTGTTCGACGGCCAGCTCCGGCTGGTGGAGGCGTTGCGCGAGGCGTACGCGTACCGGATCGACCCGGTCACGGCGGCGGCCGCGGTGGGCGGGCTGTTCGGCGCGGTGAAGCTGGCCGTGATGGCCAGCGTCGCGGCGGACGGCTCGCTCGAGCAGGTGCGGGAGGCGGCGCTGCGGGCGGCCGGCATCACCGCGCGGGGGCTGCACGCCGTGCTCCCCCACCCCGACCGGTCCGAGGCCTGAGCGCACGTGCGGCGGAATGTCCGCATATAGGCCATAATTCCCGAATGACTCCGGAAGAAGCCGCCCGGCACAAGACCGTGCGGGTACGCGCCGGCGCCGCCGCCGACCCCGCCGCCGGCCAGGCCGTGCTCGCGCTCCTGGCCGCGGACCCCTCGCCCATGGTGCGCCGCGCGGTCGCCCGCCGGAGGGACGCCGCCCCCGAGACGCTGCTCACGCTGGCCGGCGACCCGGACCGGCGGACCAGGCTGGCGCTGGTGGACAATCCCGCCTGCCCGCCGGGCGCGCTGCACGTGCTGGCGGAGGACGCGCACGGGCCGATCCGCTGGAGCGTGCCGCCCCACCCCGGCCTGGACGACGACGTACGCCGCGCCGTCCGCGCTTCCGCCGACCCGATCATGCGCCGCCTGCTGGCCGGGGGCGGCGACCTGGACGACGAGAGCATCCAGGCCCTGCTCCACGACCCCGAACCCGAGGTCAGGGCCGCGCTCGCGGCCCACACCCGCGACGCGTCCGCGCTGGCCGCGCTCGTGGCCGACCCGCACGAGCCGGTGCGGGCCAGGGCGGCGGAGAACCGGCTGCTGACCGCGGGTCAGCGCCTGGCCCTGATCCAGGACCGGCACGCGTCCGTGCGGCACGCGGTGGCCTGGTTCCAGCTGCTGGACGAGGACGAGCTGCAGGTGCTGGCGCACGACCGGGCCGCGAGGGTCCGGCGGGCGCTGGCGAGTTCGCACGCCACGCCCGGCCACGTCCTGCGCCTGCTGACGGCGGACCCGGACGAGATCGTCGCACTCCAGGCGCGGACCATGCTCGCCGCCCCGCGGCGGGACAAGGAGTCCTTCCGCAGGTTCCTGAGGAGCGGCCGTCAAGGCACGTGGACCAGCTCCCACACGGTCTGAGACGGCGAGCGCGGGCCGGCGCGCTCAGCGCCGGAACTTGCCTCGCACGTGCACCGGGACGCCCTTGCCGAGCATGGCGGGCAGGGTCTCCGCGACGTTCATCGGCAGCCGGACGCACCCGTGCGAAGCTGGGTACAGAGGCACGGACAGCGCGCCGTGGAAGGCGATGCCGCCGTTGAAGAAGATCGGGTTGTACAGCTCACCCAGGTACGACTTGTGCCAGCCACTGGCCCGCCAGGTGGTCCGGTAGTCGCCCGTGGGCGTGCGGGCCGAGCCGCAGAAGCGCTGCTCCTTGCCCTGCCAGACGGCCGTCTCGCAGTACGGGACGCCGCTGCCCGAGGAGATGTGGGTGATCAGCTCCTGCTGCCCGTCGACGTACAGGACCATGATCTGCTTGCTCAGGTTCACCTCGGCGCGGGTCGCCTTGCCGCCGGGCACCAGCACCTTGGGCGTCTTGGGGCTCTCCAGCGCGGCCCAGGTGCGCGAGCCGATCGTGCTCGACGGCTTGAGCCCGTTGACCTTCTGGAACGCCCACACCGCGGCGAGCGTGGTGCCGCCGTAGCGGCCGTCGACCTTGCCCGGACGGTAGTTCAGCTCGGTCAGGCGGGTCTGCAGCCACTTCACGGCCTTGCCCTTGGCGCCGAGCTTGAGCTTGTCCTTCGGCGCGGTGACCTGGGGAGCGGCGGTACGCGAGGGAACCGCGAGGGCCCCGGCGCTCGGCGCGGCGGCCGACGCGGCTGACGTGGCCGGGCGCGTCATGTCAGGTGCGGCGCCCGTCGCCCGCGGCCGTTCGGCCTGCGTGCCGCAACCCGTGAGCACGACGGCCCCGGCTGTCAGCAGAGCCGTCAGAAGAGCAGGAGCCATCCCGGGCAGCCGGTGAGCCCTCACCTGTACCACCTCTCATATGCCTAACAAACGGATCAAAGGACCCTACACCACCATCGAGAATCGGTAATCGAGTGTGCTCACCTTGTTTAGAGTGTGTCCATGTCTGAGAAGTTGCCTGGTAATGCCGTCGTCGTCGAAGCCGCGCTACGGGCGCTGGGCGCGTCCGGGGAGATCGTGGTGCTGCCGGAGAAGGCGCCGACGGCGGCCACCGCGGCCGCGCAGCTCGGCTGCGAGGTGGGCGCGATCGCCAACAGCCTGATCTTCGACGCCGACGGCGCCCCGCTGCTGGTCCTCACCAGCGGCGCGCACCGCGTGGACGTCGGCCTGATCGCCCGCACGGCCGGGGTGGAGAGCGTGCGGCGGGCCACGCCGGAGTTCGTCCGCACGGCCACCGGGCAGCCGATCGGCGGCGTCGCGCCGGTGGGCCATCCGGCCCCGGTGAGAACCCTGGTCGACACCTGGCTGAGCAAGCACGACGTGGTGTGGGCGGCCGGCGGGCACCCGATGACGGTGTTCCCGACCACCTTCGACGAACTGGTGCGCATCACCGGCGGCACCCCCGCGGACGTCGAGTAGTGTGCGTCGCGTGATCGAATTTCGCGGGGCGGGTCCGGCCGAGTTCAGCGAACGGCTCGACTCGGTGATCGACATTTACACCGCCGCCATGAACCCGCCCCCGGACCAGATCACGGGCCGCAAGACCATAATGCGAAATCACGGCACTTACCCCCTTTTCCAATGCTATTTCGCGGAATTGCGAGAAGCATCACCCGAAGAGGAGGAAAAGCGGCCGAGCGCGCAGCAGCCGGAGATCGTGGGTTTCGCCTACGGGTTCCGCGGCGCACCCGGGCAGTGGTGGCACGACGTGGTGTTCCGCGCACTGGAGGACCAGGCGGGCCGCGAGGCGGCCATGGCCTGGCTCGGGCACGCCTTCGAACTGGCCGAGATCCACGTGCACCCCGACTACCAGGGCAAGGGCATCGGCCGGGCGATGATCAGGACGCTGTGCGCCGGCCGTCAGGAACGTTCCGCCGTGTTGTCCACCCACGACCGGCCGACCGCGGCCCGGCACCTGTACGCGAGCATGGGATTCACCGATCTGCTCGCCCAGTTCGTCTTCCCCGGCGGCTACGAGCATTACGCGATCGTGGGCCGGCCGCTGCCCCTGGCCTGACGGGCGTTTTCCTGAGCGCGCTTTGATGCGCCCGGGGCGTTTCCATGACCGGCGCGTTTGCCCGCCGATGACCCTGGGCAAGATTCATTACAGAAGGTGACGGCCCGTTTACTCTGAGGCGACC
>NZ_JABCPZ010000167.1 GCF_013283785.1 Nonomuraea antri
GGCAGATGCGGCTCGATCAACGCCCACTCGGCATCGGTCACATCGAAGCGCGCCACATCCGAGTTCTACCAGCGATGGCCAGCCCGTCATCGGCCCTCATCAAGATCCGAACCTCGAACAGCTCCTAGGACCCCCTCCCACCCGGGGATTCGATCGCGCACTCCCCGCACGTCAAACGCGTAATATCTCGTTAGGAGAATCCGCTCATGGAGCACACCATCGCCGCGATGCCGACCTCGCGTCAGCCCGGCTGCCCCTTCGACCCGCCGAAGGAGCTGATCGAGGCCCGCGAGCAGAGCCCGATCAGCCGCCTGCCCTTCGCCGACGGCCACCAGGGCTGGCTCGTCACCGGCTACGACCTGGCCCGCTCCGTCCTGGCCGACCCGCGCTTCAGCTCCCGCCGCGAGCTCATGCGCCACCACCCCACCATCGACTACGGCGACATCGAGGTCCCGCCCGCGCCGCCCGGCGAGTTCCTGCTGATGGACGAACCTCAGCACGGCCGCTACCGCAAGCCGCTGGTCGGCAAGTTCACCGTCCGCCGGATGCGGCTGCTCACCGAACGCGTCGAGCAGATCACCGCCGACCACCTCGACGCCATGGCCGCGGCAGGGCCGGGAGCGGACCTGGTCACCGCGTTCGCCAAGCCCGTCCCCGCCATCGTCATCAGCGAACTGCTCGGCGTGCCGGACGAGGACCGCGACTTCTTCCAGGACAACGTGGACAAGTTCCTCGGCGGCGAGGTCGGCGACGAGGAACTGTTCGCCGCCTACACCGCCACGCAGCAGTATCTCGGCGAGCTGGTCGCCGCCAAGCGCGCCCAGCCCACCGACGACGTGCTCAGCGACCTGCTCGACAGCGATCTGACCGACGAAGAACTGCAGGGCATGGCCCTGATCCTGCTCACCGCCGGCTTCGACACCACCGCCAACATGCTCGCCCTGGGCACCTACGCCCTGCTGAGCAACCCCGACCAGCTCGCCGCGCTCCGCGACGACCCCGCGCTGGCCGACCAGGCCGTGGAGGAACTCCTGCGCTACCTCAGCGTCGCCAAGCAGTTCCAGCGGGTCGCCCTGGAGGACGTCGAGCTCGCCGGCCACTCCGTCAAGGCGGGCGACACCCTCCTGCTGTCCCTGTCGACCGCCAACCGCGACCCCGACCGCTTCACCGACCCGCACCGGCTGGACCTGCGCCGCCAGGACGGCGGCCACCTGGCCTTCAGCCACGGCATCCACCAGTGCCTGGGCCAGCAACTCGCCCGCATCGAGATGCGCGTCGCCTTCCCCGCCCTGCTCACCCGCTTCCCCACCCTGCGCCTGGCCGTCCCGGCCGAGGACGTGCCCCTGCGACCGGAGATCGCCGACATCTACGGGGTCAAGAGCCTCCCGGTCACCTGGGACGCCTGATGACCGGCGCGATCTCGTCCGAACCTGCTGAGGAAAGGAATCGCACCATGACAGACACGACCAGCGGAACGCCCGGACAGGGACACCTCGGGCGCCGGACCGTGTTGAAAGGCGTGCTGGGCGCCGGTGCGCTCGCCGGCACGCACGCCGCGTTCACCGGCCGCGCCGCCGCCGCGGCGAGCGGCGGCGGTGACGACGGCGAGTGCGGGGTCGAGCGCGGCTGGGGGAAGGTCGCCGACGTGTTCCGCAGGAACTTCAGAAACGGTGGCGAGGTCGGCGCGGCGTGCAGCGTGTACGTCGGCGGCCGCCAGGTCGTCAACCTGTGGGGCGGCCTCGCCGATCGCGCCGCGAGGCGGCCGTGGCGCGAGAACACCATCGTCCAGGTCGCCTCCACGACGAAGGGCGCCACCGCGATCTGCGCCCACCTGCTGGTCCAACGCGGCCAGCTGGATCTGGACGCCCCGGTGGCCAGGTACTGGCCGGAGTTCGCCGCCGCGGGCAAGGCGGAGATCCCGGTGCGCTGGCTGCTGTCGCACCAGGCCGGTCTGCCGATCGTCGACGGGCCGCTGACGTTCGAGCAGGCGTGCGCCTGGCACCCGGTCATCCGCGCGCTCGAGGCGCAGCCGCCGCTGTGGCGGCCGGGCACCGAGCACGTCTACCACAGCGTCACGTTCGGGTTCCTGGTCGGCGAGGTCGTGCGCCGGATCACCGGCAAGTCGCTGGGCGCCTTCTTCGCCGAGGAGGTGGCCGCTCCCCTCGGCCTGAGCGCCTGGATCGGGCTGCCGGACAAGCAGGAGAAGCGGGTGGCCCGGGTGCACGAAGCCGCCCCGTTCAGCCTGGAAGAGCTGATAGCAGGGCTGATCGCGGTCACCGGGCTCGACGCGGAGACCGTCACCGCGTGGGTGGCCGCCGTGTGGGCGCCGGGCTCGGTGCAGGCCCGCGCCGCCGAACTGGGCGGCGCGCTGACCGACCCCGCGATCTTCGCCACGCGGGCCTGGCGCGCCGCCGAGTTCCCGGCCGCGAACATGCTCGCGGACGCCCGCTCGATCGCGCGCATGTACGCCGCCACGGTCAGCGACGTCGGCGGGGTGCGGCTGCTCAGTCCCTCGACCGTCGAGCGGATGACGGTCGTCCAGACCGACAGGACACCGATGCACGGGCTGCCGCCGGGCCTGAACCTGCCCGCCGACCGCTCCTTCTACATGTCGCTGGGGTTCATGCGGGCCAGCCCGCCGATGCCGATGACCGGGCCGAAGTCGTTCGGTCACCCGGGTTCCGGCGGCTCGGCCGGCTTCGCCGACCCCGACGCCGGTGTCGGCTTCGGCTACGTGACGAATCTCTGGAACTACCGGCCCGACGACTCGCGGGCGGCGAACCTGGTCAAGGCCGTACGCGCCTGCCTGGGATGACGGCTCCCGCGCGAACGGATGCGCCGACCGGCTACCTGGCGCCCCGCCCCGGGCGGCTCACCAGCCAGCGGTCGATCTCACTGGGCCAGTCGGTACGCAGCGCCTCCTCATGACTCATCACGAAGCGCTCGGCACGGGGACCATGCCCTGCTTGCTGATCCGCCTCCAGCACCACCACCAACCCGGACGAACTCGGCGCGAACGTCACGTCCACCTCGTGCACCACACCGGCGTGCAGGTCCGGGGGATAGAACTTGATCTTCTGAAGGAACGACAGCCCGTCCGGTTCCCCGCTCGGCCGCAGGACGGCGGAGTCGACGGGAAAGCCGAGCCGCGCGAACGCCTGCAACACGCGTAGCTGCGAAGGCACCGGACGGACCGCGACCAGGTCGGGATCGCTCCGCCGCACGACCGCGCCGATCTCGACCTCGGTACGCACGCCCAGCGCCATGCCGGCCAGATGCCGGCCGCCGATCTCGCTGACAGGAGTCCCCCAGGGGACCGCGACCTGAAAGGCGATCACCTCCTCCGCGCCTGGCCGGAGTGCGACCGGGCCCGAGACCTGGGCTCGCGAGAACTCCTCGAACGGGTGCCTGCCGCCGGCTTCGTGCGGCGAGGTGACCAGGCCGAGGCCGATCCGGTCGATCGCGACGCCGGCGTCGCCGCCGGTCAGCCGGACCTCGCCGGACAGCACGCCACCGGGCTGCGTCCGGGGTGTGGCCAGGGTCGTGGTGACGGAGGACGCGCTCGCCCCGTCGGCGTCGGTCAGCCGCATGAAGATCACCGTTGATCTACCGCCTCGGGGGATTCGAGTGGCTCGCCCGCAGGAACGACTGGGCGACGGGTTCGGATTCGATGGTCATGACGTCCCGCGACTCATCCGACGTGGACGTGCGGGCGGCGTTCCAGGTCGGGCTCGGCCTGGCGCAGCACCTCGCGGGTCAGCGGCGGCACGTCGCCGCCGCCGAAGACGAGGTAGCGCAGCATGGCCACGACCGGGTTGCCCTCCGTCCAGTGGAAGTAGATGTGCGGCACGGAGCCGGTGCGCTCGCGCAGGTGCAGCATGAGCGCGGCCAGGGTGTTCGGCACGGCGGAGCTCTCGATGGTGAGGATCCTGTGCCCGTACCGCTCCTCGCCCCTGACGTGCAGCTCGGTCTCGAACTCGGACGCGTCCGGCACCGTGACCTCGACGAACAGCACCGGCTCCGAGCTGCGCAGGCGGTGGTTGAGCCAGGTCTCGCGCAGCTTGTCGGTGTACTCGGCCTGGTCGCGGCCGTGCGGCTCGTTGGCGATCACGTGCACGTCACCGCACAGGTCGTTGACGAACCGCTCGGCCAGCGGGTCGAGGTGCACCTCGGTGACGCGCAGCTCGGTGGAGCGGGTGGCCCGGGAGATCAGCGAGGTGACGATGATGGCCGCGATGAAGAACGAGGCGATCTTCACCCCGTCGGGCCGCTCGATCACGTTGTCGACCAGCGTGTACACCAGCACCGCGGTGATCGCGGCGAACCCCGCCGTCGCCCCGCGCTGACCCTTCCGGTACGCCGACAGCGTCACCGCGACGGCCGCCGACAACATCAGCACCAGCACGCCGGTGGCGTACGCGCCGCCCTGGGCCTCCACATCGGCGTCGAAGATGATCGTGACGGCGAACGCGATCGCCGCGAACACCAGCACCAGCGGGCGCACCGCGCCCGTCCACTCCGGCGCCATCCCGTAGCGGGGCAGGTAGCGCGGCACCAGGTTGATCAGCCCGGCCATCGCCGACGCCCCGGCGAACCACAGGATCGCGATCGTGGACACGTCGTACGCGGTGCCGAACCAGTCGCCCAGGTACCCGTGCGCCAGGTACGCGAGCGCCCGGCCGCTGGCCTTCCCGCCCTCCTCGAACTCCTGGTGCGGGATGAGCACGGTGGTGACGAAGCTGGAGCAGATGAGGAACACGCTCATGATCAGCGCGGCGGTGGTGAGCAGCCGCCGGGTGCCCTGGACCCGTTTCTTGACGTCGCCCTCGACCACGGGCATCACCGCCACGCCGGTCTCGAACCCGGACATGCCCAGCGCCAGCTTCGGCATGACCAGCAGCGAGAGCCCGATCATGGCCAGCGGGCTGGAGAAGTCCAGGCTCAAGGCCCGCTGCCAGTCCAGCACCACCTGCGGCGCCTCGATCACGTGCGCGATCGCGGTGGCCACCACGACGGCGTTCAGCCCGAGATAGACGAAGACGAGCAGCACCGCGATGCCGATGGCCTCGGTGAAGCCGAGCAGGAACACCCCGCCGAGCGCCGCCAGCAACACCAGCGTGACCGGCACGCGTTGCCCGTGCAGGAAGTCCGGGACGAACGGGTTCTCCAGGATGTGCGCGGTGGCGTCGGCCGCCGACAGGGTCATGGTGATCACGAAGTCGGTGGCGGCGAAGCCGAGCAGCGCCAGCACGAAGAACTTGCCCCACCACTGCGGGGCCAGTTTCTCCAGCATGGCGATCGAGCCCTGCCCGTACGGGCTCTCCGCGGCGACCCTGCGGTAGACCGGCAGCGCGCCGAGCAGGGTCAGCGCCACCAGGAACAGCGTGGCCAGCGGCGAGAGCAGCCCGGCCGCGAGCGCGGCGATGCCTGGCTGGTAGCCGAGGGTGGAGAAGTAGTCGACGCCGCTCAGGCACATCACCCGCCACCACGGGTGCTTGACGTGGGGACCGTGTTCGATCTGTCTGCGGTCGGTCTGCAGTCCCTGTAACAGCCAGGAACGCAGCGTTCCTTCCGTGGGAGCCGGCCGTTTCGCCAGCACCATGACGGTCACCCTTCACCAAGACCCCGTAAATACGCATCGCACACTATCCACGGCAAAAGGGCTGATGGCGGGGTTGAGGCGTCAAGAAAACGTATAAATCGGAGACTGGTCAGTACTGCCGGCCGCACCGCGGAGGGGCCGCCGTACGGACGGCGTCAATATCCGGGCCGTGGCCGTATGGATCCCGTCAAGAACGGCCAATCCCCCTAAATCCCGAGATTTGCTGACCCGGTGCCGCCCGGACCGGCGCGGCACGTGAGTCCATGTCCAGATTGACGTGATCTCGCTGCCCAGCGAGATCCTGCTGTTCCTGTGCCTGACCGTCGGCGTCGCCCTGATCGGCGGCCTGTGGCCGGCCATGGTCACGGCCGTGGGCGGGTCTCTGCTGCTCAACTGGTTCTTCACCCCGCCCGTCGGGCGGCTCACCATCGCCGACCCGGAGAACTTCCTGGCGCTCGCGGTCTTCGTGCTGGTGGCCGTCGCGGTCAGCACGATCGTGGACGTGGCCGCCCGCCGTACCAGGGAGGCCGCCCGCGCCAGGACCGCCGCCGAGGTGCTGTCCACGCTGGCCGGGCACGTGCTGCGGGGCGAGGCGGCGCTGCCGTCGCTGCTCGGGCGGCTGCGCGAGACGTTCGCGCTGGACGCGGTCACCCTGCTGGAACGCATCGGCGAACCCGCGCCCGACGACCAGGCGGAGCCGGCGGCCTGGCGCATCATCGCCACCTCCGGCAGCGCGCCGTGCACCAGTCCCGCCGGGGCGGACAACGACGTGCGGATCGACGACCGGCTCGTGCTGGCCGCCCGCGGCCGGTTGCTGGAGGCCGGTGACCGCCGGGTGCTGGAGGCGTTCGCCGCCGAGGCCGCCGTCGCGCTTCGCCAGGAGCGCCTGCAGCAGGAGGTCGAGCAGGCCAAGCCGCTGGCCGAAGCCGACCGGATGCGTACCGCGCTGCTCGCCGCGGTCAGCCACGACCTGCGCACTCCCCTGTCGGCGGCCAAGGCCGCCGTCGAGAGCCTGCGCAGCCACGACGTCGCCTGGTCGCCCGAGGATCGCGACGAACTGCTGGCCACCGCCGACGAGTCGCTGGACCGGCTGGACCGGCTGGTGGCCAACCTGCTCGACATGAGCCGCCTGCAAGCCGGCGTCCTCGGTCTCTCCCCGCAGCCCGTGGCGCTGGAGGAGGTCGTGCCCCGCGCCATCGACGACCTCGGGCCGCTGCGCGACCGCGTCGAAGGCGACATCCACGTGGATCTGCCGGAGATCGTCGCCGATCCGGTCCTGCTGGAACGCGTGCTCGTCAACCTCATGGCCAACGCCGTCCGCTACAGCCCCGCCGGGCGGGAGGCGCTCGTCACGGCGAGCCGGCACGGCGACCACGTCGAGATCCGTGTCATCGACCGCGGCCCCGGGATCCCCCGCGAGATGCACGACCGGATCTTCCTGCCGTTCCAGCGGCTCGGCGACCGCGCGCCGCAGACCGGGGTCGGCCTGGGTCTCGCGCTCTCGCGCGGGCTCACCGAGGCCATGGGCGGCACCCTGGTCCCGGAGGAGACGCCGGGAGGAGGTCTCACGATGATCGTCAGGCTGCCGATCTCGTCCGGAGACTCTGAGGCGCTACTCCGTGGTACTGTATAGTGGTACTCGGTGCCACTGAGTACCACTGGCTGAAGAGGACACGCGATGGACGACCTGACGGAGATGCTGAAGGGCACGCTCGAAGGCTGCGTGCTGGAAATCATCGGCAGCGAGGAGACTTACGGGTACGCCATCACCCGGCGGCTCAACGAACTCGGCTTCAACGACGTCGTCGAGGGGACCGTTTACACCATCCTGCTGCGACTGGAGAAGAACAAACTCGTCCAGGTGACGAAACGACCGTCCGGAATGGGCCCGCCGCGCAAGTTCTACGCGCTCAACGACGCGGGACGTGCGGAGCTCGCCACGTTCTGGGCGAAGTGGGACTACGTCTCATCACGGATCGACCTGCTCAAGGAGGGTGGGAGATGAACTTCTGGGAGACCATCACCGGCAGCGATCTCACCAGGGAATGGAAGGCGTTCGAAGCCCGGGCCGCGGCGCTGCCGGCCGATCACCGGGCGGCCTGGGAACAGATCAAGGGCCACCTTTCCCTCTACGGGGACTTCACCGGCCGGAATCTGATGCCGATTCTCGACAACGCCCTGGGGCTGCTGGAAGAGACGGCCGCCGACGGGCAGAGCATTCAGGACGTGCTGGGCGACGACATCCAGGGCTTCTGCGCGGCGCTGGCCGGCGACCAGGGCGCCAGGAACTTTCGCGACCGCTGGCGCCGGCAGTTGAACCGGAACGTCGCCAGGAAACTGGGCCGGCTGGGAGGCTGAGATGAGCATCCGCGACATCATCGAGGGCAAGAAGCAGTGGCGGGCGCACCTGGCCCGGGTCAAGGCGCTCCCGCCGGACTATCAGATCGTCTACAAGGAGATGCAGAAATACTTTTTCAAGGTCGGGCCGATCGACCTGCTGGAAGGGTCCCTGCTCTCCGGGATCGTCGATTTCTTCGAGGAAGGCGTGGCGGACGGCAAGGGCGTCCTGGAACTCATCGGCAGCGATGTCGCGGCCTTCTGCGATGAGCTGATCAAGGACTCGCCCACGTACGCGGAGGTCTATCAGGAGTCCGTCAACGGGAAACCCGGCACGGCAGAGAAGTAAGCGCCCGGCCGGTTATCTGACACAGATCCCTCACTGCGTGTCGTTTCACTGGATACACTCATTTATCCGGATATTGAGGGGAATTCTGGTCAGATCACTGGGGGCACCGTGATCGAATCCGTGTTTCGTACCGACGAGCTGCCTGCCGCGGACAGATACGACTCCTGGGTCGAGATGATCAATCGGTCCCTGCTCCCGGCCGCCATCACCTCCGACCACACCCACGACTTCCGCGCGGCGGCCCGAGCGCTGGATCTGCACGTCCTGCAGCTGTCGGCGCTGAGGTTCCCGTCGCTGCGGTCACGCCGGACCCGGAAACTGATCCGGCAGGACGACCCGGAGACCTGTCAGCTCGCGCTCAACCCGTGCGGAACCATGGGCATCTCCCAGCTCGGCAGGCAGATGATCCTGCGCCCGGGCGGGCTGATGGCCTTCGACAGCTCACACACCTTCGACTCCCACATCGTCGCGGACAACGGCACGGGCGCCGGGGTGACGCTGCTCCAGGTGCCCCGTACGTTGTTGCCGCTGCCCGCGACCGACCTGCGGGAAATCATGGTCAGGCCGTTGTCCGGCCGGACCGGGATCGGCATGCTGATCACCCAGCTGCTCGGCCGGATCCTCGCCGACACGAGCCAGTTCCGGTCCGCCGACGGCCCGCGGCTGGGCGCCGTGCTGCTGGAGCTGCTGAGCGCGCTCCTGGCCAACGAGCTCGACGACCGCGAACCCGCTCACCGGCCGGCTCTCCTGACCCAGGCGAAAGCGTTCATCCACCAGCATCTCGGCGACGCCGGCCTGTCGCCGGGGATGGTGGCCGCGGCCCACCACATCTCCACCCGGCACCTGCACCGGCTGTTCAACGACACCGGCATGACCGTCGCCGGCTGGATACGCCGGCGCCGGCTCGAACAGTGCCACCGCGACCTCGTCGATCCCCGCCGGCGCGCGTACCCGATCCAGGTCATCGCCGCGCGCTGGGGGTTCACCAACCCCGCCCACTTCAGCCGCGTCTTCCGCGCCGCCTACGGGATGTCCCCCAGCGAACACCGCCACGACTCCCAGCGCCCTCGGTGAGCGGGCGCGGCCCGTGGCCCACCGGCGGCACGTGATGGCGCGGACGGACAAGATGATGGCGCGGGCCGTCAAGGACAAGCACCCCGCGGTGGGGCAAGCTCTCCTTGCCACCTGGCATCGCGCCAACGTCCCAGATGATCATCAGCAAGGGAATCTCGTGCGCATCCACCAACCGCCGGCCGAGGCCCAGCTCGCGCCGGCCGGCATCGAGAAGCCGACGTTCCGTTGCACCGTGACGGCGACTCGCGGGTGACCATGCACGGGGTCGGCGGCGTGGCGGTGCCACTCCAACTCGAAGGGACGCTGATGTCCAGCATGGGTCAGAACACCTGGCGGGACCCGGACGAGATCGCTCGCCGGGTGCGGGACGGGAGCCTCACCAGACGGAATCTGCTCGCGTTGTTCGGCGTGTCGGCGGCTGCGGTGGCGTTCGCCTCGACTCCTGAGGCGGCGGCCGCGGCCACCCGCCGCTACGACTACGTGATCGTGGGAGCCGGCTCGGCCGGGTGCACGCTGGCCGCGCGCCTGCTGGCGGACTCGCGGGCGAGCGTGCTGCTGATCGAGGCCGGCGGCACGAACGACCTGCCGGTGGTGCGGGACTTCACCAAGGCGGCCATGGCGGCGGCGCCGAACTCGGGGCTCGTCTGGCCGTACATGTCGGAGCCGCAGCGGGAGCTGCGGAACGAGCCGCAGTCGTTCTTGTCCGGGAAGCTCGAGGGCGGCAGCAGCTCGGTGAACGGGATGGTGTGGGTGCTCGGCAACCCGGCCGACTACGACGGCTGGGCCGCCCAGGGCGCCACCGGCTGGGACTACGCGAGCGTGCGGCCGTCGCTGGAGGCGCTGTCCGGGCCCATCCGGCCGTCGGACGAGCTGACCCGGCGCAACCTGATCTCCCAGGCCACCGTGAACGCGGCCGTCGACCTCGGCTACCCGTTCAACCCCGACTACAACGGCGCGACCCAGTTCGGCGTCTCCTACACCCGGCTCAACGTGGTGAACGGGATCCGCCAGGACGCCTTCACCTCCTTCCTGGTCCCGCACCTCACCGACCCACGCCTGACGATCATGACGGACGCGGAGGTGGTGCGGCTGACGTTCGCCCGCCGGCACGCGATCGACGGTGTCGTCGTCAACGGCGGCGGCCGGCGGTTCAGCGTCCGGGCGGAGCGTGAGGTGATCCTCAGCACGGGCACGGTCAACACCCCTCGCCTGCTGCAGCTGTCCGGCATCGGCGCGGCGCGCGACCTGAGGCCGCTCGGCATCCCGGTCGTCGCCGACCTGCCCGGCGTCGGCGCCAACCTGCACGACCACCTGATCTCGGTGGCGTTGAAGAGACTGCGCGCCCCCGAGCCCCCGACGCACATCACCGCGATGGACGTCAGCCTCTTCACCGGCAGCGGCCGGGTGCCGGGGACCCCGAGGTACCAGGGCCAGGTCTACTACCTGCGCGACGGATACGGGCACTGGGCCGGGAACTCGCAGGCGGTCGGCGTGATCAACCTGCACCCGACCAGCCGCGGATACGTCAAGCTGCGCTCGGCCGACCCGGCCGACCCACCGATCATCCAGCCGAACTTCCTGCGCACCAGAGAAGACCTCGAATCGCAGCTCGACGGCTACCGGCTGGCCATCGAACTGATCAACTCGAAGGGACTGCGCGACTGGGTGATCGACGACGACGCCATCCCCAGCCCCGACGTCAACACCCGCAAGGAGCTGATCCAAGCGGTGCGCACCTATTCGCAGGCCGACTACCACGCGGTCGGCACCTGCCGGATGGGCACGGACCGGCACGCCGTCGTGGATCCCCAGCTGCGGGTACGCGGCGTCAGGGGCCTGCGGCTGGCCAGCGCCGCGATCATGCCCAGCATCACCTCCGGCAACACCAACGCGCCGTCGATGATGATCGGCGACCGCTGCGGCCGCCTCATCCTGGGCACCGCCTGACCCCGCGACAGGGCTCGGTCAGCGATCTTCACCACACCAGCCGGTCGCGGACGTTCCAGCCGGCTGGTGTCGTGGCGAGGAGCCCGTCACCGGTACGAGTCAGCGGCGTGCCTTGATGGCCGTCGCGACGAGCCTGGCCGTCTTGATGGCGGCGTCGGCGCCCTGGCGGCGGCGATCGGCTCTGACGACCACCCACACGTTCGCCATGCGGAAGTAGATCTCGGTGTGGTACATCATCGCGCCGAAGTCGATGTTCTGCGAAGAATACGTGTACGCCCCTTCGCCCACGTTCGGCCCCTTGCGCAGGCTGGAATCCGGCGTGTTCCGATCCCGGTCCTTCAGGCTCTGGACCGTCAGCTTCTGCTGCTCGCGGGCCAGGTCGAGGGTGATCAGGGGGGACACCTGGATGCTCAGCCGCGTCTGGTCCGCCGCGTTCGTCCAGCCGCAGACAGCCCTGGAGACGAACACGTCGCGCTTCATCCGGCGGTCGAACAACGCGCGTACCTTGGCGTCGGTCAGCAGCCGACACGCCTCGATGTCGCCTTTGAAGAGGGTCTGCACCTTCGGCGAGACGGGCGCCGAGGAGGTGGCGCGGGACGTGACCGGGCCTCCGGTCGCGGCGCTGCGGTCCGGCAGGACCTGCATCAGCACCACCACTCCCGCAGTGACGGCCAGCGCCGCGGCGATCGCGGCCGTCACGACCATCGACGTCCGGCGGCGCTCGCGCCGGTGACCGGGGGCGGTGGTTCGCTCCCGGTTCGGGCTCGGGTTCGGGTTCGGGTGCGGGTTCGGGTGCGGGTGCGGGTGCGGGTGCGGGCCGGCCATGGGTGCGCCTTGCGCGATGTCGTGCAGCCACTCGGCCGCCCGGTCCGACGAGCAGCGGCGTGCCGGGTCCTTCTCCAGGATCGCGGCCAGCACCGGGCCGAGCGGCCCGGCCAGGCGTGGCGGCGCGGGTTCCTGCATGAGGACGGCGGCCATGCTGGCGGCCGGGTTGGCGCGGGCGAACGGGGCACTGCCTTCCACCGCGGTGAACAACGTGGCGCCGAGCGACCACAGATCCGCCGGCGGCCCGTCGGACTCGCCGCGCAGGCGCTCGGGGGCGATGAAGCCCGGGGAGCCGGCCAGCAGCCCCGTCTGGGTGAGCGCGGCGTCCCCGGCGATCGTCGCGATCCCGAAGTCGGTCAGCAGCACCCGCCCGTCGTCGGTCAGCATGACGTTGGCCGGTTTGACGTCCCGGTGCAGGATGCCCGACGCGTGCGCGGCCCCGAGGGCGTCCAGCATGCGCAGGCCGATCCAGGCCACCTGGCGTGCCGGCAGCGGGCCGTGGTCGCGTACCGCCCGGTCCAGCGAGCGGCCGCGTACCAGCTCCATGACGATCCACGGCCGCCCGCCGTCGAGGACGACGTCGAGGACGGTGACGATCGACGGATGCGACCGCAGCCGCGCCGCGGCCCGCGCCTCACGCAGGGTGCGCTCGGTCAGCGCGACACGCGACGCCTCGTCGAGGTCCGGAGGCAGCCGGACCTCCTTGATGGCGACCTCCTGGCGCAGCAGTTCGTCCATCGCCTGCCAGACTGTGCCCATTCCGCCCTGGCCGAGCTGCGATAACAGCCGATAGCGCCCAACGAGCAGGGTCATGACGCCGCCCCGTGGTCCGTCCGTTGTCTCCTGGTAGGTCAGGGAAGATCCTGACACCAGAGGGACGCGATGGCGTTCGACTTGCCGAAAGTGACGCCAGAAGGAATGTCACCGCACACGCGTTCCACCGGGGAACCGGCTCAGCGCCGGCCCTGGCGCGCGGCCTGGACTCCGGTCTGGAACCGCGTCCGGGCGCCCAGCTTCCTGGCGAATTCCGCCACACATCGCTGCACGATCCGCCGGAAAGACCTTTCGTCTGAGAGTCTTTTTGTGATCACGCGACTCCCGCCAAAGGGAACGTCGTGATCCGACGAGGCATGCGGCGGAATGCGGCCGTTCGAACGGACGCCGAGGCGGGCGATCGAGTTGGCCCCGGACAGTGCGGTTGAGGGTTGTTCGCCGGTATCGATGGTTTCGGGTCGGCTGCGACGTGATGATGACGCTGTGCGCAGACCGTCCCCGATCACATTCGTGCTGGTGTCCGTCGCGTTGGCCGCGGTGATCAACCTGGCGACTGGCACCGTTCACGTCGATGAGTGGTGGAAACCGCTGGTGTGGCCACTGGCCGGACTACTGACGCTGGCGGCGATCGTCATCGAAGCACGCGAGCGTCGTGCCCAGCGCGGGGAGACCAGCGGCGATCTGGAGGAAGCGGCCGGCTGGCTGGCCGGGAGAGTGCGGCGGCAGTGGGAGCACGAGGCTGATCTGCGCCGACTGCATGATCCGCTGCCGTTGCAGGTGCGCTGGTCGTCGACCAGGAGGCCGGTAGCCACCGAACGCGAGCTGGTGATGGACGGCCCGGCTGAGACGGGGTGGGAGCTGCTGCCACTGCGCGGCGACGCAGGGCAGATCACACAGGCTTACCTGAGGCTGCCGCACGGGCAGCTGGTGGTGCTGGGCGGCCCAGGCGCAGGCAAGAGCGTGCTGGCGGTCCTGTTGACCTTGGACCTGCTCGAACTCCGTGAAAGCCGACCGATTGACGAGCGAGGTCCGGTGCCGGTGCTGATCTCGATCGCCTCCTGGAATCCCGAGGTCGAGCACCTGGAGGTGTTCCTGACCCGGAAGCTGAGCGAGGAGCACCAACGCTTGCGGCGGCCCGAGGGAGAGCAACCAAGCCTGGCCGCGGCGTTGGTGGCCGACCGGCGCATCCTGCCGGTCCTGGACGGATTGGACGAATTGCCGCAAGTGTCACACAGGCAGGCGGTCAGGCGGAGACGCACGGCAGCATCGACGACCGAGCCGCCTGGAAGGCTTCCAAGATCCGTACGCCCCTGGTACGCGATCATGGCATCTGGCTGCCATCGGTGACATCCCGTGGCACACCCCGGACATGCGAATGGCCCGCGTTTCCGCAGGCCATCGGGTGTTCAACAAGCTAAACCGTGAGTGCCCCCTGCGGGGGAACCAGAACAGGGGGAACAATCTCGGCCGCTCCATCCGGTGCGGCAGGCGAGGCTATATCGCTGGTCAGAGCCATGATGGCGGGCACGTTGTCCTCCTTGACGGTGATCCTGATCAGAAGTTCGTGGGCGTCCACCCGGTAACGCAGTTCGAGCCTGAAGGCGTCGAAGAGCTTGCGCCGGAGCTCGTCTCCGATGGCTTCGAGGTCCACCTTCAAACGCGGGAGTTCGTTGAGTATGGTCTGGTCGTCCTGCGGCTGCTCGGCTTCAACGAGTGCGTTGAGCTCCTCCCTCTTGGCCTTCCGCGTCCGGGCCAGGTCTGAGTAGCGTCGCTGCAGCCGCTCCCGGAAGTCCCGGTCGATTTCGTCATCACCCGACGGGATGTGGTCTTCGATCTGGTCGAGCACGTTGCGCTGGCGTCTCTCCAGGTCCGAGATCTCCTTCTCAAGATGATCTCTGGCTGAGTTGTCCTTGGGGGTTCCCTTCGCCAGCTCCTCGGCTAGGGTCGCCATCCGTTTCGGCCCGAACACACGCTCCGCAAAGAACTCCTGAACGCAATCGAACAGATCGTCCTCCCGAACCCACAGGCTCTTGGGGTGCTTGGCGTACCAGTCGCGGCGGTCCTTGTGGTGGCGCATGTCCGGCTCGCAGGCGTAATACTGGATCTTCCTCTTGGTCTTGCCATGCATCCGCCGGTTGCAGGGGTCGCAGAAGACGTACGACCGGAAGGGGTACGTGCGCTTGGCCCGTGGCTGGTTACTGGGACCGGGATTGCTGCTGGAGCCCTGTCGAGTACGGGCGATCGCGGCAACCTGTTGGAAGATCTCCTTAGTCACCAGCGGCTCGTGCGTGGGCTGACGCGACCACACCCATTCGCTGGGCGGATTATTTTTGCCGCCTTGCTTCGTGGCCCGGCGGTTCCACACCATGTAACCGGTGTACTTGGGGTTCGCCAAGACGTCACGGACAGCTGAGCCGCTCCATCGTCCGAGTGCGCGCCGGGGATCCACCGGTGTGGGAGGCGGGTATTTCTGCGGCTCCAGGTTGAGCCTGTCGGCGATGGCGTCGTACCCGAGCCGATAGACCGATCGGAGCATGAAGATGTGCGTCACGGTCGGTCCTTCGACCGGGTGCGGGATGAGGCGGCTCTTGCTCCGGCCTTCGGCTCGCTTCGCGGCCACGGGATGCGGGATCTTCTTGGCGCGATAGCCATAGCAGGGCTTGCCGACGTTCCAGCCTTGTTCGGTGTGCTCGCAGAAGGCGTCCCAGGACAGCTCCAGCATCTGCAGGACGTACCACTCGGCCACTGCTTGCTTGACGCGCCTGGTGAGGACCCGGCTCGCTCGTTTACGCGAACGGCCACCACGTGGCTGGTCAAGCTGGGGCATCGGCTCATCCGCCGCCAGGAGCAGGACGCCGGCTTGCTCCAGCTCGTACTCGATCTTGGTGCCGAAGTAGGTACGCCGGGCGACGCGTTCCACGGATTCGCAGATGACAGCGGCGAAGCGGCGGTCAGGCCGCTTGGCCTCGGCGAGGAGGTCCTGGATGCCGCCGTCGCGGGCGATGGGGATGTCGAAGGCCTCGTGCGCATGGCCTTGGCCGCGGGCGGCGAGATCCATGCGGCCGGATTCCACGTCGTAGAAATGCGCCACGATCAGCGCGTTGTCCGGCAGCGCGTCTCTGGAGGAGCGGAGTTGCCGCGGCAGCGACAGGGTGGGGTCCTGCTGGTCGTCCGTGGAGGTGCGGCCGAGCCAGGCCACCGAGAGGGGGATCTCGGCGGCCTGGACGGCTGCTGCGTCGTCGCTGTCCTCCCAGGGGAAGCTCACGGCTCGTGCCGGTCGAACAGACAACGCAGGACCTCCCAGATGACGGCGAGCTGGCGCGCCTCGATCTCGTCACCCTCGGATCCACCAACGGCAACGATCTCGATCCGCACGTTCGGCCGACGATTCCGCTGTCGGCCAGGCCCTGCAGAGTACGCCGCTGAACCTGATTCGGGAGGCCCTGAGCAGGCCCTTTCTATCCGTTCAGCCATCTTCCGCCTCCGGCGGAGCCCCTTCCGCCGCTGCCGCCGCGAGCCGGGCGCGGGCGAGATCGCAGTAGGCGGCGTTCAACTCGATGCCGCGGAAACGGCGGCCGAGTTGCCGGGCGGCAATGCCGGTGGTGCCGGCTCCGTTGAACGGGTCGAGCACGGTGCCGCCAGGTCGGCAACCGGCGGCAATAGCGCGAAGCGGCAGGTCGACGGGGAATGCCGCGAAGTGCGCTTCGCGAAGTGGACGGGTGGAGATGGACCAGACGTCGCCGGGGTTCTTGCCTTCGGGGTGGGCTGCGGCATGCCGTTCTCCTGTGGGTCTCATGGCAGCGCCGGGCTGCCTGCCGTTGAAGACTTCGGTGTCGGTGTCGTACTTGCCGGGAGGCCAGGCGGTCTTGATGGCATTGGGCTTGTTGCCGCCTTTCCGTGAGCGACGCTCGAGGGAGCGGTCTCCGGTGTAGAGCTCACGGATCGGGTCGAGGTCGAACCAGTAACGGCGTTGTTTGACGAGCAGGAAGATCAGCTCGTATCGGTTGGACAGCCGGTCGAGGACGGACTGCGGCATCGCGTTCGGCTTGTGCCACACGATGGCATTCCGCAGGATCCAGCCGTCCTGCTGGAGGACGAAGGCGACCCGCCACGGCATGCCGAGCAGGTTCTTCGGCGGAAGCGTGCGCCTGGCTTGGGGCCGGACGCGCGGCTGGCGGTGGTTGTAGCCGGCGCCTCGGGCACAGCCGTCGGAGTTGGCCGCGTAGCAGTCTCCGAGGTTGAGCCAGCAGGTGCCGTCGTCGGCCAGGACCCGGCGTGCTTCGGCGAAGACGGCACGCAGGGTTTCGACGTATTCCTCGGGGGTCGGCTCCTGGCCGTATTCGCCGGGGCAGTAGTGACGGAGCCCGTAGTACGGCGGGCTGGTGATGATGCAGTCGGCCGAGCCATTCTCCATTTCGGCGAGGACCTCGCCGGCATCACCCTGGAAGATTTCGGCTTGCTGATCGCTCCAGTACGGTTCCCGCATCAGGAACGCCCCCTTGTCGAGGACGTTGTCTTCCTGAATCGAGTAGCACCTCCGTGAGTTCGTGTCATTTCTCGATCGGGGCTTACCTCAGATACGCGCGCCCTGCTGAGCGCACCATCAGTGCAGCACAGCGGGTAGGAAAGGTCTCTGGCAGGCGCTCTGGCAAGACTCTGGCGACTCTCCTGCAGGTGCTCGGAAGAATCCGCCTGAATGTCGCCTGAAGATGGCCATAGGTTCGCCAGAGGAGCCGCCAGAGCCGACATTTATACCGGACTGCGAACACGAATTACTCGCAGCCTGGAGCGCCGAAATGAATGCGGAGAACCGCAAGTCGAAAACGGCCACGGAATCGCCCCTGGACATCGCCGAGCGAATCTTCCGACTCGTCGCCTGCGCGCCCGCCGGTCTGGCACTCAAGGGCAGCGCCTTCGACGCCGACCTACCCGATCAGCCGATCCTTCTCCTCGACCTTCGAGACCTGCTCATGAGCCGAGCGGTCACCAACGGCACGCGTGACGCCGCCTGGCGGCACCTGGTCCTGCGAGCACGTCAGGATGGGGCGCAGTGGATGGTCGGCGCCGTCGGTATGGCGCTGCCCGCGCTTCGCGGCATCGCCCAAACCCTCACTCGCGACTATGCGGCCAGCGACCGCGAGGACATCGACACCGACGTGCTCACCGGCTTCATCGCCGCACTCGCCACCGTGGACGTCGACCGGCCCAACATCCGCCCCCGGCTCTGCGACGCCGCCAAGACGGCAGGGCTTCGCGCCCGGCGCATCGCCGAATCCCACAGCGGCCGGCGAGGCCACCTCAACGAGTCCACTCCGCCGCCGGCACCCAAGGGGCACCCGGACTTCGTCCTGGCCGACGCGGTCGCCAAGGGAGTGGTCACCGAGCTCGACGCCGAGATCATCGGGCGCACGCGGCTGGAGGACAAGTCGCTGCACGAGGCCGCGGCCGAGCTCGGGCTGTCGACGGCAGCGGCGACCAAGCGGCGGCAACGAGCTGAGCCCGCTCTCTGCGCCGCCATCCAGGCGGGAGACGTGTCCGCGACGATCACTTCCGCCGCCCCTCTAAGGGTGGAGGACTTCACGACCTCCGCGCGGAGCCGGACTACCTCAGATACGCAGTCCACCACCGCAAGCACGAAGGGAGGCCGGGGCGCTCTCCCCGGCTCCGCGCGGATCCCAACGGCGGCAACGACGCGGCGACCCGAAGACGCTCCGGCAGTCGACGGGCTCACCCGAGCGGTGCCGCTTCCCCTGCAGCCGGGTCCGCTGTACCGTCCCCGGCCGCGGCGTCTTTGGAAGGTGATCCTCGTCGCGGCAATCGCCGTCGTCATCATTGCCGCGATGGCAACAACGGTGTTCGCGCACGTCTCCCCATCGTCTACCGGTTCTCCCAAAGCACCCACCGGCGCGGACCAGCTCGGCACCGTCTTCGACAATCTCCGGACCTGGCTGATCGGCCTGCTGGCCACGCTCGCGACGCTGATGCTCACCATCGGCGGGCTGCGCTACCTCATGGCCGGCGGCGATCCAGGCGAGGTGCAGAAGGCCAAGGCCGCACTGAAAGCCTCCGCGTTCGGCTACGCCCTCGCCGTCCTGGCTCCTCTCTTCGTGAACGTGCTCAAGCAAGTGGTGGGCGCGTGATGACGATGAGCCCTCTGCCAGCCGCGAGCCCGACGCCCAATCCGGTTCCGCCTGGCTTGTTCCCGCCTCCTGAGCCCGGGATCGACTTCGGTATCGGCGGCTTCATCGCCGACCAGATCAACACCTGGTTCGCCAACCTGGCGGCCAGGGCGATCACCCCTCTGCTGGACGCGCTCGCGGTCTCCTTGCTCGCAACGCCGGACGTGGCCGATCACCCCCGGATCCAGGATCTGTGGCGCGCGATGTCGGTGCTGGCCAATGGCGGTTTCGGACTCCTGGTCCTGCTGGCCGGCCTGCTGGTGATGGGGCACGAGACGATCCAGACCCGCTACGCGCTCAAAGAGATCGCTCCGCGGCTCGTGGTGGCGTTCCTGGGCGCCAACTCCAGCTTCTTCCTCACCACCCAGGCGATCGCACTCGCCAATGCGCTCTCCCGAGCGGTGCTCGGAGCACGGTTCGACGCGGAGCGAGCTGCCAACGCGATCCGCAGGCTGATCATTCTTCCGGACGGCGCGGAGATCTTCCTCGTCCTGCTCACGCTGGTCGCGATCGTTCTCCTGGTGTTGTTGCTGATCACGTTCATCGTGCGCGCGTCACTGACGAGCCTGCTGGTCATCGCCTCGCCGCTGGCACTGGCCTGCCTGGCCTTGCCGCAACTGGACGGCCTCGCGCGGCTCTAGTGGCGGATCTTCTCCGGGCTGCTGCTCATCCAGGTGCTGCAATCCCTCACCCTCGTCACCGCAGTGCGGATCTTCTTCAACCAGGACGGGCGCGAGGCCGCCGGGGTGTACGGCACCGGGCAGCTGTACAACATCCTGTTGGCACTGTGCCTGCTGATCATCCTGATTCGCATCCCGCGCTGGGTGCAGCAGGCGATGTTCATGCCGAGCGGCGGACGCAGCTCGACGATCAGCCGGATGTTCAAGACGGCCATCGCGTACAAACTGGCCTCGCCCATCCTCCGCGCCGCTCACCTCCGCGGCGGCGGCAAACGCGCGGCAACCGGAACGGCAAGGGCCGCGGGAATCAAGGCGCTGGCGGTGCGAGCGTTGCCCGCCGCGGGTGGACCTGCCGCGACCGCTGCTGCGGCAGCGGCAATGGCAGCGAGAAGGGGTATGGCGGGCGCTGCAAACGCCGCACGCGGCGGCCCCGGACCCATCAAGCACGCCCCCGTGGGCGCCCGGCGTCCCGCCTACAATCCGCAAACCTGGCAGCCCGCTCCGGTCAAGCATGCCCCGACCGCCCCGGCCATCGCGGGAAAGTACCAGCCGACGCCGCGGCCGAAGCCGCCGGTCAAACCGACCGTCCCGGTGTACGGCTACCCCCGCGAGAACTTCTACGCGGCCGGCCCAGCCGGACTCGGGCAGATGCAACACCTGCGCATGCGCGGCACGGTCTCACCGCCGCCGCCCCGCCATCGAGGCGCCCCAGCCGTCCACCCGATCCGCGAAGCCCATCGTGCCGCTGAGCGCGCCCATCCCCGGCTCCCTCGACTGGCCGGAGAACCCCGGCAGGCCCAAGCCCAAACAGCGTCGTCGCACGCGCAAGCCTCAAGGAGGTGACGGGCGATGACCGAAGCCGTGCGCATCCCCGCCGACGTCGAAGCCCCCGACAAGATCATCGCGTCCTTCACCGCTCGGCAGGTACTCATCCTCGGCGGCACCGGCGGACTGCTGTACGCCGCCTTCATCCTCGCGGAAGAACGTCTCCCGCTGCCCGTCTTCGGCGGCCTGGCCCTGCCGGTCGTGGTGATCGGCATCCTGCTGGCGGTCGGCCGGCACGATGGCATCAGTCTGGACCGCTACCTCCTGGCCGCGCTCCGCCATCAGCGCTCGCCCAAGCAACTCATCAGCACGACCGACGGCATCCCAGACTCACCCGCGTGGATCGCGGCGAATGCCGGGCCGGTGCCCGCTCCGCTGAAGCTGCCGGCCAAGGGCGTGGGTTCCGATGGCCTGATCGATCTCGGGCCGGACGGAGTGGCAGCCGTCGCCGAGGTCTCGACGGTCAGCTTCGCGCTCCGCACCCCGGACGAGCAGGACTCGCTCGTCTCGGTGTTCGGTCGCTGGCTGAACTCGCTCTCCGGGCCGGTGCAGATCCTCGTCCGGGCCGAACGCGTCAACCTCGCGGACACGGTGGCGGATCTCCAGCGCAGTGCTCCACAGCTTCCCCACCCGGCGCTGGCTCACTCGGCACGGGAGCACGCCGCCTTCCTGTCGGATCTGTCCGCGCGGCATGACCTGTTGCGCCGACAGGTCGTGCTGGTCATCAGGGAGCCCGTCGTCGGTTCCCAAGGGCGTGCCGCCGGCCTCTCCCGGGCACTGCGTCGGCTCGACGAGGCGGCGCGGGTCCTGGGTGCCTGCGGGCTCACCGTCCGGCTGCTGGACGCCCGTGCCGTCACCACCCTGCTGCTCGGCTGCTTCGACCCGGCTGCTCCTGGACTGGCGGAAGGCGAGATTGCCCTGCCCGACGAGACGATCGGAGGCCGCAGGTGAAACTCCGCTTCCGGCGCACCACCTCCGCGCGCAACGGCTTCGGACCCGACGCCGTGGAGGTCGAGCCACGACGGCTGCGGGTGTCGAGCAGTTCCTGCGCCACCCTCGCCATCACCGGCTACCCGCGTGAGGTGAGCCCGGGCTGGCTGGAACCGTTGCTCACCTATCCGGGACGCCTGGACGTCTCCGTGCACGTCGAGCCCGTGCCCTCGCTGATCGCCTCCGACCGGCTGCGCAAGCAACTCGCCCGGCTCGAATCCGGCCTGCGCAACGACCACCAGCACGGCCGGCTCCTCGACCCAGGCAGTGAAGCAGCCGCCGAAGACGCCCAGGAACTGGCCTCCAGGATCGCCCGCGGCCAGTCCAAGTTGTTCCGTGCCTCGATCTACCTGACCGTCCATGCCACCGGCCCGGACGAGCTGGACGACGCGTGCGCACAGGTGCGGGCACTGGCCGCGTCCCTGCTGCTGGACGCCCGCCAGGTCACCTTCCGCCAGCTGCAGGGCTGGATCAGCAGCCTGCCGTTGGCCTACGACAACCTGACCATGCGGCGTACCTTCGACACGCCCGCGCTGGCCGCCGCCTTCCCCTTCACCTCGCCCGACCTGACGGCCGAGCTCGGCCCCACCGCGGTCCTGTACGGCGCGAATCTGTCGTCCGCCTCGCTGGTCGCCTGGGACCGCTTCGAGCAGGCCAACCACAACTCGGTCATCCTGGCCACCAGCGGGAGCGGCAAGTCGTACCTGGCCAAGCTGGAGGCGCTGCGTTCGCTGTACTGCGGGGTCGAGGTGGCCGTGATCGACCCCGAGGACGAGTACGCCCGTCTCGCGTCCTCCGTCGGCGGAGCCTACCTCCACCTGGGCGCGCCCAAGGTCCGACTCAACCCCTTCGACCTGCCCCCGCGTAGCCAGCACGGCGACGACCCGCTCACCCGGCGGGCGCTGTTCCTGCACACGCTCATCGCTGTCATGCTCGGCGAAACGCTGTCGAACGCCGCCAAGGCCGCACTCGATCGCGCCATCCTGGCCGCCTACCGCTCGGCCGGCATCACCACCGAGCCACGTACGTGGAAGCGTCGCCCGCCCGTCATGCGTGACCTCGCCAACGCCCTGGCCAAGGACAAGGACCCGAACGCCAAGGAACTGGCCGCCGGCCTTGCACCGTACGTCAGCGGGAGCCACCGCCAGCTCTTCGACGGACAGACCACCACACGCCCGGACTCCCATCTGATCGTCTTCTCTCTCCGCGACCTCCCCGAAGAGATCAAGGCCGTGGGAACCCTGCTCACCCTGGACGCCGTCTGGCGGCGCATCTCCAACCCCAACAACCGGCGTCCCCGGTTGGTGGTGGTCGACGAGGCGTGGCTGCTCATGAAGGACCCCGAGGGAGCGCGGTTCCTGCTGCGGATGGCGAAGTCCGCGCGCAAGCACTGGGCCGGGGTCTCCGTCGTCACCCAGGACGCGGCCGACCTGCTCGGCTCCGACATGGGCCAGGCCGTGATCGCGAACTCCACCACCCAGATCCTGCTCAAGCAGGCACCGCAGGCGATCGATCGGGTGACCGACGCTTTCGGGCTCTCCGACGGAGAACGCCAGCTCCTGCTCTCCGCCGAACGTGGCATGGGGCTGCTGGCCGCCGGCCGGCAACGGGTCGCCTTCCAAGTGATCAGCAGCCCGGCCGAGCACGCGATCGTCACCAGCAGCCCGCAGGAACTGACCTCCTACGAGGAGGCGGACCTGTGATCAACGATTTCCTCTCCGACCCCGACACCCTGCTGAACGCGGCGCTTGACAGGCTGGTCGCACATCTCTGGCAGGTGATCGCGCTTTCCTGGGCGTCGGTTGTCCTCGTGGTCCTGCTTCGCTCGGTCCTGCTGCGGCTGCGTCATCGGCGGCTCGCACGAGACGCGCGATGCGTCGAGATCTTCGCACCGCCCGTCGCGGACATGCCCGGCGCCGAGGCGCTCTGGGGAAACCTGGTCGGGCTGCTGCACCCAGCCTGGAAGCGAGCCCTGCTAGGCCAGCCTCACCTCGCCTTCGAGTACCTCTTCAGCTCCAGCGGCGTCCGGCTCCAGCTGTGGGTGCCAGGTGCCATCCCTCAGCACCTGGTCGAGCACGCCATCGAATCCGCCTGGCCGTCGGCGAGAACGGCAGTGATCGCAACGCCGCCACCGGTTCCGCTGGTCGGCCAGTACACCGGCGGCCAGTTCTGGCTCGCGCGTGGCGAGCGGCTGCCGATCAAGCACGATCACCCGATCGATCCGCTGCGCGCCCTGGTCGGCGCCGCGGCGGGGATGCCCACCTGGCAGCACGCCGTCGTGCAGATCCTGGCCCGTCCCGCTACCGGCCGACGCCTCCTCGCAGGTCCGGTACGACTGCTGCAGACCATCCTCGATCTGATCACACCTGGAACGGTCCATTTCAAACCGAGCCCTGACCAGGTCGCGCGGCTGGAGGCGTCCGCGGAAGCACGAGCCATTCGCGACAAGGCACTGCACTCCCGGTACGAAGCCGCGATCCGCTACGCCGTGCAGGCTGACGATCCCGTCTCCGCGGACGTCAGGGCCTACAACGCCGCCCACGAGGCCCGGCGTCACGCGATCGACGGCCGAGCCCATGCCTTGGCCTCGGCTTTCGCCCTGTTCAGCGGGCACAACCGGCTGGAACGCCATCGGCTGGTGCGTGCCGCCCGACGGATCGCGGGCCGCCGATTCAGCGGGGGCTTCCTGCTCTCTGTCCCGGAGCTCGCGGTACTGGCCCACCTCCCTCTCGATGCCGCTGTCCCCGGCCTTGCTCGTGCGGGAGCGAACACCGTGCCGCCGTCTCCGGCGATCTCCCGGACCGGCAAGGTCCTGGGCTTCTCCGAGGCCGGCCACGAACGTCCTGTCGCGCTCCGCGTCGCCGATTCCTTCCATCACGTGCACGTCATGGGTCCGAACGGCACCGGGAAGTCCACCCTGCTCGGCCAGATGGTCCTGTCCGACGTCTCCGCAGGCCGTGGCGTCGTCGTGATCGAGGCCAAGGGCGACCTCATCACCGACCTGCTGGGACTGCTGCCGGAAGAGTCCGCGTCCAAGGTCGTGCTCATCGACCCCGACGACCGTCATCCGCGCCCGTCCCTGAACGTGCTGCAAAGCAGCGACCCGGACATGACCACGGACAACATCGTCGGCATCTTCCACAAGATCTACGCCGACTTCTGGGGGCCACGCACCGACGACATCCTGCGCAACTGCTGCCTGACCATCGCCCGGCGCGGCGGCACTCTTGCCGACATCCCCACCCTGCTCACCGATCCGCTCTATCGGCAGCGCATGGTCGCCGGCATCGACGACCCGCTCATCAGGAGCTTCTGGTCCTGGTACCAGGGCTTGTCGGAGTCAGCGCAAGCGCACGTCACCGGTCCCATCATGAACAAGCTCCGTGGCTTCCTGCTGCGGCCCTTCGTCCGGGACATCCTCGGCTCGACCCGCTCCACCTTCGACGTCGGCGACGTGCTCAACGGTGGCATCCTGCTGGTTCGCCTGCCCAAGGGCGTACTCGGCGACGACACCGCGCGCCTGCTCGGCTCGCTCGTCCTCGCCCAGGTCTGGCAGGCCGCCTCCCGCCGCGCCAGGCTCGGCAGCAGCCGCGCCCCGGCCTCAGTGATCGTCGACGAGGCGCAGAACTTCCTGACCTTGCCGCACGCGTTGTCCGACATGCTCGCCGAAGCCCGTGCCTATCGGGTCTCCCTGGTGATCGCCCATCAGCACCTCGCGCAACTCCCGCGTGAGCTGCGCCAAGCGGTCAGCTCGGACGCCCGCAACAAGATCTACTTCTCGCTCTCGCCGGAAGACGCGCACGCCATGGGCCAGCACTTCCAGCCCCATCTGACCCCGCACGACCTGGCAAACCTGGACGCCTTCCAAGCGGCGGCCCGGCTGGTCCTCCGCTCCGCCGAGACCCCGCCTTTCACTCTGCGCACCCGTCCGCTGCCGGAACCGTCCGCCTCGATCGCCCAGCTCGTGCGGACGGCAGCTGCGGCCGCCCATGGCCGCGACGCCACCGCCCCCAGTCCC
>NZ_JABCPZ010000168.1 GCF_013283785.1 Nonomuraea antri
GGACCCGCCCAGCGACCCGCCCAGCGATCCGTCCCTGGATGTCACAATCGCGCGCCCGCGGACGTCTTAGTGACGATCCGCGGAGAGAAGGGGAGTCGCCTATGCAGACCGGACCGAAGACGGTCCCCGGAGCCATCGGCCGGACATCGTCGTTCCTGGACGACCGCCTGGGGGCGGCCCGTCTGGTGAACCGCAACCTGCGCAAGATCTTCCCTGATCACTGGTCGTTCATGCTGGGCGAGATCGCCCTGTACTCCTTCGTCATCCTCCTGCTCACCGGCACGTTCCTCACCTTCTGGTTCAAGCCGAGCATGGAACACGTCATCTACGACGGCGTCTACGCGCCGTTGAAGGGCGTGGGGATGTCGCAGGCGTACGCGTCCACGCTGGAGATCAGTTTCGACGTGCGCGGCGGGCTGCTCATCAGGCAGATCCACCACTGGTCGGCGCTGCTGTTCATCGGCGGCATGATGGTGCACGCGCTGCGCGTGTTCTTCACCGGCGCCTATCGCAAGCCGCGCGAGCTGACCTGGATCATCGGTGTGACGATGCTCGCGCTGGCCCTGCTGGAAGGGCTGACGGGCTACTCGCTGCCGGACGACCTGCTGTCGGGGGCCGGGCTGCGCGTCACCGAGGGCGTGCTCATCTCGCTGCCGCTGGTCGGCACCTATCTGACGTTTTTCCTGTTCGGCGGGGAGTATCCGGGCGACGACGTCGTGCCCAGGTTCTACTCGCTGCACATCCTGCTGATCCCCGGGCTGCTGCTGGTGCTGGTGTCGGCGCACCTGGTGCTGATGTGGGTGCAGAAGCACACCCAGATGCCGGGCAGGAACCGCACGCACCGGAACGTGGTGGGCGGGCCGCTGTATCCGTCGTTCATGGCCAAGACGGCCGCGTTCTTCCTCTTCACACTCGCCGCGGTGTCGGGGCTGGGGACGTTCGCGCAGATCAACCCGGTCTGGTTGTACGGCCCCTACACCCCCGCCGACATCTCGGCGGGTTCCCAGCCCGACTTCTACCTGGGCTTCCTGGAGGGCGCGCTGCGACTGATGCCCGCCTGGGAGGTCAACCTGTTCGGCGCGTCCGAGTCGGGGACGGTGCCGCTGAGCGTGGTCATCCCCGCGCTGGTGCCGCTGGGCCTCGTCATCACCGGGATGCTGGTCTACCCGTTCGCGGAACGCTGGCTCACCGGCGACCACCGCGAGCACCACGTGCTGCAACGCCCGCGCAACCACCCGCACCGGACCTCGATCGGCATGTCGGTCGTCGTCTTCTACGGCGTGCTGTGGCTGCTCGGCGCCAACGACGAGCTGGCCGCCACCTTCCAGATCAGTCTCAACGCCATCACCCAGGCCGGACGCGTCCTGGTGATCGCCGGGCCGGCGCTGGCGTACGTGCTCACCTACCGGATCTGCCTCGGCCTGCAACGCTCCGACGCCGAGCTCATCGGGCACGGCGTGCCCAGCGGGGTGATCAGGCGCGGGCCGCAGGGCGCGTTCACCGAGGTGCACGCGCCGCTGGCGGAGGACGTCGAGGCGCACCTGCGCGGCAAGGAGCCGGTGCCGGTGCTGCTCGCCCATCACGGCGAAGGCCCCCCACCGGCCGGCGCGCGTGGTCCGCTCGGCCGGCTGCGGGCCCGGATGTCGGCGGCGTACGGCGGGGAGAAGGTGGTCCTGGACGAGAAGGAGCACGACCGCTCGCTCACGCGCTGAACGCCGAGCAGCGAAAGCCGAACCCCGAGCAGCAAGAAAGAGTCAGGCGATCAGCAGGCGAAGGCCGAGCTCCGCCGCGTCGAGATCGACGAGGTCGCGGTTGCGCTCGGCCCACCGGCCCGACGCCAGGTCCGCCCGGAGGTCGTGCACCGCGCGCCGCTCGGCCTCCGGCCCGACCCTGGCCCAGACCGACACGCCGCGCCGGACGTCCTCCTCCAGGTACGCCTCCGGCCGGCGCCAGTGGGCCTCGAAGAAGCCGTCGACGCAGTCCCACGGGATGGTCACGGGTTCCAGCCTGGCTCCGATGGCCTCGGCCAGCTCGGTCACCGCGGGCCGGCCGGTGATCAGGTCCGCGACCTCGGGCAGGTAGTCGCGGGTGAGCCAGAACCGGCGCAGCCAGCCGGCGTCGCTGGTGTCGTGGGTGAACACCACCACGCGGCGGGCGACCCGCCGCATCTCGCGCAGCCCTGCGATCGGGTCGGGCCAGTGGTGGATGGAGGAGACGGACATGGCCGCGTCGAAGGACTGGTCGTCGAACGGCAGCGAGTCCGCGGTTCCGGCCAGGCAGGGCGGCGCGTCCGCCGGGCGCTGCGAACGCATGAGCGCCGACGGCTCCACCGCGAGCACGTAGCGGTCGGACGGCTCGTAGGAGCCGGTGCCCGCCCCGACGTTCAGCACCGTCCTGGCCTCGCCGAGCGCGGCCCAGATCCGCGCCGCGATGCGCGGCTCGGTGCGCCGGGTCTGGGTGTAGGTGGCTCCGATGGTGTCGTACAACTGCGTGCTTGACATGGACACTGCCTTCCTGGCCGTCGTCGTCGCCCCGCACCGGGCCCGGGGGCCTGCGCGGGGTGCCGTCTGAACGCCGTTCCAGCCTATTTGATCAAGCCTGAAGTCGCGCTCGGCTGCTCTACTGTTACATCGGATGACGCACACCGAGATTGAGATCACCGCGGAGCTGGTGCGTGAGCTGCTCCGCGACCAGCACCCCGACCTGGCCGGCCGTCCGGTGCGGCTGGGTGCGCGCGGCTGGGACAACCAGCTCTGGCGGCTCGGTGACGACCTCGCCGTCCGGCTGCCCTGGGCGACGGAGAGCGCGGACGAGCTGCTGCGCAAGGAGCACGCCTGGCTGCCGGTGCTCGCGCCGCGCCTGCCGCTGCCCGTTCCCGTCCCGCAGCGGCTCGGCGAGCCGTCGGCGCGGTTTGCGCGGCCCTGGATCGTCACCACCTGGGTGCCGGGCGAGCCCGCCGACCGCGCCCCCGTGACGCGCGGCGAACAGGCGGCCGACGCCCTGGCCGCCTTCCTGACCGCGCTGCACCGGCCCGCCCCTGAAGGGGTGGACACCGCCGGCCGGGGCCGCGGCGGGCCGCTGGCCGCCGGCGCCGAATGGTTCGGCCGGCAGCTCGACTCGGCCGCCGAGCTGGGACTCGTCCCCGACCCTGACGCCGTCCGCGCGATCTGGGCGGACGCCGCCGCCGCGCCCGGCTGGGCGGGGCCGCCGCTGTGGGTGCACGGCGACCTGCATGCGGCCAACGTCCTGACCGCGGACGGCGCGCTCTGCGGCGTGGTCGACTTCGGCGAGCTGTTCGCCGGCGATCCGGCCTGCGACCTCGCCGCCGCCTGGACCCTGCTGCCGGACGGCGCCGCCGACCGCTGCCTGGCCGCCTACCGGCCGGCCCCGGACGCCGCGACCCTGCGCCGCGCCCGCGGCTGGGCGGTGATCCGCGCCCTGGCCTGCCTGCACGTCGGACACGCCGGGGTGCACGGCCGCCCGGGCGGCAAGCCCACCTGGGGCCCGCCCGCCCAGGCCGCGCTACGCCGTGTCATCGCGACCCCCTGACATCGCACCGGCCTGGCATCGACACGGGCGGGCCCGCCGCGCCATCGGCTCGGCGGGCCCGCGTCAAGCGTTCAGTACCTCACGGGTTGCCCGATCGGCAGGTCGGCGAGGTGCGGAACTCGACCGTCGCCCCGGTGGCGTCGGAGATCACCGCGCGGATGTCGTACCTGAACGTGGGCTGGCAGCCGATGCCCACGAACCTGCGATTGTCGTAGGACGCCAGGTGGAAGCCGTTGACGAACCAGCGAATGGAGACAGGCGCGACAGCGCCGTTGAACGAGACCTCGCACAGGAACCGCCGCGCGAGCGCCTCACAGCTGGACGGGCCCAGGGTCAGGGCCATCGCGGTGGCCGAGCGCGGCGCCGCGCTCGACTCGGCGGACGCGCTCGAAGCGAGCGCGCCGGGGAGTGCCAGCGATCCTGCGGCCAGCAGGGCGGCGAGGCCGATGGTACGTAACGTGCGCATTCCTGTCTCCTTCTGTGCGGTGACGGAGTCGGTGTCGCCATGGCGGGGATCATCCCGTCCATCCCTAGCTTCGCCGCCAGAACCGTCCCGGATGAAGACCGAGGCCGATTCCGGACACCGGTCAGGTGGTGCCGGAACTGACGGGTCCGCACGAACCGGGGCGGATCGTGTTGGTGCTGTAGTCGCCCAGGCAGGTGTGGAAGTAGATGCGCTGGCCCTCGCCGACGTCGCCGTAGGACCGTTCGGTGCACTTGCCGGCGCCGCCGGTGTGCCACTTGTTGGGGTACGCGCGGGTGCCGATGTCGGCGACCACGACGATCGACCACCCGTCGGCGGACCGGTCGCAGACCCACATCTTGTCACCGTCGGCCATCCAGCGGCCGAAGCCGGAGCCCCAGCCGTCGCCGGTGTAGCAGCCGTAGGCCGTGCAGGCGTCCGGGGCGGCGGCCGCCGCCGCGGCCGGCTCCGGGTCCTGGACGGATGCCGCCGCCCCGGTGACGCCGAGGGCGGTCTGTGCCCCGCCGAGCACCAGAACGCTGGAGAGCACGGCGCCGAGAGTGAACAGCCCGGCGATCGATCGACGCATATTGGACCTCTTCCTTCCGGTTTGTCGTATCGCGCCGAGTCTGGGCCGGGCCGTGTTGAGTTTCCGCTGACGATGTGTTGAGTCCTGTCGGCGGGGCCTCCCGACAGGTATAAATCGATCAGGCTGCGCCACCCCTCGAAGGACTTCTCATGAGCTCGTCCCTGGCCGGTGTCTTCCTCCCCGCGGCGCTCTCCGTGATCATGTTCGGGCTCGGCCTGGGGCTCGTCGTCGCGGACTTCCGGCGCGTGGTCGTCCATCCCAGGGCCGCGCTCGTCTGCCTGTCGTGCCAGATCGTCCTGCTGCCGCTGGTCTGCTTCGGGCTGGTGGTGGCCTTCGACCTGCCTCCGGCGCTCGCGGTGGGCATGATGCTGCTGGCCGCCACGCCCGGCGGCACCACGGCCAACCTGTACAGCCACCTCTTCGGCGGGGACGTGGCGCTGAACGTGAGCCTGACCGCGGTCAACTCCGTCCTGGCCGTGGTGACGCTGCCCCTGGTCACGAACCTCTCGCTCGGCCACTTCCTCGGCGACTCGGGCGCGGTCGGCCTGCGGTTCGACAAGTCCGCCCAGGTCTTCGCGCTCGTGCTGATCCCGGTCGGGCTCGGCATGCTGGTCAAGGCCCGTTCCCCCGCGTTCGCCGGCCGGATGGACCGGCCGGTCAAGGTGCTGTCCTCGATCATCCTGGCGGCGGTGATCGTGGGTGCGGTGATCGAGGAGAAGGACCGGCTGGCCGGCTACCTCGGCGCGGTCGGCCTGATCACGCTGCTGTTCAGCGTCATCAGCCTCACCGTCGGCTACTGGGCGCCCCGCCTGGCCGGGGTGGCGCCCAGGCAGGCGATCGCCTCGTGCATGGAGATCGGCATTCACGGCAGCGCGCTGGCGATCGCCGTCGCGCTCAGCCCGTCGCTGCTGGACAACGCAGAGATGGCGATCCCGGCCGCCGTCTACGGCGTGCTGATGTTCTTCACCGCCGCCGCGGCCGGGCTACTCCTCAGGCGCGCGGCCGGGGCCGATCCCCGGGCCGGCGCCCGTTCCCGTCAGGAGGCGGGGCGGTAGACCAGGTCGAGCACCCCGGTCGAGAACGCCTGGCTGTGCACCAGCTCCAGCTTCTGCGTCATCCCGTCCTCGAACAACTTCTGGCCCGAACCGACCGCGACCGGGTGCAGCAGCAGCCGCAACTCATCCAGCAACCCGTTGACCAGCAGCCAGCGCACCGTCACCGTACTGCCGGTCATCAGAATGTCCCCGTCCACGCTCTCCTTCAGCTGCCGCACCGCCCCCGCCTCGCCCGGCAGCACCGTCGTGTTCTTCCACGACGGATCACGCAACGTACTGGAGATCACGTACTTCGGGATGTCGTTGAAGTAGCTCGCGTACGGCTCGTCGGTGCTGGTCGGCCAGTACGCCGCCCACCCGTCATAACCCTTGCGTCCCATCAGGAACGCCTTGTTCCTCTCCATCCCCGCACCGATGACCGCCATCATCTCGTCGTTTATGTACGACATGTGCCAGCTCTCCGGCGCCTCCACGACACCGTCCAGCGCGATGAAGAAGTTGGCGACGATCTTGCCCATGACTGTTTCCTCTCGGGGTTGCGTGTGTTCAGCTCTCTGCGGACTGCCGCAGGGCGGCCGCGAATGCGGCCGCGTCGTGGTCCGGCGCCACGCCTTCCACCAGGACGGCCACGCCGTCGATGTGCCGGGTGCGCAGCGGCAGGATCTCCTGGTATTCCGGGGAGTCGTACCAGCCCCTGGCGCGGGCGAGGTCGGGGAACTCGATGACCACGACCGTCCCTGGCCACTGTCCTTCCCGCACGTCGACCTGGGGTCCGTGGACCAGGAAGCGTCCCTGGAAGGGGTCGAGCGTGGCCTGGATGCGTTCCATGTACTCCAGGACGTCCGGGTGAAGGGCGGGGGTCTTCAGATGCGCGATCGCGTATGCGGTCATGGTGTCCCTCCTGCTCGGGCTGCGACCAGCCTGCCAGCGACACCGGGGCGAACGGAAAGGCCGAGCGTGCATGACGGTGGTGCACGCGACGCATGACGGGCCGTGCGCGCGGCCATAATGGGGCATGGACGCCACCCAGGACAGCCCTGCCGGGGCGGTGCTGCCCCTCCCCCAGGCCCCCGACGCGATCGAGCTGCGCCACCTGAGGTCGTTCGTGGCCGTGGCCGACGAGCTGAACTTCGGGCGCGCCGCCACCCGCCTCTACCTGTCCCAGCCCGCGCTGAGCAGGCAGATCCGGGCGCTGGAACGGCTGGTCGGCTGCGAGTTGCTGCGCCGCAGCACGCACCGGGTGGAGCTCACGCTGGCCGGCGAGGCGTTCCTGGACCGGGCCAGGGAGATCCTCGCCGGGCTGAACGACGCCGTGGCCGTGACCCGGGCCCTGGGCGACGAGATGGCCGGCCGCATCGCCCGGCTGATGGAGCCGTGGACCACCATGATCGGCACCGCCGGGCTGCAGGAGTTACGCGAGAAGGACGAGGCGCTGCTGTCGGAGTTCTCGGTGCCCGCCGAGGTCGACGTCCGCTCGGTCAACGCGGGCGGCGTGCCGTCGCTGGTGCTCACCCCCGGCCCCGAGCGTCCCGTCACGCTGCTGCACCTGCACGGCGGCGGCTACGCCCTGGGGTCCGCCTACGGCTACCGGGCGATGACCGGGGCGTTGTGCGTGGCCACTGGCGCGGCCGCGCTGCTGCCCGAATACCGCCTGGCCCCGGAGCACCCGTTCCCGGCTGCGGTGGACGATGCGGTCCGGGCCTACCGGTGGCTGCTGGACAGGACCGCCGATCCCGCCGCGCTCACCGTGCTGGGCGACTCCTCGGGCGGCGGGCTGACCATGTCGCTGCTGGCCACGCTGCGCCGCCAGAACCTGCCCTTCCCTGGACGGGTCGTCCTGCTGAGCCCCTGGCTGGACCTGACCTGCCGCCTGCTCGCGGAGGCCGGCCCTTCGGCGGTTCTCACGCTCTGCCTGGAATGCGCCGATCACTACCTGGCCGGGCATCCCGCCGACGACCCGCTGCTCGACCCGCTGGCCGCGGACCTGTCCGGCTACCCGCCGATGCTGGTGCAGGTGTCGGCCGGCGATCCGCTGGTCACCGACGCCCGTCGGCTGGCCGAGCACGCCCGCGCGCACGGGGTGGACGTCGAGCTCGACCTGTATCCGATCGACGCGCACGTCTTCCATCACTTCTGGTCGTTCCTGCCCGAGGCGGCCACCGCGCTCAGCCGCATCGGCGCCTTCGTCTCCGGCGCCCGACCACCCCGCGCCGTGAACCTCTGAGGCTATTCGACCCACCACCAGCCGCCGCCGAGGTCGATCGCCGGTTCGCCGAGGTCGCCGGGCGCGGTCTGGATCAGGGTCTGTGTCCGGGTCACCGCCTGCGGGCTCCCGCCGCCTCGCAGGTAGGCGAAGCCCTCGCCGTACTCGCCGCGCCAGTCGACGAACACCGGGAAGTAGAGTGCGCCGGGCTGGGCCTCCGCCTCGCCGTCCATGACGAGATACGACATCCATGGCTGGACCTCGATCGGCCGGCCGCTCTCGTAGTCGGCGGCGAGTTCGGCGAAGCCGGCTTCGCCGAGCCACAACACGCTCCTGACGTGGGCGAGCGTCCAGTCGGTCGTCCACAGGAGGGCTCCGGCGGCCACCGCGATCGCCAGCCCGGCGGCGGCCCGCCCGTAGGACCTGACCGCGAGGTACGAGACCACGGCCGCGATCGACCACAGCACGGCCCACGTCCAGCCGGCCCCGATCACGAGGACGGCGAACAACCCGATCGCGTGAAAGATCGGGATGAACAGGAAGTAGCCGGCGCCCAGCACGATCCAGCCGATGACGGCCATCGTGCGGCGCGCCGCCAACCGGCGGGCGGCCTTCGCCCGGAACGAGCGCGACATGTGAGGAGTCTCCGGGCGCGTCGGGCGGCCGCGCCACCTATCGAGGCGTACTTTCACTCTATGTGCACCGTTTCCGCACATCGCCCGGGGCGCCGCCGGGTGCGGCCGCGTGCGCCGGAAATAGGCTCAGGGGCATGGCCGACCGCATTCTCGTGCTGAACACGGGATCCTCATCCATCAAGTACGAGCTCGTCGACCCGCGCACCAGGGAACGCTCGGCCAAGGGGCTCGTCGAACGCATCGGGCAGGAGCAGGGACGGCTCACGCACCGCGGCGGAGATGGGCGGCCGTACGTCCTCGATCGCCCCTTTCCCGGTCACCGCGAGGGGCTGGAGGCGATGCTGGCGGCGTTCGACGCGGCCGGCCCGGAACTGGCCCCGGTCGCGGTGGGGCACCGGGTGGTGCACGGCGGCACCAGGTTCGGCACGGCGGTGCTGGTCGACGACGAGGTGATCGCCGCGATCGAGGAACTGGCCCCGCTCGCGCCCCTGCACAACCCGGTCAACCTGACCGGCATCCGGCTGGCGGGCACGGTGTTCCCCGGGGTGCCGCAGGTGGCCGTGTTCGACACCGCCTTCCACCGCACGCTGCCGCCGGAGGCCTACACGTACGCGGTGCCGGACGAGTGGCGTGAGCTGGGCGTGCGCCGGTTCGGCTTCCACGGCACCTCCTGCGCGTACGTCTCACGCCGCGCCGCCGCCGTCCTGGGCCGCGACCTGGCCGGGCTCAACCTGATCGTGCTGCACCTGGGCAACGGCGCCAGCGCCACCGCCGTCTCGGACGGGCGCAGCGTCGACACGTCCATGGGCATGACGCCGCTGGAAGGGCTGGTCATGGGCACCCGTTCGGGCGACGTCGATCCGGCGCTCGCCGGTTACCTGGCCCGTACCCGCGGGCTGGAGGCCCAGCAGGTGGAGCACGCGCTCAGCCACCGGGGCGGGCTGCTCGCGCTGGCCGGGTCGAGCGACATGCGCGAGGTACGCGCCCGCGACGACGACGCGGCCCGGCTGGCGCTCGGCGTCTACACCCGGCGCATCCGCAAATACGTCGGCGCCTACTACGCCCTGCTCGGACGGGTCGACGCGATCGTGTTCACCGGCGGCGTGGGCGAGCACGACGCGGCCACCCGCGCGCAGTCCCTGTCCGGGCTCGACCGGCTCGGCATCACCGTCGACGCCGCGCGCAACGAGGCGGAGTCCACCGGCGAGCGGGCGGTCTCGCCGCCCGGGGCCGAGGTGCCCGTCCTGGTCATCCCCACCGACGAGGAAGGGGAGATCGCCGGCCAGACCTTCGCGCTCCTGACCGGCCCCGCCTCATGAGAGACCAGGGTCGGCCGGCTCGTCGCGCACCTGCGCGGCCGTGACGGCGACCGTGGTGACGATGTCGGCCACGGTCGCGCCCCGCGACAGGTCGTTGACCGGCTTGCGCAACCCCTGCAGCACCGGCCCCACCGCGACGGCCCCGGCGCTGCGCTGGACCGCCTTGTACAGGTTGTTGCCGGTGTTGAGGTCCGGCACGACGAAGACGGTGGCGCGGCCGGCCACCCGGCTGTCGGGCATCTTGGCCAGCGCCACGGTGGGGTCGACCGCGGCGTCGTACTGGATCGGGCCTTCCACCTGCAGTTCCGGGCAGCGTTCTCGGACCAGTTCGGTCGCGGCGCGTACCTTGTCGACGTCCGCGCCGGTGCCCGAGGCGCCGGTCGAGTACGACAACATGGCGATCCTGGGCTCCACGCCGAACCGGGCGGCGGTGCGGGCCGAGGCGATCGCGATGTCGGCGAGTTGCTCGGCGGTCGGGTCGGGGTTGACCGCGCAGTCGCCGTACACCAGCACCCGGTCGGCCAGGCACATGAAGAACACGCTGGAGACCAGGCCCAGGCGCAGGATCTCGAACGCCGGCCTGATCGTGTGCGCGGTGGTGTGCGCCGCGCCCGAGACCATGCCGTCGGCCATGCCGGCGTGCACCATCAGCGTGCCGAAGTAGGAGACGTCGGTGACGGTGTCGCGGGCCAGCTCGACGGTCATCCCCCGGTGCGCCCTGGCCTCGGCGTAGCGGCGGGCGAACCGTTCGCGCAGCTCCGGGTCGAACGGACTGAGCACCCTGGCCGCGCCGAGGTCGAGGCCGAGTTGGGCCGCCTGGGCCCGGATCCGCTCGGCGTCGCCGAGCAGGGTCAGCTCGGCCACGCCGCGCCGCAGCAGGATGTCGGCCGCGCGCAGGATGCGCGGCTCCTCACCCTCGGGCAGGACGATGTGCCTGCGCCTGGCCCGCGCCCGGTCCAGCAGCTCGTACTCGAACATGAGCGGCGTGACCACGTCGGTCTTGGCGATGTCGAGGCGTTGCAGCAGCTGCCCGCCGTCGACGTGCTCGGCGAACAGCCGCAGCGCCGTGTCGATCTTCCCGCCGGCCGCGGGCGTGAACCGGCCCTCCACGGCCGACAGGCGGGTCGCGGTGTCGAAGGTGTCGTGGTCGGTGGCGATCACCGGCAGCGGGATCTCCATGCTGCGCAGCAGCCGCTCGACCGGGGCGGGCAGATCCGTGCCGCCGGTGAGCACCACCGCCGACAGCGCCGGGAAGTCCGGCGCCGCGTGCGCCGCGATCAGGCCGGGCAGCAGCGCGGCGGCCCGGTCCGACGGGATGATCACGGCCGCGCCCTCGGTGTAGCGCTTCAGTATGCCGGGCAGCGACATCGCGCCCACCATCAGCGTGGCGGCCTCGCGGCCGAGCCCGTCGCGCTCGCCGAGGAAGAACCTGCCGTCGCAGGCGTCGAGCAGGTCGGCCACCGTCGGCGCGCGCAGGGACGGCGTCTCCGGCAGCACGAACACCGGCGTCGGATGGTCGATCGTGAGCCGCTCGCCGGCCCGCGTCACCACGACCGCGAGCTCGCCGGCGTGCTGGTGCGCCAGCTCCCTGGACGACAGCTCGACGGCGGCGGCGATCTGCGCCGGCGTCCTGCCGCGTCCGCTCACCACGTTGACCACGGGGGTGCCCAGGTCGGCGGCCAGCCTGGCGTTGAACCCGAACTCCGTCGGCGCGCCCACGTCGGTGTAGTCGGTGCCGACCACCACCACGGCGTCACACCGCTCGGCGAGCGCGCGGTAGCGGGCCACGACGTCCCCTGCCGCCCGCTCGGCGTCGGCGTGCACCTCGTCGTAGGTGACGCCGGCGTACGCGTCGTGGGGCAGGGCGAGCTGGAACCTGCTCCGGACGGTGTTGATCAACGCGTCCTCGCGGCCCGCCCGCACCACGGGACGGAACACCCCGACGCTCTCCACCTGCCGGGACAACAGGTCGACCAGCCCGAGGGCGACGGTGGCCTTGTTGCTTCCCGCCTCGCCCGCGGCGACGTATACAGCGCGTGTCATGGCACTCATTCTCGGCGTACCCGGCCGGGCCGCGGGTTCGGCGCGGCCGTCACGCGAGCGCGTTCTCCGGCGGCGGGGGCAGGATGCCCGCGCTGTGCAGGTGGTGGCGGGCGGCCGCGATGGCCTCCGGGGTGCTGGCGAAGACGCGTCCGGCCCGGTCGAGCCGCGCGACGGCGCCCAGCGCCTGGAGCGGCTGGTGGTGACCGTCGCGGATGCCGGACACGTAGACGGCGATGCCGCGCCGCTCCAGCCGCGCGATGGCGTCGCCGAGGACGAGTGCGCCGCTGGCGTCGATGGTGGTGACCCGCGACATGCGCAGGATGACCACGGAGACGTCGGCGACCTCGGACAGCTCCAGCAGGAAGCGGTGCGCGGCGGCGAAGAACAACGGCCCGTCCAGCCGGTAGGCGACGATGTGCTCGGCCAGCAGCGCGTGCTCCTCGTCGCTGTGGTCGTCGGGCAGGTCGGGGTGCAGCGGCATCACGTCCAGCCGGACGTCACGCGCGATGGCGCGCAGGGCCAGCGCGCCGGCCACGACCAGGCCCAGGATGACCGCGGCGACCAGGTCGAGCGCGAGCGTGGCGGCCGCGGTCAGCACCAGCACGACGGCGTCGGCCCGGGTGGAGCGCAGCATCGCCTTGACCGAGCCGACCTCCACCATGCGCACCGCCGTGGCCAGCAGCACCCCGGCCAGCGCGGCCAGCGGAATGCGGGCGACCAGGCCCGCCGCGCTGAACACGATCACGGCCAGGATCGCGGCATGGGCCAGCGCGGCCAGCCTGGAGGAGGCGCCCGAGCGGACGTTGACCGCGGTGCGGGCGATGGCGCCGGTGGCGGGCACGCCGCCGAACAGCGGGGCGACCAGGTTGGCCAGGCCCTGGCCGAACAGCTCCCGGTCGGGGTCGTGGCGGTGGCTCACGCTCATGCCGTCGGCGACGGCGGCCGACAGCAGCGATTCCAGCCCGGCCAGCGCGGCGACCGCGACCGCCGGGGCGATCAGCGAGCCGAGCGCGCCGACGTCCAGGAAGGCCAGCGAGGGGGCGCCCAGCCCGGCGGGCAGCTCGCCGATGCGGGCCACCGGCAGCTCGACCAGCTCCGCCGCCGCGGTGGCGGCGGCCACCGCCAGCAGGGAGAACGGCACGCCGGGACGCCACCGGCCGCCGGCCAGCATCACCGCGGCCACGACCAGGGCCAGGCCGGCGGCGACCCAGTTCGGGTGCGCGGCGAACTCCGTGACCGCCTGCCAGGCCACCAGCACGACCTTGTCGCCGTCCGGCGTCGGCACGCCGAGCGCCGCCGGGACCTGCTGGAGGCCGATCACGCAGGCGATGCCGATCGTGAAGCCCTCCACGACCGGCGCGGGGACGAGCGCCATGTACCGGCCCGCCCTGGCCCAGGCCAGCGCGATGAGCATGAGCCCGGCCAGCACGCCGACCGTCAGCACCCCGGACGCGCCGTGCGCGTGCATGATCGGCACCAGCACGACCGTCATCGCGCCGGTGGGGCCGGACACCTGCAGCGCCGACCCGCCGAAGACGGCCGCCAGCGCGCCGGCCACCACCGCGGTGACCAGCCCGGCCTCGGCGCCCAGCCCAGAGGAGATGCCGAAGCCGAGGGCCAGCGGCAGTGCCACGATCGCCACGGTCAGGCCGGCCAGCAGGTCACGGCGCGGGTGGCGGGCCATGGCGGCCAGCCCGTCGCGATCGGGCAGGATCGCCCGCAGCCGCGCGGGCAGGACCGAGCGCCCGCGGGACCGCCCCCTCGGGGCTCGGACGTTCATGCGGCTTCCTCGCGTGCCCTGGCGTTCACGGCTTCCCTGGGTGCCCTGGCGTTCATGCGGCGTCCTCGCGTGCCCTGGCGTTCATGCGGCCCCGCTCTCCGTCTTGCCTCGCAGCAGCTCGTTCAGCAGCTCGCTCTGCCCCGACAGCTTGGCGGTCAGCAGCTGCCTGGCCGCGCGCAGCAGTTCGGCCACGTCGCCGCCGGACAGGGCGTACACCACGGTGGAGCCTTCGCGGTGCGCGCTGACCATGCCCGACCGGCGCAACACGGCCAGGTGCTGTGACAGCCCGGTCGGTTCGACCTCGATCTCGGCCAGGAGGTCGCGCACCGGCATCGGCCGTTCCTGCAGCAGTTCCAGCACCCGGATCCGGACCGGGTGGCCGAGCAGCCGGAACAGTTCCGCCTTGGCCTCGTACAGCGGCACCGACGTCATCGGCCCACCCCCTCGCCCCGCCCTGGCTCCTCCGGTGCGGCGTCCTGCGGGTCGAGCGTGACGTCCACGCCGTGCGTGCGGGCCAGCCGTATCAGGTGCTCCCATTCGCCTTCGGCGAGGATCGCCCCGTGGGCGTCGCCGTCGCGGCGGGCCGCCCGCAGCGCCGACTCGGCCAGGCGCACTCGTTCCCTGATCGCAGCGGCGAAAGCCTCGCTCACGTCACACCCTCACCCACGTGTCCCGGTCCCTTTGAGATGGTTCCTCCGAGCTTGAGCAATTGCGAAGTTTCGCAATTACTTCTCAGTGTAACCCAACGCCCCGGGGACGACGTGGCTCAGCGCGTGACGTCGTCCGCCGAACGCCGTACGGAGCCCTTGACGTCGAAGGTGACGCCCAGCCGCATGATCATCTGCGGGTACTCCCCCGAGCACACCTCCACCCGCAGGAACTCGCGCAGCAGGTCCGTCTCCAGCGCCTGGGTGTGGAAGGCGGCGCTGACCCCGTGCGCGGCGGCCAGCAGCAGCACATGCTGCAGCGCCTGCCCGGCGGCGATCCACTCCTGGCGGGAGTCGGCGCGGGTGGTGAGCAGGGCCACGACCCCGGTCGAGGTGCCCGCACCCTGGCCCCCACTCCGGCCCGTGCCCTGGTCGCTGCTGCCCCAGTCGTGGCGCCAGGCGTAGTCGCGCTGCGCGAAGGGCGGATCCGTGGCCGTGGCCCGGCGCGGGTAGCCGTCGGCGGGCACGCCGTCGGTGCGGCTGCTGCCCGGCGGACGTGCCCAGCTGATCACCTCCAGGCTGAGGCGCCGGTCCCGGGCCTGCACGCCCTGCGCGGCCCGGGTGAGCCCAGCAAGCACCGCCACCGCCTCTGGCTCGCGCACCGGGGTCAGCCTGGCACCCTCGGCCATCGCGGCCTTCACCAGCGAGTCGAGCAGTTCGTCCGGCACCGGCACGTCGGCGAACCCCGCCCGGTGCGTACGCCGCCGCTCGATCTCGGCGCCGAGCACCCGGGCCGTCGCGTCGGCCTCGCCCTGTTCGCCCGCCCGGACCGTGGCCAGCAGCGACGGCCGGTCCGGGTCGGGCAGCACGCGGACGACCGGCCGGTGACCTTCGCGGGCCAGCGCGGCCCGCAGGGTGAACAGCGCGGCCCCGCAACTGATGAGCAGTTCCCGTCCTGCGGTGTCGCCGACCCGCAGTTGCCTGCCGGTGTCGGCCTTGAGTCCGATCTCGTCGCCTGACACGGCGAACGTCCAGGGCTGGGTGTTGTGCACCGACGGCGCCCAGCGCGCGGCCGCCACCGCCGCGTCCAGCGTCTGCTTGACGGAACGAACGGTCATGACGCCACCTCCTGCGAGTCCCGGATCCACTGTCACCGGCGCGTCCACCGTCCGGACAGGGACCTTCGGCCCCGGCCCGAGGGACCTCCGGCACCACGGCACGCCCGCCCGCAGGTATCAGCGGCACCCACTGGATGCTCATTCAGTCAGGGGTCCAGGAAACCGAGAGGTGAATGATCATGTCCGGCAGGCGGATGTTCATGGATTCACCGGCGCTTGAGGCCGAACTGCTGACGCTCAAGAACCGGGTGGACGAACTGGAGGAGGAGGTGCGCACGCTGACGGCGGCCAATCTGGCCCTGGTACGCGGGCTGGAACACCTGCAGCGCGTCTCGGCCCGATCGGCGTTCACCGGCTGACGGCGGCACGCGGGAACCACGACCACCGGGCGCGGCACTTGCGCGTCCGGTCGCTCTCGCGTGTGATCTACGTCATGGAAACCGGATGTCACGGACCATGAGATCGGCTACGTCTTCCCGGTGAGGAAACCCGCTCAGGCGACGTGCGATCGCCGGAAGGCAAGGAGCATCCCATGGACGTGCATTCCCCGTCAGCCGCCACCGCCGCGCTGCTCGCGCAGGCGGACGCGCCCGGCTACCTCTACCTCAGCGCCGGGCGGATCGGCGCCATCGTGGCCGCCCTGATCGGGCTGGCCGGCGTGATCATCGGCGGGCTCGCCCTGGGCCGTTCCACCGGCCGCATCGGCCGCTCCGGCCGGGTCTCCCGCCTCGCCCACCTCGCCCGCTTCGGCGGCGACGGACGGCGCGGGGCCGTCGTGGCCCTGGTCGCGGGGCTGATCGGCCTCGCGCTCGCCGGGGTGACCATGGCCACCTCCGACGGCGGCATCGGCACCGGCAACGGACTCGCGGGGGCCTACGTGGCCGCGCTGGTGGCCGTGACGGGCACGGCGCTGGGCGGAGTGGCGTTCGCACGCAACCGCCGCGAGGTGCCGATCCACCGCGCATGACGAGGTCGTCGCGAGGTACCGATTCACCGCGTATGACGAGATCATCGAGCACCGTCCGCCGGATTCGCGGAGAGAGACCGCGGGCCGCGCGGGCGGCGCTCGCCTGCGAACGACTCGAACGGGAAGGAACGCGCCGGTGTCCACCCCCCACCCGGCCCGCACGGGCGGACGCACCTGGGTCCTGCTGCTCGTGCTGTGCGGCACGATCTTCCTGGAGGGCAGCGACGTCGCCATGCTGGCCGTCGCCGTCCCCGCCATCCGCGCCGACCTGGGCCTGACCACCGGCGCCGCGTCCTGGGTGATGAGTGGCTACGTGCTCGGTTACGCCGGCTGCACCCTGCTCGGCGGCCGGGCCGCGGACCTGCTGGGCCGGCGGCGGATGTTCCTGACCTGGCTCGGCGTCTTCCTGGTCTTCTCCGCGCTGGGCGGTTTCGCGACCGACGGCTGGATGCTGGTGGTGGCCAGGTTCGTCACCGGCGTGGCGGCGGCGTTCATGACGCCGGCGGCCATGTCGATCATCACCACGTCGTACCCGGAGGGGCCGCAGCGCAACAAGGCCCTGCTGGTCTTCGCCGGCGTCGGCGCCGGCGGCTTCTCGCTCGGCCTGGTCATCGGCGGGCTGCTGACCGAGCTCGGCTGGCGCTGGGTGTTCTTCGCCCCGGTGTTCCTGGCCGCCGCCATCCTGGTCGCGGCGATCAGGCTGCTGCCCGCCGAGGCTCGCCCCGGCGCCGCGCGGCACGGCTACGACCTGGCCGGCGCGGCCAGCGCGGCCGCCGCGATGTTGCTGCTCGCCTACGGCATCGTCAGGATCGAGCATCGCGGCGAAGGGCTCGGGCTGACGCTCGGTGCGCTGGGCTGCGGGCTCGCGCTCGTGGCGGTGTTCGTCGTGATCGAACGGCGGGCCGAGGCGCCGCTCGTCCGGCTGGGGATCTTCAGGAAGAGCGCGATGGTGCGGGCCAACGTCAGCGCGATGCTCTTCCTCGGCGCGTTCTTCGGCTTCCAGTTCATCGTCACGCTCTACCTGCAGGAACTGCGCGGCTGGTCGCCGCTGCAGACCGCGATCGCCCTGATCGTGATGGGCTGCGACGCCGTGCTCGCGCCGACGCTCACGCCCCGGCTGGTGAACAGGTACGGCCACACCCGGGTGATCGTCGGCGGATTCCTGCTGGCGATCGTGGCCTACGGGCTCTTCCTGCTGGTCGAGATGGACTGGTCGTACGCCGCCATGTTCCCGACCCTGTTCCTGTCGGGCGTCGCCTTCGCCCTCGCCTACGGCCCGCTGACCATCGCGGCCACCGAGAGCGTGGCGCCGGAGGAGCAGGGGCTGGCCGGGGGCCTGCTCTACACGTTCACCCAGTTCGGTTCGGCGGTCGGGATCTCCGCGGTCACCGCGGTGTACGGCTTCGCCGCGGTCGGCGCCGGCGGCGCCCCGGACCTGGTGCTGGCGGCCTACCGGTCGGCGCTGGTCGTCCCCGCGGTGATGGTGTTGCTGGGCGCGGCGATCGCGGCGTACGGCCTGCGACGCCGATAGCGGCGACCGGCCGGCTCAGCCGTCCAGTGGCTTGTGCCAGGGCCAGCGGCCCTCCAGCTCCACCTGGAGCGAGAAGCTGAGGAACGTCCTGACCAGCACGACGGCGGCCAGCACGCCGACGGACTGGAACGTCGGCGCGATGGCCACCGTCTTGATGATGTCGGCGGCGACCAGCAGTTCCAGGCCGAGCAGCAGGGTGCGCCCCACCGCACGGCGATAGGCGGGGTAGGTGCCCGCCTCCTGCCGCCGGGCCACGCGGCCGCAGAAGACGACGCTCGCGATGATCGTCCCGCCCACGATGACCAGCACCCCGAACAGGTCGAGCAGCGTGCCGGCCATCTCGATGAACTGCTTGACCATCAAGGCTCCGGCACGGCGCTGGAGGTGCGCGTCTGGCTCATCGGGTTCTCCACCGGCCTGGGACGTCCCTTCTCGTACGAAGGCGTGCCCCGAGACCTCCCCGGGCGAAATGCCGGACGGCGCAAATTCGCGGTCAAGTCGCGAGCTGTCCGGCTATTTCTTGATCTCGTAGCGCAGCAGCGCGAGGCCGTTCTCGAACCCGGTGGCCTCGATCAGCTTCAGGTCCTGCCGCTCCGCGAAGACCCGCGTTCCCCTGCCGAGCGACACCGGGCAGACCAGCAGCTGGACCACGTCGACGACGCCGGCGTCCAGCAGGGAGCGCATGAGCGTCAGGCTCCCCCACAGCCAGAGGTCCTTGCCGCGCCGCTCCTTGAGCTCGCGGACGGTGGCGACCGGGTCGCGCGTCACCGTCGCGGCCGGGAAGTCGCCCCAGGGTGCCTCGGCCAGCTTCGCCGAGGCGACGAACTTGGTGAGGCCGTTGAGCTTCTCGCCGTATTCGCCCTGCTCGTGGGCGTGTGGCCAGTAGCCCTTGGCCTGGGCGTAGGTGTTCGCGCCGAGGATCATCGTGTCGACCGAGTCGATGAACCCCATCAGGCGCTCCTTGAACGCGGGCTCGGTGGCGTCGGAGAAGGGCTCCCCCGACACGAATCCGAGCCCGCCGTCCTCCTCCGCGGCGATGTTGTCGACGGTGACCCACTGCTGGACGACGAGTTTGCGCATCACTGACCGTGCCTTTCGGATCGTCATGGCGGCTGCCACGGCTGGGACGGAGCCGGGGCGGCGTTCTCGACATCACGGCCCGAGATTTCCGCTCGGCCGCGCATCGAGCAGCGCATCGGGCAGCGCATCGGGCGGCGCGGCGTCCTAGTGCGCCAGGTGTGCCCTGATCTCGCCGATCAGCTCGATCTGACCCAGGAAGTCGTACCCGTCGATCGCGAATCCGATCTCGTCCACGCCGGCTTCGGCGAAGGCGGCCACCCGTTCGGCCGCCTCTGCCGGTGAGCCGGAGACGGTGGCCTCGCGTATCTCGTCCGGGGAGAGCCGGAAGAACCGCGACAGCCGCGCCTCCATCGCCTGCCGCGCCTCGCGGTCGTCGCCGAGCACCGTGTGGACGCCCAGGTCCACGAACGGCACCGGCCTGCGGTATTCGTCCGCGAATTCGCGCAGCCGGCTCAGGGCCGTCCTGACCTGGGCGGGCGTCAGCGCGGACGGCACCCAGCCGTCGGCGAACCGCGCCACCCGGCGCAACGCCGCCTCGCCGGTGCCCGATCCCACCAGCAGCGGCGGCACGGACGTCCCCGGCGCCAGCGTGACCTCCACCCGCTCCGCCCCGACGGCGGTGGGCCTGCCCGCGATCAGCCCGGGCAGCGTGCGCAGCGCCTCGTCCGTCAGCCGGCCCCGTCCGGTGCTCGGCGCTCCGACGGCGGTCCAGAACGGCGATCCGGGGAATCCGCCGAGGCCCAGGCCCAGGCGCACCCGTCCGCGCGACAGGTACTGCAGCGTCTGCACCTGCGCCGCCATCATCGCGACCGGACGCGTGGGCACGGACAACACGCCGAAGTCGAGCATCACCCGCTCGGTGACGGCGGCGGCGGTGGCCAGCGCGACGACGCCCTCCAGCGCGAGCGTCCCGTCGCCGACGAGCACGTCGGAGGCGCCGACGCTGTCCAGCCCGGCGGACTCGGCCAGCCGCGCCGCCCGGGCCACGCCCTGCGGGCCCAGCGTCTCGATCTCCTGCATGGTCGGCAGCCCGACCCCGAATCTCACCATGCCCTCCACCCTGCAACCTCAACTCGGGTTGACCTCAAGCGCGGCGCCGTGCCGGATGTCCGATGTCGGACAGCGGCCGAGCCTGGGCGGAAGCCTCCGGACGGCGCACGATGAGCGGCAGGCGGGCCACCACCTCGGCCGCCGGCCGCCGGTGACGGGCGACGAGCAGCGGTCGCGATCCGGCGGGAGTCCCCCTATCGCTGCTTGAGGATGTCTCATGCCAGGAACCCGCCCCGCGCTCCCCGACGCCACGACGCCGGAGTTCCAAGCCGAAGCCCTCGCCGAGGCCAACGCCTACCGGGCCAAGCATCACGCGCCGCCGCTGGTCATGGACCCGGAGCTCAACGCGTACGCCAAGGAGCGGGCCGCCTCCCGCTCGGAGTACGACGCGCTCGACGCCGGCCACGACGGGCTGCGCGCGCAGACCGGGGAGAACATCTTCTGGGGCGGCGGTTCCGCGGCCCTGCCCGGATCTGACGCGGTCAGGTCCTGGTACGACGAGATCTCCGCCTACGACTTCGCCGCCGCCCAGTTCTCCTCCGCCACCGGCCACTTCACCCAGCTCGTCTGGAAGGCCAGCACCAGGGTCGGCATCGCCCGGGCCGCGGGGCAGGGCGGCGAGTACTTCGAGACGTACGTGGTGTTCGTGTTCGAGGAACGCGGAAACATGAAGGGCGCCTTCGCGGACAACGTCCTGCCCGCCTGACCGCCACCTCTCACCCGGGCCTTCCCGCCCATCAGGTACCCCAGGTCACGTTTCCCGCCGGGTCGCGTGGCAGGCCGCCCTCCGCTCTCCGTCAGAGACGTGAGACGGAACGCCGCGACCTCGCCGAACCCGGCGGGACGTGCCATCCCACCAGCGCGGCGGCGGGTTTCGGCCCGCTCGGACCGAACAAAGCTCGACCAGGGCCTTCGTTTTGGTGCTCCTTGCCGGTATAAATCCGATCAACCCGGGCCACACCTCCCGAAGGACACCACATGACTTCGTCCCTGGCCAGTGTCTTCCTCCCCGCGGCGCTCGCCGTCATCATGTTCGGCCTCGGCCTCGGACTCACCATCGCGGACTTCCGCCGCGTGGTCGTCTACCCCAGGGCCGCGCTCGTCTCTCTGTCATGCCAGATCGTCCTGCTGCCGCTGGTCTGCTTCGGGCTGGTGGTGGCCTTCGACCTGCCGCCCGCGCTCGCGGTGGGCATGATGCTGCTGGCCGCCTCACCCGGCGGCACCACCGCCAACCTCTACAGCCACCTCTTCGGCGGGGACGTGGCACTCAACGTCAGCCTGACCGCGATCAACTCCGTCCTGGCCGTCGTCACCCTGCCCCTGGTCACCAACCTCTCGCTCGGCCACTTCCTCGGCGACTCCGGCGCGGTCGGCCTGCAGTTCGACAAGACCGCCCAGGTCTTCGCCGTCGTGCTGATCCCCGTCGCGCTCGGCATGCTGGTCAAGGCCAGGTCCTCGGCCTTCGCCGACCGGATGAACCGGCCGGTCAAGATCCTGTCCGTGGTCATCCTGGCCGCCGTCATCGTCGGGGCGGTCATCCAGGAGAAGGACAACCTCGCCGGCTACATCGGCGCCGTCGGCCTGATCACTTTCCTGTTCAGCGTCATCAGTCTCACCATCGGCTACTGGGCGCCCCGCCTGGCCGGGGTGGCGCCCAGGCAGGCCATCGCCTCCTGCATGGAGATCGGCATCCACAACAGCACGCTGGCCATCGCCGTCGCGCTCAGCCCCACGCTGCTGAACAACGCCGAGATGGCGATCCCGGCCGCCGTCTACGGCGTGCTGATGTTCTTCACCGCCGCCGCGGCCGGGCTCCTCCTCAGGCGCGCGGCCGCCGCCGACCCCCAGCCGGACGCGCCCGGCCTGCCCTCCCGGGGCTGACGCCCGGAGCCGGGCTCGCGGGCCGACGATGATCGGTGGTGATCGGGGTCAGGTACGCGGGCCCGCGCCGTGCAGCAGGGTGTCGATGATGCGGGCGGCGAGCGCGTCGGGGTCGGCGCCGTCGGCGCTGCCGTGCAGCGACTCCCCGATCAGGGCGTAGTAGACCCGGCGCACCCACTCCAGGTCGGCCGCCTCGTCGATGAGCTTGTCGGCCTGGGCCCGCCGCAACACGCCGATGCAGCGGCGGGCGACGTCCTGCTGCAGGAGCGCGGCCTCGCCGCCCGGCTCCGCCGGCAGCCCCAGCGCGAACGCCCACGCGCTCTTCACCTGGAGCACGTTGGCGGTGATCCGGTGCATCGCGACCAGCGGCGGCGCGGTGTCGGGCCGGCCGTCGTCCACCGCCCGGGCCAGCTGCCTGGCCGCGGACGAGGCCAGCGCGTCGATCAGCGCCTGCCGGTTGGCGAACCGCCGGTGGATCGTGGTGCGGGCGACCCCGGCGACCGCGGCGATCTGCTCCATGGACGCGCCGGGATCTTCGGCGAGCACCCGTTCGGCCGCCTCCAGGATCGCGCGCACGCTCCGTTCCGCGTCCGCACGCAGGGATCGCCCGGCCGTCTCACTCATCACGCCTCCTGTCATGCCCATTTGACCAGGTACACGATACAGGCTCGACCTGGCCCGAGCATTAACCGCATCAGAGGTGTTGCAATTACGGTGATTACTGATACGTTCTCCTACCAGTTGATACCGACTGAAGGAGAAACCGATGAACCGCACCGCTCTCATCACCGGCGCCTCGTCCGGCCTCGGCGCGGAGTTCGCCGCCCAGCTCGCCGCCGGCGGGCACGACGTGATCCTGGTGGCCCGCTCCGGAGACCGGCTGACCGCGCTCGCCGAGCGCCTGACCGCCGAGCACGGCGTCCGCGCGCACGTGCTGGTCCAGGACCTCGCCCAGCCGGACGCGGCCCGCCGCGTCGCCGGCCAGGTGACCGCCCGCGGCCTGAGCGTCGACCTGCTGGTCAACAACGCCGGCTTCGGCACCTGCGGCCGCTTCGAGGAGATCCCCGCCGAACGCGACCACGACCAGCTCATGGTCAACGTCGTCGCGCTGGTCGACCTCACCCACGAGCTGCTGCCCGCCATGCTGCGGCGCGGCCGCGGCGCGGTGATCAACGTCGCGTCCAACGCCGGTTTCCAGCCTTCGCCGTACTTCGCCGTCTACGGCGCGGCCAAGTCCTTCGTGCTGAACTTCGGCCTGGCCCTGCGCCAGGAGTACCGGCGGCGCGGCATCCGCGTGCTCACCCTGTGCCCCGGCCCGGTCGAGACCGCCTTCTTCGACACCATCGGCACCCGTAACGCGGCCGTCACCGGCTCGATGACCACCCCTGAGCCCGTCGTCCGCGCCGCCCTGCGGGCGCTGGAGCGTGACCGCGGCTACGTCGCCCCCGGGTTCGGCAACGCGCTGGCCGCGCACCTGACGCCGCGCCGGCCGCGCACCCTGGTCGCCGCCATCGCCGAACGCATCACCCGCAAGGCCCTGACCCCCGCGCCCGCCGCTCCCTCCGCCACCTCGCCCGTTTCTGAGCACGTCGCATGAGATCCTCCGCCGCGCCGCGCCGGCTCGGCCCCGGTCGCGGCGGCGGCCGGGGCTCGTCGATCACTTGTGGACGAAGTAGCACGCGGTGTAGATGAAGCCGGGCTTGATGCTCCAGGTGTGGCCGTCGTCGCTGCCGTCACGTTTGACCAGCAGGTAATACTTCCCCTTCGGCAGCCGCAGCGTCGTCTTCGGGTAGGAGCGCGACCCGCGGCAGCCCCGGGAGTCGCCGGCCTTCTCGCTCGGGTAGACCTTGCACGTGCGGCAGCTGTTCAGCACGAACCGCCCGGTCTTCGGCCCGGTGTAGAGGATCTCCACCTTGCCCTTGCCGTCGTTGCGGAAGGTCACCGTCATCCGCGCGCCGCGCGGCGGCTTCACCCGCGGCAGGCTCCTGCCCGCCTTCTTGCTCGTCCGGTCGGCGATCTCCGCGGCGATGGCGATCTGCCTGGCGCGGGCCGCCTGCCGGCTGTCCTTGTACCGCTTGGCGTAGTCGGCCAGCGTGGCCCGGGCGGCGGCGAACTTCTTCTTCTTGAACTCGCGTACGCCGCAGTCGAAGTGGGCGCCTTGCATGATCTTGCCCGTGCCGTCGGCCAGCGCGCCGGCGTAGTCGGCCGAGATCTCCGCGAAGACCGCGCCCGCGTTGCGCAGCGTCGGGCGGGCGCCGCACGGATCACCGGCCGCGGCCTTCCTCAGCTCGGCGACCTTGTCCTCGAACAACTTCCTGGACTTGGCCAGGTACGGCGAGTCCGGGGCCTCGTCGGCCAGCTGGTTGAACTGCGCGGCCGAGGTGACGACCAGGTCCGCGCCCGCCTCGCTGTTCAGGTCGTCCTCGAACCGCTGGGCGCCGCATTCGTGCAGGGAGTGCGCGAGCGGTTCGTCGGCCCAGCCGGCCCGGTCGCCGAGCAGCGCCGGGTCCACCCTGGCGGGCAGGCCGCGCAGGTAACGCAGGATCGGCTGGGCGTCGCAGTACCGGCCGCCGGTGTACGGCCGGGTGGCCGTTTCGTACAGCTTGGCGATCCCGTCCGGCACCTGGCGGGCCGCGCGGCTGCCGGCGTGGTTCTTCGCCAGGTCCGCGTAGATCTCCAGCGCGTCGTCGAACGTCACCTGGCTCGCCCGGCCGACCAGCCGGCCGGCCTCGGCGAGCCGGCCGAGCTGCAGTTGCTCGTACGCCTCCTGCCGCGCCGCGCGCTGCATCGAGTCGTGTACGACCACGGCCGAGACCGGCATCGCCAGCAGCGCCAGCGCCAGCGGCAGCGCGACCGGGACCAGCCGGTCCCCGGCCGGCGAGGGCGGCCCGGCCGCCGCCCGCCAGGCGCCGTGCACGGCCGACGCCACCGCCACGACCAGCCAGAGGACGGGTACGACCGCCGGAATCCCGTCGGCCTCGACGGGCAGGGCGGCGACCACGGTCACTCCGGTGACCGCCAGGCATCCCGCCATCGGTAACCAGCGGCCGAGCAGCAGATATCCCAGCCCCAGACCGGACAGGTTCAGCAGCGCCACCGC
>NZ_JABCPZ010000169.1 GCF_013283785.1 Nonomuraea antri
CCCCCGGCACCGGGTTGCTGGCACGAGGAATGGGAACCGTGCTGGACCGGGAGGTGCCGGTGAGGCCGTGTCGCGTCTCCTCGCGGCACTCGTCATGAACGACGAGGGGGTCCGCGCGGTCGAGCATGCCCTGCCGCTGGTGTTCTCCTGGGTCCGCTACCTGTCGGAAGAGGAGAGGCGGGAGTTCGTCGCGGACATCGTCGCCGCCACCAGGGATGTGGTGGACCTCGATGTCCACGCCACGCTGCATCGGGTGACCATGGAATGGCGGGCCACCGCCCGCATCCTGGCCGATCCATCGTTGACCGAACAGCTCACCCGTCCGTTGCCGGACGAGGATCACGGCGAGGTGCCGGCGCCCTGAGCTCCGGGTGACACCCGGCTTCGCGATGCTCCCCAGTCTCAGGAGAGCCCCGATCGCCGGCTTCGGGGGCGTCTGGCGATGGGAAGCCTCGGCGAATCGGGTATCTCGCGTACGCCAACAGCCGGCACCCGAAGGACACCGGAGGCTGAGGGTCAGTTCTCCGGGAAGGCGAGTTTGCGTACCCGTCGCACCGCGCGCTTGATGACCGTGCGGTCCTGCAGGCGGGACAGGCGGATGGCCTCGCGCCGCCAGGCCTCGGCCTTCTCGCGCCAGCGGGCCGCGTCCCTGCCGTGCTTGCCGGCCTCCCGCCGCAGTTGCGCGATCTCGGCGCGCAGGGCGGCGGTGCGCTTGCGGTAGAGCGCCAGCTCCTTCTCGTGCCTGTCCGTGAGCTGGACGAGCTCCGACGGCGGCGGCTTGCGCGGCGGGTAGGTGGCCGGGCGGCGAGTGATGTCCCAGGTGCCGCCGTCCAGCCAGGCCAGGCCGAACAGGTCGTCCACCAGGTCGTCCAGGTGGTCGTCGGGGCCGGCGACCAGCGTGGCGCGCGCGACGGCGGCGGTGCGGTCGAGGCGGGCGACCACGACGCCGTCCGACGTCTCCTCCAGCGCGACGCAGAGCGTTCCGGCGTCGAGCTCCTCCAGGTGGCCGATCAGGCGTTCCACCGTGTCCTTGGCAGGGGTCCAGCCGGGCGGCACGAGCAGCCGGAACGGCGGCGTGGTCCCTGACGGCGGCTCCGGGGCCAGGTGGACGCGCGGGTCGTGGGCGAAGGCGGCGTGGATGAGGTGCAGGTCCAGGTCCGGGTCGTGCAGGGGGGAACGGCGGCCGGCCGGGGGAGCGGGCGCGGTGACGGTGACCCTGATGTCCGGGATCGTGCCGGCCAGCAGGGCGTCCACGGTGGCCCGGACGTCCTCGTAGGAGCCGGACGGGACGACCGCGTCCACGTACGGAACCAGCCACTGCCGTCCCGCGTCGGTGCGCAGGTAGCGGCGGTAGGGCACCCGGTCGGCCACGTACGGGTCGTTGTAGCGCTTGAGCTCGGCGAAGTGGCGCATGGCGGTGGGCAGCCCGAGATGCCAGGCACGCGCGTCGGGGTCGGGCACGAACACCGCGCCCGCCTGGGTGAGCCGGTAGCCGAGCTCGGTGTCCTCGGCCAGCACCAGCGACGTGTCCAGCCCGCCGATCGCGCGCAGCAGCGTCGCCGGGTACGACGCGGTGGCGCCCACGTGCACCCGGTTGGCCAGGGAACTGGGCGCGGTGCGCAGGCCGTCGTGGTCGCGGATGATCTTCTCGGCCCAGTCGTGGCGGTGCGGTGACAGCGGGAACAGGTCGTACTCGCCGCCGGCGCGCACCGCCGAGGCGACCTGGCCGGGCGTGGGCAGGACGTCGGCCGGGGTGAAGTCGATCCAGCCGAGCACGACCAGGTAGGGCGCCAGGTGGTGCCAGCGGAGCTGGGCCTCCACGTGCTGCCGGTGCGGGACCATGTCGGCGTCCAGCACCAGGATGATCTCGCCGCTCGCGGCGTCCACGCCGGCCTGGACGGCCCACGCCCGCCCCCAGCCGCCCGGCGGGCTGGAGATCAGCTTGGTCCTGCCCGGGGCCAGGTCGGGCAGGTGCAGCGGGGCCGGGCTGCCGTCGTCGACGACGATGACGTCGAGCAGGCCGTCCGGGTAGCTCTGCGCGGACAAGGCGGCCAGCGTGAGGTCCAGCTTGTCCTGGCAGTCGTGAGCCGGGACGACCACCGTCACGGTCAGCGCCGGCTCCCACGTGCCCAGCTCGGGCGGGGTGAGCACGCCGAAGTCGTTACGACGGATCCGGGGGATCGAACCGGTGTCGGGCGTCGGGCTCATGAGCGGCGCATCCCGTCGAGTTCCATCAGCGCGTTCGGCCGGAAGCCGCGCCACTGCTGCTTGTTGCGTTGCAGGAAGGTCCCGATGGGCTCCTGCCAGGTGTGGTCGGCGGCCGGGCCTCTGCGCAGGATGTAACCCAGCCCGTGGGTACGGTAGATCTGCCCGCCGGCCGCCTGCAGCGCCTCCTGGAACTGCGTGTCGACCGAACGCCGCAACGGACGGAACCCGCCCACCGCCTGGAACGCCGAGCGCTCGACCAGGATCGTGCCCCCGGCCACGAAGCTGGTGATCTGCTCGGTGATCTGCTTGCGGTGCACGGTGACGTCGATCGAGGCCAGGTAGACGAACTCCGGCACGGTGCCGACCACCTGCGCGCCCGAGTACGCGTGCGCCAGCAGCAGATCAGCCAGGAAGTCGGGGCCGTACCAGTCGTCGTCGTCCATCTTGAGCAGGAACGAGCCGGACGCGCGGGCGGCGGCGTCGTTGAGCACCTCGCCGAACACGGCCTGGTGGTCGGCCTCGAACACGGTGATCTGGCCGTCGAAGCCGGCGATCGCGGCCGCCACGTCCGGGTGCCGGCGCGGCACGCCGTGCAGGGCCAGGATCACCTCCAGTTGCGCGTCGCGCTGCCTGGCGATCTGGTCGAGCGCGAACCGCACCATGTCGGTGCGCCGCGTCGCCAGCAGCACGGACGTCAGCGGCGGCGCGGGCGCCGGCGCCCCGAGCTGCTCCCAGCGGGCCGCCACCCCGTGCGTGCGCAGGGCGGCGCGGCGCAGCCTGATGCTGTGCTCCTCGCGCCGCAGGTCGTCGGCGAGGTCGGGGCCGCGCGTGATGAGGTCGACGAGCTCCCGGCCCAGCGCGCCCGCCCATCTGGGCACCGCGTCGCTGACCAGCGGCACCCCGGCGGCCGACAGCCCGGCCAGCACCCGTACCGCGGCCAGCGGGCCGCTGTGCGCGTGGTGCCAGTCCACCTCGACGCCGCGGATCTGGCGCAGCCTGGCCACGTCCGCGTCGGTCACGCCGCCGGACTCGGCGAAGGTCGTCACCGCCTTGCCGTCGAGCATCACCGACCAGCGGCCGTCCCGCTCGGCCAGCGAGGCCAGGCCGCGCGACGGCGTGGTCACGAACCCCTGCGGGTTGACCAGCCGCTCGTCCACCGGCGGCACCATGGACGGCTCGGCGAGCACGTCGGGGTCGGCCAGCGGCGACTCCGCGCCCCCGGGACGGCCGAGCCGGGCCCAGCTCGCCGCCTCGGGCGCGGGCCGTTCGATGGGGGTCTCGTCGCCGGCCCAGTCGCCCGCGGCCTGGTCGTCGCCGGTCCACGCGACCCCGTCCAGGGTGCGGAGCACGACGTCGCCGCCGGGCGCGCCGACGCGCTCGGGGACCGGGCCGGTGATCTCGGCGGGGGTCGCGTTCGGGTCACCGGGCCGCCAGTCGGCCGCGCCGACCCCGGCGATCGCGGCCGCGGGGGCGGCGATGACGTCCAGCCGGTGGCCGGCGAACGCGCGGGCGGTCGCCGTCACCGTGCGCCCGGCCGGGGTGGGGGCGGAGAAACGCGCGTCCACCACCCAGACGCGCTCCTTGGCCCGGTAGACCCGCAGATCGGTGAGCGCGCGCCAGCGGTGGGCGGGCGTCGGCGTGGGCACCGGCGCCGGATGCGCGGGCGGCGTGTCCAGCACGGCGACGACCACTCGTCCGGCCTGGGGGAGCAGCTTGTGCAGGGTGGCGATGCGCCGCAGGTCGGCGGGCGTGCGGGCGAGCACCAGCACCTCGTCCGCCCGCTCGTCGGCGGCGGGCGGCTCGATCAGGTCGCGGTCCAGGTCCACGCCTCTGTCGCCGTCCGCGGCGCTCATCACGCCGGGTTTCTCGGCCGGTGACCCGGCCGAGTCCCGGTCCACCGGGTCGATGCCGGCGTAGTACACGCGGGCGGCGGGCAGCTCGGCCAGCAGTTCGCGGATCATCCGGCGCTCCGCAGGTGCCGGATGAGCGAGCTCAGCGGCCCGTGGCGCTCCTCGGCGGGCTCGGCCGCGGACAGCCGTTCGACCTCGGCCGTCAGCCGTTCCACCCGCGTGCGCAGCTCCTCGATCTCCTTGAGCCGCCGCCCGGCCAGCGCCCGCCACTTGGCGGGGTCTCCGGTCAGCGGCTCGGCCTGCTCGGCGGTGGTGAATCCGTACTCGGCCGCGCTCGTCCAGATCGAGCCGAACATCTCGTCCACCAGGTCGTCGGGCGCTCCGGGGAAGAAGCCGGCCCTGGCGAACGCCGCGGTGCGCTCCAGCCGGGCGGCCGTGATGCCGTCCGCGCGTTCCTCCAGGGCGACGCAGACCAGGCCGAGCCGGTCGTCCTCGGCCAGCTTGACGAGGTGGGCGAGCGTGTCGGCGCCCAGCGTCCACCCGGCGGGCAGGTGCAGCGCGAACGGCGCCGGCTGCGGCTCGCCGAACGTGACCCGGGGCTCGTGGGCGTAGAGGTTGTGCAGGAGCCGCAGGTCGAGCAAGGGGTCGTCGAGGTTGGCGCGGCGTTCGCCGGTGAGCTTGTCCCACGGCCCGGCGATGGTGACGGCGGCGTCGGTGAGCGTCCCGGCCAGCGCGGAGTCCACGGTGGCGCGCGTCTGCTCGTACGTCGTGGCCGCCACGTTCACCAGCACGTACGGCCGCAGCCAGCGCCGGCGCGGATGGTTACGCAGCCAGCGCAGATCCGGGATGAGATCGCCCAGGTACGACCAGTTGTGCCGGTGCACCTCCTTCTCCCGCAGCATCACCGTGGACGGGCCGACGTGGTAGCCCCTGGCCTCGGGATCGGGGATGAACACCGCCCCGGCCTGCGCCAGCCGGTAACCCAGCTCGGTGTCCTCGGCCATGTTCAGCGACGGGTCGACGCCGCCCGCCGTCCGCAGCAGGCTCGTCCGCACCGAGCTGGACGCGCCCGTGTGCAGCAGATACGCGTTGGACCCGGCGTCCTTGAGCATCCTGGTCGATTCGAGCGTCTTCCTGGTGTACTCCGACTGGACGCCGGGCTCGCCCGGGGCGTCCACGAACCTGGTGTCACCGATCACCACCGCGTGGTCGATCAGGTGGTGCCAGCGCATGTGCGCTTCCAGGTGGCCGGGGTCGAGGATCATGTCGGCGTCCAGCCAGTGGATCACGTCGCCGGTCGCGGCGAGTTGCCCGGTCTGCCGCGCGGCCCCGCGGCCCCAGCCCTCGGACACGCGCACCACGCGGGCGCCGGGCAGCGACCGGGGCGGCGAGATCGGGACGGGGCTGCCGTCGTCGGCCACGACCACCTCGACCAGCTCGGCCGGGTAGGTCTGGGCGGCCAGCGCGGCGGCGGTGCGCTCGACCGCGTCCTGACAGTCATACGCCGGGATGACCACCGACACGCGCAGCCTCGGCTGCCACGACCCCGCCTCGGGCGGCCGCAGCGGGCCGTAGTCGTTGTGCCGGACCCGGATCACACCGAGTCCCCGGCCAGGTTTCTCGACGACGTGCCGGCCAGGGCGCGTACCTCGGCACGCAGCTCGTCCACCTCGCGGGCCCGCGCCATGGCGTTGACCCGGTCCTCGCCCAGCGACGCCAGGATGGCGGCCAGGTCCTCAGCGCGCCGGTCAGACGACTCGGACACGGCCGCGGCCAGCCGGTCCAGCCGGGTCTCCAGGCCCTTGATGGCCGTGGTGGTGCGGGCCAGCTCGGCTTCGTGCTTCTTGAGCCGCAGCTCGATGCGGTACGCCTTGCCGTCGATGCGGCGCGCGGTCAGCACCAGGAACGCCAGCGCCGCCAGCGCGACGAGGAACGCCAGCGCGACCGCGGCCGCGCCCAAGGTGATCAGATCAGCGAGTACGAGGACGAACAGGGCGGCAGCCAGAACTCCCAGGGTTGCGGCGGTCGCTGCCAGTCGGCGGGGCGAGAGCATCCGCGCATACCTTTCATAGTCGCGACATGTCGGGCATCAGGGGATTATTGACACCTTAATAAACATCCACCACTACCGTGCCATACGTTCCTGGAGGAAAACTGGCAATCGCCCCCTCCCGACCTGCGCGGGAAGTGAACCCGGCGTCTGGCGGCGAGTAAAACCGGCGTAAGGTAGGCGCCGACTGAGTCCCACCCGGTCGAGGAGCACCCTTCATGTCCGTCACCCCCTGCGGCTTCGCGCGTACGCCGGAGAAGGGGCTCGCCCGCCTGCACTGGGACCGCGAAGAAGGCTGGCTGGCCGACGGCCGGCCGCCCGATCCCACGGCGCTGCGACCGGTACGCGGCCTGGAGATCGACTGGACGGGCACACCGACCAAGGCGTCCGACGGGGCCTCCGCCGTCGTGGTCGACGGTTTGACGCGCCTGGCCGCCGCCGGGGTTCCGCTGACCGCGCCGACCGCCCCCGCCTGGGTGCCCGCGCCGCTCGCCGCGCTGCTCACCGATCGCGCCTGGCTCGCGCACCACGCCGACGGCACCGCGCGATCCCTGGCCGACCTGCGCCGCGAGGAGCACAGCGTGCGCCTGCGCCGGCTGTCCAGGCCGGCGGCCACGCCCTCGATCAGCGTCGTCATGTCCACCAAACGCCCGGCCCTGGTCGCCGACGCGCTCGCCCAGATGGCGCGGCAGCGGCACGTGAACGTCGAGGTCCTGCTCGGGCTGCACGGGGTGCCGTTCTCGGCGGTGCGCCAGGCCGTCGAGTCCGCCGCGCTGCCGGTGCGCTGGGTCGAGGTGGCGGAGGACGTGCCGTTCGGCGCGGCGCTGAACCGGACGGCGGCCCTGGCCGAGGGCGACCACCTGGCCAAATGGGACGACGACGACTGGTACGGCCCCGAGCACCTGGCCGACCTGGTCATGGCGCTGTCGTACGCCGAGGCCGACGTGGTGGGCACCACGGCCGAGTTCTTCTACCTGCAACCGCTGCGGGCCACGATCAGGCGCACCACGTTCGCGAGCGGGGCGTCGTACCCGAGCGAGGTGTGGTCGGACCACGTGGCGGGGGGCACGATCCTGGTGCCCCGGGCAAAATTTCACGAAATAGGGGGATTCGCTGAGGTGCCGCGAGCCGTGGACCTGGCCTTTCTCAAGGCGGCGAGCGCCGCGGGCGCCCGGATCTACCGGACGCATGGGCTGGGATACGTCCTGCGGCGCGGGCTCAGCGACGACCACACCTGGCAGCTGCCGCTCGGGCACTTCCTCAAGGTGGCCACCAACCAGTGGCGCGGTTTCCGTCCGAGCCTGCTGATGGAGGCGGCATGAGCACGCGGCCGCCCCTGGCGCGGGTGCAGGGCAACGACTACCGGGCACTCCAGACCTCCGACCTTTCGGCACCCACGCTCAGCGTCAGCGTGATCGTCCCCGCCTACGGCGGTCAGGAGAAGCTGGACCTGGTGCTGGCCGCGCTGGCCAGGCAGACGTACCCGGTGCACCTGATCGAGGTCATCGTCGTCGACAACGGCAGCCGGCCGCCGCTGCGCCTGCCCGGAGAGCCGGGCACGGCGCCCGAGCGCACCAGGCTGATCCGCTGCCCGCGCCCCGGACGGGCCACCGCGCGCAACGCCGGCCTGGCCGAGGCGAGCGGCGACGTCATCCACTGGCTCGACTCCGACGTCGTGCTCACCCCGGGTGCGATCGAGGCGCACATGCGCTGGCACCACGCCGCGCCGTACCTGGTGGTGACCGGCTACATCCGCTTCACCGACGCCCCGGTGCCCGCCGAGCTGCCCGACGACCTGGAGCGCGCCTTCGAGCCGGCCGAGCCGCACGCCTGGATCGTCGACCTGGTCGAGCGCACCGACGGGCTCACCGACAACCCGCAGCGCCCGTTCAGCCTGCACGTGGGCGGCGCGACCTCGGTCGCCGCGCGCCTGGTCGAGGCCGCGGGGCCGATGGACGAGGAGCTGATACTCGGCCAGGACACCGAGATGGGCTACCGGCTGGGCCAGGCCGGCGCGGTGTTCGTCCCCGAGCCCGCGGCCCGCGCCTACCATCTCGGCCCGACCATGCGCATGCGCGACAAGGAGCCCATCGACCGGGTCAGCCACGCGTTCGTGGCCGACAGGATCCCCGCCTACCGCTGGCTGCGCGGGCATCCGGGCCGCCAGTGGAAGGTGCCGTACGTGACCGCCGTGGTCGACGGGACCGGTGGGTACGACGACGTGCGCGCCACCGTCGACGCGCTGCTCGCGAGCACGATCCCGGACGTCTCGATCCAGCTCGTCGGCCCCTGGGACTCGCTCGAACGCGACCGCCGCGCCCCGCTGCGTGACCCGGACCTGGAGCTGGTCCTGGTGCACGGGCACTACGCCCACGAAGGGCGGGTGCGCCTGGTCACCGCCGAGGGGATCGACCCGGCCGTGCCGTACGTGCTGCGCCTGCCGTCCGGCTGGGCCCCCGGCGAGGACACCCTGGCCGGGCTGCTCGACCTGGTCCGCGAAGAGGGGCTGGGCCTGGTCAACGTGCTGCTCCACGAGTCGGCCGACGGCGTGGTCTCGGCCAGGCTGGAGCGGACGTCCGCGTTCGCCAGGGCCGCGATCGTGGCCGGCGCGGGCGAGGACCTCGACGACGCCGTGGACAGCGTGTCCGGCGTGTCGTGGGTCGAGGGCGAATCGTGGGGTTTCACCCGCGCGCCCGCCACGCCGGCCGGCCGCCGCGCCGCCTACCGGGCCAGGGCCGAGGCGCAGGCGGAGGCGGTCCGGCTGGCCAAGGAGGTCGAGCGGCTGCGCGGCCAGGTGGCCAGGTGGAAGGACGAGTCGAGCCGCTGGCGCAAGACCGCCGTGGAGCTGCGGCGCGAGCTGGGCGTGAGCCGCCGCCAGCTCAACGCCGCCAACCGGGCCCAGCAGAGCCTGCGCGCGCTGGTGTCGACGACGATGAAGCGCGCGCTGGGCAAACGGCTGCGCAAGTGACGCCCGGACGGCCTCGCATGGGTGGCGCGGCGTCGCGTGCGTGGCGCCGAGCGAAGGGCGGGGTCAGTTGGGGCGAAGGGCCGACTTCAGGCGTCTGAGCAGCGTCTTCTCCGGCGACTCCACCGGCACCGAGGTCACCTCGGGAGCGGGGATGGTGACCGGCGCGGGCTTGGCCGGCGTGGCCGCCGGCCAGTAGCGGTCTGGCCCCTCGCGCCGCACGCCGTGCGTGGTCTCCACGATGCCGTCGAGATCGTCGTCCGCCGCGCCCCGGCCGGCCAGCAGGACGGCACGGCCCAGCGCGGACGTGCGCTCCAGCCTGGCCGTGCGCCCGTCGGGCAGGTTCACGACCAGGATGCCCGTCAGGTCCTTCTGCACGGTCTCGATCATCCGCTCCAGCGTCGCCCGGTGCAGCGGCACGTCCACCGGACCCCGGTAGCGGAACGGCGCGGGCGCGGGCGTCGGCGCGGCCTCGTCGATCAGCCGGATCCGCTCGTCGTGCCCGAACAGCTCGCGCATCAGCCGCAGCTCGAAGCAGGGGTCGCCGAGCACCGAACGCCGCCCGCCGGCCATCCTGGACCACGGGCCGACCAGGGTCACCACCACGTCCTGCAGCTTGCCGTCGAGCGCCGCCGCCACCGCCTGCCGCACCACGGACTCCGAGGTGTCGGTCACGTCCAGGACGATCTCCACGTACGGCACCAGCCACCGCCGTCCGCGGTCTTTACGCAGGTCACGGCGGAGCGGGATGCGATGCGCCAGGTAGGGCTCGACGGCCCGCACGGCGCGTTCCCTGTCGCGGTGCTGCGCGGGCAGCCCGAGGTGGACGGCCTGCGCCAGCATCTCGGGCACGAACACCACGCCGTGCATGGCCAGCCGGTAGGAGAACTCGGTGTCCTCGCCGCGCAGGACGTTCGGATCGAGGCCGCCCACGGCGTGGAAGATCTCGCGCGGCAGGGCAAAGGTCGGACCTGTGCACACGTGATAGGGGTTGCGGCTCTTACGCAGCCCGTCGGTCTTCTCGATCGTGGCCTCGGTGGAACTGGGCACCGCGGCCGACAGGTCGAACACGTCGTCCAGTCGCTCGGCGTGGAAGACCTGCCGCGCGGTGACCGGCGGCGCCGCGACGAACTTCTTCATGCCGATCGTGACCAGGTAGTCGGTGGCGTGGTGCCAGCGGGCCTGCGCCTCGACGTGCTCCCTGCAGGCCACCATGTCGGCGTCGAGCCGCTGGACGATCTCGCCGTCGGCCGCCTTGACGCCGGTGTTGACGGCGTTCGCGATGCCCCAGCCCGTCTCGACCCGGACGACCCGCGTGTTGACCGGCCTGATCTCGGGCAGCCGGATCGGCGGCTCGCTGCCGTCGTCCACGACCAGGACCTCCATGAGGTGGTCCGGGTACGTCTGCGCGGCCAGCGCGGCCAGCGTCAGCTCCAGGTGTTCCCCGCCGTGTGCGGGGATCACCACGCTCACGGACAGCGTGGGCGACCAGGCGCCGAGCTCTGGCGGTGTGACAGCCGAATAGTCGTTCTGCGGCAAAGCAGGACGCGCGTCCATGATCTTGACCCCCCTTCCTCGACCTTATCGGGAGATGCTGAGAATTTCCTGAATAGCGGCCCTGTCCAACGGGTTCGGGGGCCGGGCGTCCAGGGAGTGGACGCGCCGCCTCGCCCAGGGCCGGCACCCCGTACACTCGGTGCCCAACACCGCAGGTAGGGAGTCATCATGAGCAGGTCGTGGCGTGGCCTCATCGAGGAGTACCGAGAGCGTCTTCCGGTCACCACGAAGACGCCTGTCATCACGCTGCTCGAAGGCGGCACCCCGCTCGTGCCGGCGCACCGCGTCTCCGCGCTGACCGGGTGCGAGGTCTACCTGAAGGTGGAGGGCGCGAACCCGACGGGCAGCTTCAAGGACCGTGGCATGACCATGGCCATCAGCAAGGCCGTCGAAGAGGGCGCCAAGGCGGTCATCTGCGCCTCCACCGGCAACACCTCGGCCTCGGCCGCGGCCTACGCCGTGCGCGCCGGGCTGACCTGCGCGGTGCTCGTGCCGCGCGGCAAGATCGCGATGGGCAAGCTGGCCCAGGCGCTGGTGCACGGCGCCACGCTGCTGCAGGTCGAGGGCTCGTTCGACGACTGCCTGGAGATGACCAGGAAGCTGTCGTCCAGCTACCCGATCGCGCTGGTCAACTCGGTCAACCCGTTCCGGCTGCAGGGCCAGAAGACGGCCGCCTTCGAGATCGTCGACACACTCGGCGACGCCCCCGACATCCACTGCATCCCGGTGGGCAACGCGGGCAACATCTCCGCGTACTGGATGGGCTACCAGGAATACGCCGCCGACGGCATCGCGTCCAAGTCGCCGCGCATGTTCGGCTTCCAGGCCAGCGGCTCGGCGCCGATCGTCAACGGCGGGCCGGTGGCGCATCCGCACACCATCGCCACCGCCATCCGCATCGGCAACCCGGCCTCCTGGGACCTGGCCACGGCCGCGAGAGACGACTCCGGCGGCGTCATCCAGGCGGTCACCGACCGGCAGATCGCGGCCGCGTACAAGCTGCTGGCGCAGGAGGAGGGCGTGTTCGTCGAGCTGGCCTCGGCGGCGAGCGTCGCCGGCCTGCTGCAGGCGCACGCGCAGGGGCTCGTCGACCCCGGCCAGCGGATCGTCTGCACGGTCACCGGAAACGGGCTCAAGGACCCCGACTGGGCCATTTCCGGCGCGCCTTCGCCGGTGGTCATCCCCATCGACGTGCACGCCGCCGCCGCGGCGCTGAACCTCGCCTGACCATGCCCCTTGGGCGTCCCCCCGGCCCCGCCGCGCGTGGCGTGCCAACGCGCACGCCCGCTCGGGCGTCTTTTCACGCGGACGCCCTCTCGCGGGCGTCCTCTCGACGGGCTTTCCGCTCAACGAACCCCCCGTGTGCCGATTTCGCGCAGGGCGCAAGAAATCAACCTGTGTGCCACGCCCCGGAGAAAGTGCGGGACGGGGGCACTTGTGTGAGGCGGCGCTGGTGTGCGAAGGCGGGGCAGGTGTGTGAATGGGGGGCTGGAGTTTGGGGCCGGATGTGACAACGGCAATGGCTCTCGTGGCGAACAGCGTCATGGGGGCCCAAAACCGCCCCTGGCGACCCGATCCGCCATCGTGAGGCCGTCGTGAAGTCACCGTGAGGCCGTCGTGAAGCCATCGTGAGGCCATCGTGAGCACGAGTGATCTGCCGATCTCAGAACGTGAGTGATGAGGAAAAGTGAGCTGATGAGGACTGTTCGGATCCGCGTGCCTGCCACGTCGGCGAACCTGGGCCCGGGATTCGACTCCCTGGGCCTGGCCCTGACCCTGTACGACGACGTCGAGGTGAGCATCGGCGACGAGCCGGGCGTCGAGGTGTCCGTCGAGGGCGAAGGCGCCGGTGAGCTGGACCTCGGCGACAGCCACCTGATCGTCAAGGCCATGCGCAGGGCGTTCGACCGCATGGGGGTTCCCCACCCGTCCGGGATCCGGCTGCGCTGCCACAACAGGATCCCGCACGCGCGCGGCCTGGGATCGTCGTCGGCGGCCATCTGCGCGGGCATCCTGGCCGCGCGGGCGCTCGCGGACGGCGAGATGACCGACGACGAGGTGTTCGCGCTGGCCACCGAGATGGAAGGCCACCCCGACAACGTCGCGCCGTGCCTGGCAGGCGGCCTGACCATCGCCTGGACCGACCACGCCGGTGTGCCGCGTATGGTGAAACTGGTCCCCGACGAGCGTGTTCGCCCGGTCGCGATCGTTCCGGCGACGCGACTGGCCACCGAGACGGCGAGGGGGCTGCTGCCGAAGGAAGTGCCCCACAAGGACGCCTCCTTCAACGCCGGCCGGGCAGCGTTGCTGATCGCCGCGCTGATCCGGACCCCGGAGCGGGAGCTGTTGCTCGACGCCACCGAAGATCGTCTCCACCAGGCATACCGCGCGCCTGCCATGCGCGAGAGCGCGAATCTGGTAGAACGTCTGCGTGCAGTGGGCGTGCCCGCGGTCGTTTCGGGAGCGGGTCCCACAGTTCTTGCGTTTTCGACACCGGATACGCAGGATTTGATCGCGCCAGAAGTGGGTAATGACTGGCACATCCAGCTAATGGACGTCGACCCGGTTGGTGCGAACGTTCAGTTCCCCGAGACACGCTGATGCCTCTTTAGACCTTCAGGGAATAGCCGTGTGCGCTGGTGATGTTAGGCTGATAGCCGCACCAGATGCCCCCTTGTTGGGTGCGTGCTTGTCAGCCACACATCGCTGCATCATGCTTCACGTCGCGAGGCGTGAGCAGCGCGGCTGTCTCCCCGGAATCAGTCGCCTCCGGTTGGCCCACACCCGGTTGGCCCAACGTGAGGCGGCGACGACGGGGATCTGCGCGTTCGAACCATCTCGAAGACATCTGGTTGGCGACAGCAATCTGGGGGGTGTCAGCCACGCGCCACGGCCCTGTGGCGGCCTGGACGAGCCCCTCCCCAAGAGTGGCGGCCGTCTCCAGCGACAGCCGAAGATCGCAAAGTGCACCCCGATCCGGTCTGTCCCACCGGATCGCAAGCACCTCCGGGACGCCCGGCAGAACAAAACCGGCGCCCGACCCCTGGGAAGGACCTTTTAGTTGAGCGACACCACCGAACTCCTCTCCGACGCATCAGGCGCGCAGCCGGCGTCCGGCGACACCCCCACCCGCGCCGCGGCCAAGCCTCGTGCGCGTCGCTCCGGCACCGGCCTGTCCGCCAAGGTGCTGCCCGAGCTGCAGAAAATGGCTGCCGAACTCGGCATCAGCGGGACCGGGCGCATGCGGAAGAGCCATCTCATCGCGGCCATCCAGGAGAAGCAGGGTGGCGGTTCCGGCGACAGCGGGGCTGCGCCGGTAGCCGAGGCCCCTGCCACGCAGGAAGCGGCGCCTGCGGCGGAGCGGCCCACCCGTACCCGCAGGGAACGTTCCCGCAAGACCGAGGAGCCCGCGCCGCAGGCGGCCGCCGTCGCCGAGCCGGTGGCCGCGGCCCCCGAGCCCGTCGCCGCGCCGGCCGAGCCGGTCGTCGAGCAGCAGGCTCCGGTCGCCGACCAGGGCGATTCGCGTGGCGAGCGCGGCGAGAGCCGCCGCGAGCGGCGCAGCCGCGGCGAGCGCCGCGAGCGCGGTGACCGCGGTGGCAACGACCGCGGCGAGGGCGGCCGTGGCGAAGGCAACCGCGAGAGCGCCCGCGACGGCGGCCGTGACAGCGGCCGTGACAGTGGCCGCGAGGGTGGCCGTGACGGCGGTCGTGACAGTGGTCGTGACAGTGGCCGCGATGGCGGTCGCGACGGTGGCCGTGACGGTGGCCGTGGCGACCAGCGCGAGCGCGCCGCCGACTCCGGTCGTGGCGGCCAGCGCGACGACCAGCGGGGCGGCCAGCGCGACGACCAGCGCGGTGGCGGCGACGACGACGAGCGCGGGCGTGGCCGTCGTGGCCGCTTCAGGGAGCGCAACCGCGGCCGCGGCCGTGACCGCTTCGACAGCAGCGAGCCCGTGATCGGCGACGACGACGTGCTGATCCCGATCGCCGGCATCCTCGACATCCTCGACAACTACGCGTTCGTCCGCACCAGCGGCTACCTGCCGGGCAGCAACGACGTCTACGTCTCGCTCGCCCAGATCCGCCGCAACGGCCTGCGCAAGGGCGACGTCATCACCGGCGCCGTCCGGCAGCCGCGCGACGGCGAGCGGCGCGAGAAGTTCAACGCCCTGGTCCGCCTCGACACCGTCAACGGCATGGACCCGGAGCAGGCCCGCAACCGGCCCGACTTCAACAAGCTGACGCCGCTCTACCCGCAGGAGCGCCTGCGCCTGGAGACCGAGCCGAACATCCTCACCACGCGGATCATCGACCTCGTCTCCCCGATCGGCAAGGGCCAGCGCGGTCTCATCGTCTCGCCGCCCAAGGCCGGCAAGACGATGGTGCTGCAGGCGATCGCCAACGCGATCACCCGCAACAACCCCGAGTGCCACCTGATGGTCGTGCTCGTGGACGAGCGTCCCGAAGAGGTCACCGACATGCAGCGGTCGGTCAAGGGCGAGGTCATCCACTCGACCTTCGACCGTCCTGCCGAAGACCACACCACGGTCGCCGAGCTCGCCATCGAGCGGGCCAAGCGCCTGGTGGAGCTGGGCCACGACGTGGTCGTCCTGCTCGACTCGATCACCCGTCTCGGCCGCGCCTACAACCTGGCGGCCCCGGCGTCCGGTCGAATCCTGTCGGGTGGTGTCGACTCCACGGCGCTCTACCCGCCCAAGCGCTTCTTCGGCGCCGCCCGCAACATCGAGAACGGCGGCTCGCTGACGATCCTCGCCACGGCCCTGGTCGAGACCGGGTCCAAGATGGACGAGGTCATCTTCGAGGAGTTCAAGGGCACCGGCAACATGGAGCTCAAGCTCAACCGCTCCCTGGCCGACAAGCGCATCTTCCCCGCGGTGGACGTCGACGCGTCCGGCACCCGTAAGGAAGAGATCCTCATGGCCAAGGAAGAGCTCCAGATCGTCTGGAAGCTCCGCCGCGTGCTCCACGCCCTCGACATGCAGCAGGCTCTCGAGCTGCTGCTGGAGAAGATGAAGGAGACGAAGTCCAACGCGGAGTTCCTCCTTCAGGTGCAGAAGACGACGGTCAGCAACGACCGCGACTGAGCGCAGCGCGTACAGCCCGAAGGGCGGCCGGGGTTCCCCGGCCGCCCTTCGGCCTTGTCGGGGGCCTTCGGCGTTTGACCGCTTCGGGGGCGCAGGGGAGCTGTACTGGGGCTAGCCCTACCTTCGAGGGGAAGCTCGCTCCATTCACCTCGCGGCCGGTGCGCGGCAGGCTTGGACCATGCGTTCAGAGGTTTCCATGCCGTTGAAAGACCGCGTGCGCTGGGGCCCGAACGGCCCTCTGGGGGTCCTGGTCGACCCCATGACCTGGCGGGCCGTGCCCTACCTGCTGGTCAGCATGTGGCTGGGGATCGGCCGGTTCCTGCTGCTGGCCGCCGCGGTGCCCGTGTCGCTGGCGTTGTCGATCTTCTGGGTGGGCCTGCCCCTCATCATGGCCACCGTGCTCATGTGGCGCATGGGAGCGATGCTGGAGCGGCGGCTGCTCAAGGCCGCGTTCGGCGTCGCCATCCGCGACCCGTACCGCAACAGGACCGAGCGCGGGGTGGCCGCGTACCTGCGCTGGCTGCTCGGTGACCCCGCCACCTGGAAGGACCTGGGCTACCTGCTGATGCTGGTGCCGCTGGGGCTGGTCGAGTCGGCGGCCACGTACCTGCTGCTGTTCATGTCCGGCGTGCTCATCGGGGCGCCGTTCTTCCTGGTGATCTACGAGACGACCGGCGAGCACAATCCGTTCACCATCGACCATTGGGCGGGCACCGTCGCCGCGTTCTGCCTCGGCTGGGTGGTGCTGGTCGTGGCCGCGTACGTGATGCGCGGGATGGCCCTGCTGCACGGCACGCTGGCCCGCGTGCTGCTGGCCGGCAGCGAGGAGGAGCGGCTGCGCGCCAGCAGGGCCAGGGGGATCGACGCGGCCGAGGCCGAGCGGCGCAGGATCGAGCGCGACCTGCACGACGGCGCGCAGCAGCGGCTGCTGTCCGTGGCGGTCGACCTGGGGCGGGCCCAGGCCAAGTTCGACGCTGAGCCGGAGACTGCCAGGGAGCTGATCGCTCAGGCTCATGCCGGCACCAAGGCGGCCATCGCTGAGCTGCGCAATTTAGCCAGGGGCATCCACCCGGCCATCCTCACCGACCGCGGGCTCGACGCGGCGCTGTCCGGGCTGGCCGCGCGGGCGCCCGTGCACGTGGACGTCAGCGTCGAGCTGACCGAACGCCCACCGGCCGCCGTGGAGAGCATCGCGTACTTCATCGTGGCCGAGTCGCTGGCCAACATGGCCAAGCACTCGGTCGCCACGCAGGCGTCCGTCACGGTGTTCAAGGAGGCCAAGCGCGTCGTCGTGGACGTATGGGACAACGGCGTGGGCGGCGCACTCGTCACCCCGGGAGGAGGCCTGGCGGGGCTGGCGGACCGGGCGGCCACCATCGACGGCGTGCTCGTCCTGCACAGTCCGATCGGCGGTCCTACGATCGTGCGCGCGGAACTGCCCTGCGAGTGGTAGTCATGTGGCCATGCGCGTGGTCATCGCCGAGGATTCCGTACTGCTGCGCGAAGGGCTGGCGAGGCTGCTGGCCGATGGCGGCATCGAGACCGTGGCCTCGGTCTCCGATGGCGACGGGTTGCTGGGCGCGGTCCTGGAACACGACCCCGACCTGGCGATCGTCGACGTGCGGATGCCGCCGACCCACACCGACGAGGGCCTGCGCGCCGCGCTCGCGGTGCGCAGGCAACGCCCCGGCTTCCCGATCCTGGTGCTCTCGCAGTACGTCGAGGAACGCTACGCCGGCGACCTGATCGGCCCGGCCGTCGGCTATCTGCTCAAGGAGCGGGTGGCCGACGTCACCGAGTTCCTGCAGGCGGTGCGCCAGGTGGCGGCGGGCGGCACGGTCATCGACCCCGAAGTGGTCATGCAGTTGCTGAGCCGCAGGCGCCGCGGCGCGCCGCTCGACACGCTCTCCCCGCGCGAGCGCGAGGTTCTCGGCCTGATGGCGGAGGGCCGGTCCAACACGGCCATCGCGGCCTGCCTGATGGTCACCGAGGGGGCCGTGGAGAAACACATTTCCGGCATCTTCGCCAAGCTGGCTCTCGGGCCGGCGCCCGAGGACCATCGACGAGTCCTCGCCGTCCTCACCTACCTGGGCCGCTGACCGCTCTCCCGCCGCGGCTCGGCTGTTCGGCGCTCTCACACGCCTGCGGTTCGGTTGCTCGGAGCTTTCGCGCCTGCGGTTCGGCTGCTCGACGCTCTGGCGTCCGCGGCTCGCTTGCCCGGCGCTTCCGCACCTGCGGTTCGGTTGTTCGGCGCGCTTTCGCGCCTGCGGTTCGGCTGTTCCGTGCTCTCGCGCCTGCGGTCGTAAGCGGCCTGACCTGCTTGTCAGGGTCTCACGCCTACGACCGCCGCACGTGTCTCGGGCGGTGGGCACCCTCGCGTGTCTCGACTGCTGGGTGCCCTCACGTACGTGTGCCGTGGCCGTTAGTACGGCCTGCACCCGGGGTTTGGGGTGCGGGCCGCACTAGCCGGTCAGCGGACGTCCACGAACTCCTGGCGCGACAGCGAGGAGCGGGTCTTGCTCGTGCCCGGCACCTTCACCTGGAAGTAGCCGTCCTTCTTGGCCTTGTACGTCTTGCTGAACTTGCCGGTCGAGGTGGCCTTCACGAAGCCCAGGAACTTGTACTTCTTGGTGCCCTTGGTCTTGAAGTACACCTCGATGATCTTGCCGCTGTAGGCCTTGGTGCCCCGGTAGACCTTGCCGTAGATCTTGAGGGTCTTGCCCAGCTTGACCTTGTTCGGCGCGGTGAGCGTGACCCTGGACTTGGCCTTCTTGGTCGCGCCGCCCGCGGGCGCCTCGACCGTGAAGGACGAGCCGACGGCCTTGAGCTGCTGCCCGCCCCGCGAGGCGTAGATCTCGATGCTCCAGGTGCCCGGCGTGGTGTCGTCGCTGAAGTACGTGACGCCCCGGTAGTAGCCGTCGGACTCCTTGGCCAGGTCGCCGAGGTCGTAGTACTCGTTGGTGCTGTCGCTGACCAGCTTGGCCGAGACCGTGCCCGCGTCCTTCACCGAGGCCGTGACGGTGACCTTGGTGTCCTGGCCCTTGACGAGCTGCACCGGGTTGGGGGTGACGTAGGCGCTGGAGATGCCCTGCTTGCCGGCCACCTTGACGACGAACTCGTTGGCCTTCGACGCGCCGTCACGGGTGACGTTGACGACGAGCTTCCAGTCGCCGGCGGGGTCGTCCTTGCCGATCGTCCACTTGCCGGTGATGGTGACGTCGGCCGCCGGGGACGGCGTCGGCGAGGCGGAGCCCGACGGGGCCGGGACCTGCGGCGGCTTGAAGTCGAACGCGACCGGCTTCTCCGACTTGCCGGACGGCGTGATGCCGCCCGTGACGGAGCTCACCGTCGCCGGGTTCTTGAGCTTGAGCGTGACCGTCGCCTCGACGTCCGTCTCCAGCGGGATGAAGGCGTTGGCGGCGGTGGCGTCACCGGTGAAGTCGTCCGCGGCGAGCACCGCGTGTTGCGCGGCGAGTGCGCTGGTCGCGGCGATGCCGGCGCCACCGAAAAGAACGGCGGCCCCCGTGGCGGTCGCTACCAGCAACCGCACCCTTCTCTTCATGTGATCGGTTGTCCTTTGACTTGTGTCCCAAATGTGGGAAAAGTTACGGATTGTGGCAGGGAGCCTAGTGTGACTGGTGTGTCCGCGTCATGAAGATCGGGGGAATGACCCGTGGCCTGGGCTGGTTGAACTATCTGGCACACTGGTAGCTGACCATTTTGCGGTTCCGGCTCCCGTCCCACCTTCGGGCGGAGGCGACCCGGCGGCCGCGCCCCGAAAGGACAGCGATGAAGCGCGACATCCACCCCGACTACCACGTGACCCAGGTGTCCTGCTCCTGCGGTAACACGTTCACCACCCGTAGCACCGCCAAGAACGGCGTCATCCACGCCGACGTGTGCTCGGCCTGCCACCCGTTCTACACGGGCAAGCAGAAGATCCTCGACACGGGCGGCCGGGTGGCGCGCTTCGAGAAGCGGTACGCCAAGAAGGCCACGGGCAAGTAGCTCATCCGACGCCGGCCCGGACGCACGCGCGTGCGCCGGGTCGGCGTTGTTGGTGAAACGGCCCGTAACATTCAGACGAAGGACCCACGGTGAACCTCGACGAGTTGCTCAAGGAGTATTCCGAGCTGGAGTCGCAGCTCGCCGATCCCGCCGTGCACGCAGACCAGGCCAAGGCCCGCACACTCGGCAGGCGTTACTCCCAGCTCACGCCCATCATCAACACCTGGCGCGAAATGGAGTCCACCCGCGAAGACCTGGCCGCGGCCAAGGAACTGGCGGGCGAGGACGAAACGTTCGCGGCCGAGGCGGCCGAGCTCGAAGAGCGCATCCCCCAGCTGGAGGAGAAGCTCAAGCACCTGCTCATCCCGCGCGATCCCAACGATGACAAGGACATCATCATGGAGATCAAGGCGGGCGAGGGCGGTGAGGAGTCCGCGCTGTTCGCCGGCGACCTGCTGCGCATGTATCTCAGGTACGCCGAGCGCCTCGGCTGGAAGACCGAGATCATCGACACCCAGCCCTCCGACCTCGGCGGCTACAAGGACGTCACGGTCGGCATCAAGGCCAAGGGCGACGAAGGCGTCTGGTCCAGGCTGAAATACGAGGGCGGCGTGCACCGCGTGCAGCGCGTGCCCGTCACCGAGTCGCAGGGCCGCATCCACACCAGCGCCGCGGGTGTCCTCGTCTACCCCGAGGCCGAAGAGGTCGACGTCCAGATCGACCCGAACGAGCTGCGCATCGACGTCTACCGCTCCAGCGGCCCCGGCGGCCAGAGCGTCAACACGACCGACTCGGCCGTGCGCATCACGCACCTGCCCACCGGCACCGTGGTGTCGTGCCAGAACGAGAAGAGCCAGCTGCAGAACAAGGAGTCGGCGCTGCGCATCCTGCGCGCCCGTCTGCTGGTCATGGCCCAGGAGCAGGCCGACGCCGCGGCCCAGGCCGAACGCAAGTCGCAGGTCCGCACGGTTGACCGCTCCGAGCGGATCCGGACGTACAATTTCCCGGAAAACCGGATCTCCGACCACCGCGTCGGCTTCAAGGCGTATAACCTCGACCAGGTTCTCGACGGTGAGCTCAACGCCGTCACCCAAGCCCTCATCGACGCCGAAATGGCGGAGAAGCTCGCACAACACTCATGACATTTCTGCTGGACGAGATCGCCCTCGCCACCGCCCGGCTGGCCGAGGCAGGTGTTCCCTCACCGCGCACCGACGCTGAGGAGATCGCGGCGTTCGTCCACGGCGTGCGCAGAAGCGAGCTCCACACGGTCAAGGACGCCGACTTCGACGCGCTGTTCTGGGAAGGCGTCTCCAGACGCGAGGCCCGCGAGCCGCTGCAGCACATCACCGGCCACGCCTACTTCCGCTACCTGGAGCTCAAGGTCGGGCCCGGGGTGTTCGTGCCGCGGCCGGAGACCGAGGTCATGACCGGCTGGGCCATCGACACCCTGCGCGCCATGGACGTCACCGCGCCGCTCGTCGTCGACCTCGGCACCGGCTCGGGCGCGATCGCGCTGTCGATCGCCCAGGAGGTCGCGCTGGCCGAGGTGCACGCCGTGGAGGTCGACCCCGCGGCGTACAGCTGGGCCAAGCGCAACATCTCCGAGCACGGCCAGGGCCGCACCCACCTGCATCCGGAAGACCTCGCCGAGGCTCTGCCCGAGCTGAACGGCAAGGTCGACCTGGTCATCTCCAACCCGCCGTACATCCCGCCCGGCGCGATCCCGCGCGATCCCGAGGTGCGCGACTACGACCCGTCCAGGGCGCTGTACGGCTCGGGCGACGACGGGCTCGGCGAGGTCCGCGCGGTCGAGCGCACCGCCCGCCGGCTCCTGCGCCCGGGCGGCTGGGTGGCCGTCGAACACGCCGACGAGCAGGGCAGAGCGGTCTACCTGACCTTCCCCGAAGACAACGGCTGGCGAGACGTACGGCTGCGGCAGGACCTCACCCGGCGAGACCGCTTCGTCACGGCGAGGCTGGGCCAAGACTAGGATGCTCACGCGCGCGGCCTTCTCCTGACCACGAGAAAGGCGGCGTGGCGACAGAAGAGGAAGGAGGAGGCCTCGACGGCGCCGCTCACCACCGGGCGGAGCGAGGCAACCAGACCGTGGGACGACGTTTTGACTGCTCCGACCTCGACCAGCGGGCCGAGGGCCTGAAGGAGGCCGCCGACGCGGTGCACCGCGGCGAGCTGGTGGTGCTGCCGACCGACACGGTCTACGGCATCGGCGCCGACGCCTTCGTGCACGCCGCCGTCAGCGCCCTGCTCGACGCCAAGGGCCGCGGCCGCGAGATGCCCCCGCCGGTCCTGGTGGGCACCGTGCGGGCCGCCACGGCGCTCGTGGAGGACCTGGGGCCGTACGGGCAGGATCTGATAGACGCCTTCTGGCCGGGGCCGCTCACGCTCGTCTGCAAGGCCAACAGGGCCCTGTCCTGGGACCTGGGTGAGACCAAGGGCACGGTGGCCGTCCGCATGCCGCTCAACCCGGTCGCGCTCGACCTGCTCAAGGAGACCGGCCCGATGGCCGTCTCCAGCGCCAACCGCTCGGGCTCGCCCGCCGCGACCACCGTCGACGAGGCCGAGGAGCAGCTCGGCGAGTCGGTCTCGGTCTACCTCGACGACGGCAAGCCCAGCAGCACCGCCAACCAGCCGTCCACCATTCTCGACCTCACCACCGCCGTGCCCAGGATGCTGCGCCGCGGCGCCATCTCGGTCGAGAAGCTGCGCGGCATCATCGGGTACGTCGCCACCGACGACTGACGTATACCGTCTGCTTATCCCGGCTGCGTGGCCGCTTCCGCCGTGATTACGGTGAAGCCCGGAGCGGCGACACGTCCGGGAGTTGGCCCATGGGCAAGTACGACGGCATGGACCCAGAGCTGGTTCGCCGGCTGTTGCGTGAGGCGAAGAGCGCGGCGCAGCAGGTGCGCTCGATCGACGACCGCGTCCGCCGGGTGCTCAGCCGCGTCCAGGTGAGTGCCGGCGACCTGCAGCAGCCCGCCCGGGTCGTGGACGCGGTCGACGTCATGGTCAAGGACGTCGACGAGCGGCTCGTGGTGCTGGAGAAGAAGGTCGAACAGCCGAACGGCACCGGGCCCGCGCGCAACGGCTCCACCCCGTCGGGCGACGAAACCCCGAAGACGGGCACCCCGGGAACGGGCGACTCTCCGAAGACCGGTGACGCACCGAAGGCGACCGACCCGCCGAAGGCGACAGAACCTCCGAAGACCGGCGACTCTCCGAAGACCGGTGACGCACCGAAGGCGACCGACCCGCCAAAGGCGACCGACCCGCCGAAGACGGGTGACGCGCCGAAGGCGGATGAGCCGTCGAAGTCGTGCGACCCGCCGAAGTCGACGGAACCCCCGAAGCCGACCGAGCCCCCGAGAGCGACGGAACCCCCCAAGGAGACCGAGCCCCCGAGGGCGACGGAACCTCCAAAGGAGACCGAGCCTCCGAAAGCGACGGAACCCCCGAAAGCGACGGAACCTCCGAAAGCGGCTGATCCGCCGAAGCCGGATGAGCCGCCCAAGACCGGCGACGCTCCCACCGGCAACGACGACAAGCGCTGCGACGACACCCCGTCCCAGCCTCCCTCCACCGGCGACACCCCTGCCGACCAGCCCAAGGACAACGACCTGGACAGCCGCCACGACCGCGGCGCGGACAGGGGCACGGGGACGGACCCGGGAACAGGCCTGCGTCCGGACCCCGGCACCGGAACCGCCCCGGACACGGGGACGGGGACAGACACCGGCACCGGGACGGGGACAGACACCGGGACCGGGACAGACACCGGGACCGGGACTGGGACAGGGACCGGTGCGGACAACGGCGCGGGCACGGATGCTTCGGGCAATCAGCCGGGCCAGGCAGCCGACCCGAACAAGCCTCAGGTGGTGGAGGTCGACGGCGTCAAGGTCATCCAGATCCCCGTCGATCCGGCCACCGCCGAAGAGGTGGAGGCCCTGCTCAGGAACATCGACGACGTCGTGCCCGCGGAGATGCCGAAGGTGCCCGTCGATGATCCGCCCTCGGCCCAGAACGTCGGCACCTGGGCCAACGACGGCAGCGACGTGGTGTCGGCCGACGCCAATCCGCCGAACCTCGACGCGCTCAAGACGATCCACGACAACGCCAGAGAAGTCCCGCCGATGGAGATGCCCGGGGTCGAGGTCCCGGCGGGGGAGTACGGCAAGGGCGACTGGGCCCCGCAGGACATCCGCCCGGACGGCCCCACCGGTTCCGTCGACCCGGGCGGCCCAGGCACCCAGCCCACCTCATCGGACGGCTCCACCACCTCCGCCGCCGGCGCCGCGCCCCCGCCGAACGCGGACGGCGCCTGCGACTCCACCCCGAACGCCCCCGAAACCCCGCAACCCGGCGACAAGGGCACCGACACCCCAGGCACAGGCAACGGCAACACCGGCGACCAGGGCACCGGCAGCCGCCAGCCGGGCGACCAAGGCACAGGCGACGGCTACCAACCCGGCGACCAGCAGCCCGGTGGCCAGCAGCCGGGCGGCCAGCAGCCGGGCGGCCAGCAACCCGATGGTCAGCAGCCGGGCGGTCAGCAGCCTGAGCGACCTAGCGACCAGGGCACGGTCATCCCGCCCACCAGCCCATCCGTGGACAACGCCCCGGCCGGCGGCACGAACGGCACGGGTGCCGAGGCGGGCAGCGGCGGGACCGGCTCCGCGGCCGGCACCGGCGGACACGGCGGCGCGGCGGGTAGCGGCGCGACCACGCCGGGCGCAGGCGGAAGCGGCGCCGCCACTGGTGCGGATGGCTACGGAGCTGCGACCGGTGGCAATGGTTACGGGGCCGCCACTGGTGGCGATGGATATGGGACTGCGGCCGTAGGCAACGGCGGTTACGGGACCGCGACCGGCGGCGATGGTCATGGAGCCGCGACCGTGGGCAACGGCGGCGGCTACGGGGCCGCGACCGGCGGCATTGGTTACGGGGCCGCCACTGGCGGCGATGGTTACGGGGCCGCCACTGGCGGCGATGGTTACGGGACTGCGGCCGTAGGCAACGGCGGTTACGGAGCCGCGACCGGCGGCGATGGTCATGGAGCCGCGACCGTGGGCAACGACGGTTACGGGGCCGCGACCGTTGGCAATGGTTACGGTGCGGCGGCAGGTGGCGGCGACTACGGGGCCGCGACCGGCGGCATTGGTTACGGGGCCGCCACTGGCGGCGATGGTTACGGGGCCGCCACTGGCGGCGATGGTTACGGGACTGCGGCCGTAGGC
>NZ_JABCPZ010000016.1 GCF_013283785.1 Nonomuraea antri
CCCCCACCGGTCCGCACCCGGTCGGCACCACCGCCTTCCATCTCACGGACGCCTCCCGTCCCGACCCCTGGAACCTCGACGCCGAGGCCCGGGAGCTCAAGGTCACCCTGTGGTACCCGACCGGGCGACGCGACGGCGAGCGGGCGCCGTACATGACGCCCAAGGAGTCGGAGCTCCTCATCAAGGGCACCGGGATCGCGGGCGCGCCGGACGACACGCTGAGCAAGATCCGGACGAACGCCGTCAAGGACGCCGAACCCGCGGGCCGGTCGCTGCCGCTGGTGGTGCTCTCCCCCGGCTTCACCAAGCCGATGAGCACCCTCACCTCCCTGGCCGAGGACCTGGCCAGCCGCGGGTACGTGGTGGCCGGAATCGACCACACCTACGAGAACTACGCCACCACCTTCCCCGGCGGGCGGGTGGCCGAATGCCTGGCCTGCGACAGCAATACCGACCCCGGCTTCGGGGCCGGCCTGGTGCGGGGCCGGGCCGCCGACGTCTCGTTCGTGCTCGACCGGCTGCCCTCCCGGTGGGACGGCTCCGACCGGATCGACCGTTCCCGCATCGCCATGGTCGGGCAGTCGATCGGCGGGTCCAGCGCCATGGCGGCCATGCTCGAAGACTCCCGCGTGCGGGCCGGAATCGACATGGACGGCACCGCCTACGCCCGGATCCCCAAGCGCGGCTTCTCCCGGCCGTTCATGTTCCTGGGCTCGGCGCAGCACGTCTCCGGCGGCCCCGCCCCCACCTGGGACCGCGACTGGAAGCTGCTCACCGGATGGAAACGCTGGATCGTGCTGTCGGGCGCCGAACACCAGTCCTTCACCGACAGCCCGTTGCTGTCCGGCGCCCTCGGCATCGCGCCCCTGCCCGGGGTGCTGCCCGCGGCGCGCGCCGCCGAGCTCACCCGCGCCTACGTGGCGGCCTTCCTCGACCAGCACCTGAAGGACGAGCCGCAGCCCCTCCTGGACCGGCCGTCCGCCCGCTACCCCGAGGCGAGGTTCTGCCCCGGATGCTGAACGGCTCCGCCGTGCCTTCGGCCGGGCTCACGCGTCCTTGCGGCGGAACGTCACCAGAGCCGCCCCGGTGAGCGCGGCGACGAAGGCGGCGTACAGCAGGAAGCCGGGCCAGGGCGAGGAGTGCGGCAGCGTCGCGACGACCTGCGTGCCGGCGACGGTCGGCCAGAGGCCGGCGACCTGCGGCGGCAGCAGTTGCAGCACGGCCAGGACGAGGACGGTCATCGACGTCAGCAGGGTGACGCCGGCGGCGGTGGACCGGGTCAGGAACCCCAGCGCCAGGCCGAGCGGCCCGATCAGCGCGAGGTAGAGCCCGCCCCCGAGCACGGCCCGGGCCACCTCAGGATCGCCGAGGCCCGCGTGCGGCACCCCGTTCGCGGCGAGCGCGGCCTGGCCGACGAGGAACGAGCCGAGCGCCGCCGTCAGCCCGGCGACGGCGGCGACCAGGCCGACGACGACGGCCTTGGCGGCGAACAGCCGGCCGCGCCCGGGCACCGCGGTCAGGCTCGCGTGGATGGTGCCGGTGGCGTACTCGGAGGTGATCGACAGCACCCCGAGGAGGCCGACGACGAGCTGGCCGAACATCATCCCGCCCTGGAGGCTGAGCGCGGTGGGGTCGAAGTCGGCGGGCCGCTCGCGATGGATCTCGCTCGCGCCGCCGCTGAACAGCGCCGCGAAACCGACGCTCAGGAGCGCCAGGGCGGCCAGGCAGGCGGAGGTGGACCGGAGCGTGCGCAGCTTGCGCCATTCGCCCCGCAGCGCCGCCTTCACCGGTCCGCTCCGCGTGCCCCGCCGAACTCGGCGCTGCCGGCGGTCAGATCCAGGTACGCCTGCTCCAGGGTGGCCCGCTGCGGCGTCAGCTCGGTCAGCGCCAGCCCGCGGGCGGCGGCGAGCGCGCCGACGGCGGCGCTGTCCATGCCGGTGACGGTCAGCGCCGGCCCGGACCACCGGATCGAGGCGCCCTCGCCCGAGAGGAGACGGGCCAGCTCGGCCGATCGGGTGGCCCGCACCAGCACCGACTGCGCGCCGGTGAGCTCCGCCAGCCCCGTGTCTGCCAGGAGCCGGCCGCGCCCGATCACGATCAGGTGGTCCGCGGTCAGCGCCATCTCGCTCATCAGATGGCTGGAGACGAGGACCGTGCGCCCTTCCGCGGCCAGGTCGCGCACGAGTCCGCGGATCCACCTGATGCCTTCCGGGTCCAGGCCGTTCACCGGTTCGTCGAAGATCAGCACTTCGGGGTCGCCCAGGAGCGCCGCCGCGATCCCCAGACGCTGGCTCATGCCGAGCGAGAACGTCCCCGCCCGGCGGTGCGCCGCCTGTTCGAGCCCGGCGAGGCCGAGCACCTCGTCGACGCGGCGGTCGGGGATGCCGCCGCTCGCCGCCAGGCAGTGCAGGTGGTCGCGGGCCGTCCTGCGCGGGTGCACGGCGCGCGCGTCGAGCAGGGCGCCGACGGTGCGCAGCGGGTGGGCCAGGTCGGCGTAGCGGCGTCCGGCCACGGTCGCCGTCCCGTGTGTCGGCCGGTCCAGCCCCATGACCAGGCGCAGCGTGGTGGATTTGCCCGCGCCGTTGGGTCCGAGGAACCCGGTGACGACGCCGGGTTCGACGGTGAACGTGAGCTGGTCGACGGCGCGTCCCGTGCCGTAGGTCTTGGTGAGCGAGGAGACCTCGATCATGACCGTGCCTCCCCGGACCGGGTCCTGAGCAGGCGGAGCGGCACCAGCGCGGCCCAGACCCAGCCGAGCGGGATGACCATCCGGCCCGCGATCCCGTCGAGGGCGGCGTACCATTCGCCGGAGACGGCCAGCGGCTGGAGGACGAGGCTGCCGCCGTACATGATCGACGGGGCCAGGACGCCGGTGGCGGCGAGGCAGGCCGCCCAGGCGCGCCCGCCGGGCTCGGCGGCGAAGCGCCGGGCGAAGGTGAAGCAGGCCAGGGTGGTGGCGGCGTAGATGACGAACGCCGTCATCCAGTGCAGCTGCCCATGCCAGCTCACCTGGGCGTTCACGCCGGGCAGGAGGTCCGACGGGGTCCCCGGCGGGTAGCCCAGCTGCGGATCGGTGACGAACACCCCGGTGGCGATCATGGCCGCGCCGTACACGGCCACCAGCCGGGGACCCCATCGAGCGGCGCGCCCGGCGGGCAGCGCGCGCCGGATCCCGGCGGCGCAGGCGATCATCAGCGTCCCGGTGATCACGAAGTTGGCGATCTGCAGCCAGCCGCGGTCACCGGTCATCATCGAGCTCGGCGCGTGGCGCAGCGGGTCGTACCCGGCGCGGAACGCCATGTCGAGGTGGAAGACCAGCAGCGAGGCGAGCGGTGCGACGGCCCCGCAGATCAGCAGGGCCCGTGTCGTTCGGTAGGACATGCCCCGATTCGACCGTGGGGTGAAGGTGCGGCGGGAGCTGCGATGGTGGGGTTCTCCGCGCCCCAAGACCCTACTTTCGTAGGGTCCGCGCCGGCGGGCCGCCGCCTAGGGTGAGGGTTGTGCGTGCCCGGCTGATCCGCGACACGGTCGTCGACGCGGCGATCGTGGTGTTCTGCCTGATCCTGGCGGGGGAACAGCTGGGGCACGGGCCGGCCACGACCGTCGTGCTGATCGCCGCCGCGCTCGCGCCGGCGCTCCGCAGGCGGGCGCCGGTGGCCGTCGCCTGGCTGGTGTGCGGCGCCGCCGTGGCGCTCGCCCTCCTGCCCGGCGGCGTCCCGAGCGACCCGGCCGTGCTCTGGTGGCTGCCCGCGGCGCCGTTCGCCGCCTACGCGGCGATGCTCTTCCCGGCCGATCGCCGCCTGGCGGCGATCCCGGTGGTCGCGCTCGTCGTGCTGCCCACGCCCGTGCTCCCGCCGGGCGAGGTCGGCCTGCGCAGCTCGCTGGTCACCCTGGCCGGCGCGTTGCTCGGCCTGTACGTGGCCGCGCGCCGGCAACTGATCGCCTCGCTGCGCGAACGGGCCGAACGCGCCGAGCGCGAGCGGCACCTGGTGGCCGAGCAGGTCCGCGGCGAGGAACGGGTGCGGCTGGCGGCCGAGATCCACGACGTGGTCACCCATCGGGTCAGCCTGATGGTCCTCCAGGCGGGGGCGTTACAGGTGTCCTCCGCCGACGCCCAGGCCAGGGAGGCCGCCGAGACGCTGCGGGTGACCGGCTGCCAGGCGTTGCGGGAGCTGCGCGACCTCGTCGGGATCCTGCACGACCCCGACGGCGACGGGATGCGCGAGCAGGAGCTGCCCGACCTCGTCACGCTGGTCGCCGAGTCGGAGTCCGTGGGCGTCCGGGTCGAGCTCGTCGAGCACGGGGACCGGTCGCCGATCTCGCCCGTCGTGGGGCGTACCGCCCATCGGGTCGTCCAGGAGGCGCTGACCAACGTGCGCAAGCACGCGCCGGGCGCGTCGGCCCGCGTCGAGGTGCGCTACGAGCGCGACGGCGTGCTGCTGCTCGTGCGCAACACCGCGCCCACGCGTGCCCCCGACCCGGCGCTGATCGGCGTCGGCCCGGCCGGTGCCGGGCCGGCACTGACCGGTGCCGGGCCGGCACTGACCGGTGCCGGTCCTGCGGCCGGGACCGGGCTGCTGGGCCTGCGGCAGCGGGTCGAGCTGGTCGACGGCACGCTGCTGGCCGGCCCGTACGGCGACGGCGGCTTCGAGCTGCGCGTGACCCTGCCCCGGGGCACGCGATGGTGAGGGTCGTCGTGGTCGACGACGAGCCGATGGTGTGCACGCACCTGCGCACGATCCTCGGCTCGGCCGGCGACGTCGAGGTGGTCGGCGAGGCCTACGACGGGGCGGCGGGCGTCGAGGAGGTCGTCCGGCACCGGCCGGACCTCGTGCTGATGGATCTGCGGATGCCGCGCGTCGACGGGATCACGGCCATCGGCATGATCGCGGCGCTGGCCGGGCCGCCGCATGTGGTCGTGCTGACCACGTTCGACGCCGACCAGTACGTGCTGCGCGCACTGCACGCGGGCGCCTCGGGTTTCCTGCTCAAGTCCACCCCGCCCCAGGACTTGATCGGCCTGGTCCGGGTCGCCGCCGAGGGCCACACCGTGATGTCGCGCACCGCCACCAGGCGGCTGCTCGCCACCGCCGACGGCCGGCGCGCCGCCCGTGATCACCGGCTGGCCCTCCTGGAGGAGCTGACCGAGCGGGAGCGGGAGGTGCTGGTGTGCGTGTCCCGTGGCATGTCGAACGCGGAGATCGCCGCCGCGCTGTTCCTGAGCGAGACCACCGTCAAAGGCCACATCTCCCGCATCCTGGCCAAGACGCAGTGCACCAACCGCACTCAGGTCGGCCTGCTCGCCTACGAGGCCGGCCTGGGCCGTTAGCCGGCCGTGTGCGTCGAGCGGCGCGCGCTCACTCCTCGGCCTCCGGGTTGGCCAGGCGGTCGGCGGTGCGCTGCAGGTGGCGGGTCATGACGGCGCGGGCCCGCTCGACGTCGCGCTGCTCGATCGCCTCGACCAGCTCGAAGTGCTCGTGGGCGCCGCGAAGGCCCATCAGCGGCGCGGAGACCTGAGCCCGCTGCAACGACATGAGCAGCGGGCCGTGGAAGGTGTGCACCAGCATCTCCATCGCCGGGTTGTGCGCCGACGAGGCGACCCGCACGTGGAAGGCGGCCGACATGGCCATCGTGTAGGTGCCGTCCTCCAGCGCGCTGAGACCCTGGTCGACCAGGACGCGCAACTCCGCGATGTCCGCCTCGGTGGCGCGCTCCACCACCAGGGGCAGGATGCCGAGCTCGACGACCATCCGGGCCTCGGTGACGTCGAGTGCGGTCATCGGGGCCAGGGTCAGCAGCTCCGCGAGCCCTTTGCCGACGCGTTCGCTCGACGGGCGGGTGACGAAGGCGCCGCCCCGCGCCCCGACGCGGATCTCCACCAGGCCGCTGGCCTCCAGGACGCGAAGCGCCTCGCGGACGGTCACCCGGCTGACCCCGAACTGCTCGCACAGGTTGCGCTCGCTGGGCAGCCGGTCACCGGGGACGAGCTTGCCCTCCCTGATCAGGAGCCGCATCTGCTCCACGATGACCTCGGAGATGCGATCGACGCTGACCGGGCTGAACAGGTCTGCGGTGCTTCTCTTGCCCGGTGTGTCGTCCGACGGCCTCACTGACGCACTGGCCATGCCGGCGCCCCCTTCACGATCTCGGTCGGTCCCCCGGCTGCATCGTATCAAGAAATGGTCTAACCAATCTCTAGAACAGTCCACTGGTTGGCTCCCGGGCTGTTGACCTACCCGATACGCATCTAGGTATATTGGTTAGGCCATTATCCCGGAAGGAGTCGTACGTGCCGAAGGTCGTCTATGTCAGCACCCAGGGCGACGAGCACGTCGTCGAGGCCGCGGCCGGTGACACGGTGATGTCCGCCGCGGTGCGCAACGGAGTGCCCGGGATCATCGGCGAGTGCGGGGGCAACAACTCCTGCGCCACCTGCCACGTCTGGGTGCGCGCCGACTTCGCCGAACGCGCGGGAGGCCCGGGCGACCTCGAGGACGACCTGCTCGACCTCGGCGTCGAGGACCGGCGGGCCACCAGCAGGCTCGGCTGCCAGATCGAGGTCACCGAGGACCTCGACGGCCTCGTCGTCGAGGTGCCGCCCAGCCAGGCGTGAGCCTCCACTCGCCCATTGCTCGGCCAAGAATGGTCTGATAGTTATTCCTTATAGTGAAAGGACCATAGGATGCTACGCCCCGAGATCAACGAGCTGCTGACCCAGACCGGACCCGGCACCCCGATGGGCGACCTGTTCCGCCGCTACTGGCAGCCGGTGTTGCTGGCGGAGGAGCTCCCGGCGAACGACGGCCCGCCGGTCCGCGTCAAGGTCCTCTCCGAACGGCTGATCGCCTTCCGCGACTCCGAGGGCCGCTACGGCCTGATGGACGAGTTCTGCGCCCACCGCGGCGTCTCGCTCTGGTTCGGCCGCAACGAGGAAGGCGGCCTGCGCTGCCCGTACCACGGCTGGAAGTACGACTACACCGGCCAGGCCATCGAGGTGCCCAGCGAGCCCGAGACCAGCAACTTCTGCGCCAACGTGAAGCTGAAGTCCTACCCCCTGGTCAAGCGCGGCGACGTGCTGTGGGCCTACCTCGGCGACCCCGACAAGCGGCCGCCGCTGCCCGAGTGGGAGTTCGCCACCGTTCCTGAGACCCAGACGTACACCTCCAAGCGGCTGCAGGAGTGCAACTGGCTGCAGGCGCTCGAAGGCGGCATCGACTCCAGCCACGTCACCTTCCTGCACTCCGGCAGCCTCGACAGCGACCCGCTGTTCAAGGGGTCGCGGGGCAACGCGTACAACAGGGGCGACCTCAAGCCGTTCTTCGAGGTCGTCGACTACGAGGGCGGCCTGCTGATCGGCGCCAGGCGCAACGCCGAGGAGGGCCACTACTACTGGCGGGTGACGCCGTGGGTGCTGCCCAACTTCACGATGGTGCCACCGCGCGGAGACCACCCGATGCACGGCCACTTCTGGGTGCCGATCGACGACGAGAACTGCTGGGCCTGGAGCTTCGACTACCACCCGACCCGCCCGCTCACCGAGGACGAGGTCACGGCCATGCGGGCCGGCATGGGCGTGCACAGCGCGAACGACGAGAACTACCGCCCGCTCGCCAACAAGGACAACGACTACCTGATGGACCGCGAGGCCCAGCGCCGCGGCGAGACCTACTCCGGGATCAAGGGCATCGCCCTCCAGGACGCCTCGCTGCAGGAGTCGATGGGCCCGATCGTCGACCGCACCAAGGAACGCCTGGTCGCCACCGACGCCGGCATCATCAAGGCACGTCAGAAGCTGCGCAAGGCGGCGCTGGCGCTCAAGCAGGAGGGCGCGGAGCCGGTCGGCAACCGCGCGCGGGATCAGCGGGTGCGCTCGGTCGCCATCGTGCTGCCGGCCGACCAGTCGTTCGTCGACGGCATCGGCGAGGCCATGGTCGCCAGGCCCGGCGTCCCGCAGACCACCGTCTGACATCCCATCAGAGGAGCACTCCGATGACACCATCGCGCCTGGTCAGCAGCTGCGCCCGCGCGGCGACCGCCGAGGAGGCGGCCTTCAGGATCGACTATCCCCTCTCGGCCGCCAGGAACACCCGGGTGGTGGCGCTGGACGCCGCGGCCGAGCAGATCGTGCGCCGGGCGGCGCGGATGCGGTGGGCGCAGGCGAAGTTCTACCTCGCCGCCGATCCCGGGCACCACCTCGTCACCCTGTCCGGCGAGAGCGTGCCGCTGGCCGGGGAACTGGCGGACAGCAACACCCTCATGCTCGTCTCGACCAGCGGAGAGAACGCCGAGGCGGCCGCGACCATCGGCGCGGCCTGCAAGGTGCGCGGCATCATGACGGCGGGCCTGGCCGTCACACCGGGGCGGCTGACCAGCGAGGCGCTGTTCGCGCTGCGGCCCCACGCCCGCATGCTGCTGGTCCCCGCCGAGGAGGACGACCTCTTCGAGCTGCTCAGGGCGACCCGCGCATGAGCGCCGCGACCGCGTCCGGCAAGGTGACCGTCCCGTCGCTGCGGGCGATGAAGGCCGCCGGGGACAAGAGCGTCTGCCTCGTCGCCTGGGACTACCAGATGGCGCGCATCGCCGACCGGGTGGGCGTCGAGATCGTCTCGGTGGGCGACACCGTCGGGGTGAACCTCTGGGGCCAGCCGCATCCGCTGCGGATCACCATGGAGGAGATGCTGGTCGTGGCGAAGGCGGTGCGGCGCGGGGTCAGCCGCGCGCTGCTGAGCTGCGACTTCCCGTTCGGCCCGCTGCAGGAGGGCCCGGCCGCGGCCGTCCGCGCCGCCGTCCGGCTGGTCAAGGAGGCCGGCGCCGACCTGGTCAAGCTCGACGGCGCGGCGAGCTTCCCCGAGGCCGTGGAGGCGGTGACCCGGGCCGGCATCCCCGTCTTCGCGCAGTTCGGGATCACCCCGCAGACCGCGCTCAAGCACGGCGTCGAGTACTCGGCGGCCGCGTCCGCGCGCGTTCCCGACGAGCTGCTGGACGAGCTGGTCGGCGAGGCCAGGCGGCTGGAGTCGGCCGGCGCCATCGCGCTCAACTTCACCAACTCCGGTCCCGTCGTGGGGCCGGCCGTGGTCGAGGCGGTGTCGATCCCCGTGCTGGGCGGCTTCGGCGGCGGGCCGTGGCTCGACGGCCGGATCAGGATGACCACCGCCGCGCTCGGCTACTCCGCCGACAACCTCGACCACGAGCCCGACACCTACCTCAACGTCGCCCGCCTCGCCTACGACGCGCTCAGCCGGTGCGCGGCCGACATCCGCGCCGGGCGGCAGATCCGCGGCGGCATCACGATCTAGGAGGCTCCATGCCCTTCGCCGACCTCGACGGCATCCGCACCCGCTACGAGACGGTGGGACAGGGCCCGGCGCTGCTGATGTTCAGCCCGGGCGGCTTCGACTCCGGGCTGGAGAACTGGACCGGCTTCGGCCGCTACCGTGACCTGGGCTTCGTCGAGGCGTTCGCGCCGCACTACACCTGCGTGATCTTCGACCGGCGCGAGGCCGCCGCGTCGGGCGGCCGGGTCGAGCGGCTGACCTGGGACAAGTACGCCGGCCAGGCGCTCGCGCTGCTCGACCACCTCGGCATCGACTCCGCCCACACGATGGGGGGCTGCGTGGGCTGCTCGACGGCCGCCGCGCTCGCCGTCGCGGCCCCGGACCGGGTGCGGAGCATGGTGCTCTTCTCCCCCGCCGGCGGGCCCCGCTACCGGATGGCCCAGCACCGGCGCTTCGCGCGGCATCTGGCGTTCGTCGCCGAGCGGGGGCTGGGCGCGGTCGCCGAGCTGGCCCGCGCCACGACGGACGGCTTCGGCAAGGACCCGCGGGTCGGCCCGTGGGCGGCTCCGCTGCGTACCGACGAGGCGTTCGCCGCGTCCTACGCCGCGCTCGACCCGGCCCGCTACGAGCTGGTCGTGACGGGCAGCGTGGGCGGGCTCTTCGACCGCGACACCGTCCCAGGCCCGGGGGCCGAGGAGCTGATGACGCTCGACGTGCCGGCGCTGATCGTGCCCGGCCAGGACGCCTCGCACGCGCCGTCGGCCGCGCGCTATCTCCAGGAGTGCCTGCCCGTCCACGAGTACTGGGACGTCCCGGTGGCCGAGCAGACCGCGCGGACGGCTCCGGCCCGCATCCTGGAGTTCCTCCGCTCTCACTGACCGGCGGACCCGAGCCGACCGGCGTCTTCGAGCGCGCCGATCTGCGCCACCCGGGCCGCGTGCACACCGCCCTTGAACGGCGTGGCGAGCCACAACGCGAGCAGGTCCTCGGCCTCGTCGTCGCCGAGGACCTTGGTGCCCAGCACCATCACGTTGGCGTCGTTGTTGCCACGGGAGATCTCGACCGCGAAGCGGCTGTAGGCCAGCCCGGCGCGCACGCCGCGCACCTTGTTGCAGGCGATCACCTCGCCCTGGCCGCTGCCGCCGATGACGACGCCGAGGTCGGCCTCCCCCGCGGCCACCCGCCGGCCCACCGCGGCGCACAGCGGCGGGTAGTCGGCGAGGTCGGCCGTGTGGGTGCCGAGGTCGTCGACCAGGTGGCCGCGTGCCGTCAGCCAGCCGGTCAGCCGGCTCTTGAGCGCGACACCGTGGTGGTCGCCGGCGATCACGACGCGCACGGCTCAGCCCGCCAGCTTCAGGGTGGCGGGCGCGAACAGGTCCTCGATCCTGGCCGGCGCGGCGAGGATGCGCTGCCGCACGGCATGACCCATGAGCTCCTCCAGGACGGCCCGGTTGGGCTCCAGCCCGTACGGCAGGGGGTCCGCGCCGGTCTCGGCCAGCACGCGGGCGTACATCCGGTCGGTGGCGTCGGCCACCTCCCCTGACCTGAGCCGTTCGACGTAGCGCCGCTTGGACTCGGCGAACGCCTCGAAGACGGCGGCGGCGATCCCCGGCCGCTCGGCCAGGACGTCGTCCTTGACGACCACGAGATGGTTGATCGGGTACAGGCCGCGCGAGCGCAGGGCGGCGAAGCCGGCCTCGACGGGGTCGGCGATGAGCGGCGCGAGGTCCGGGTCGTCGGTGTCGACGCCGATCACCGCGTCGAGCTCACCCGCCTTCAGCAGGTCGACCAGCGTGCGGCCGGCGGGGGCCGAGACGACGTTGGCGGGCGGCCGGTAGCCGGCGACGTGCTCGTCACCGGAGCGCACCCACGTGACCGAGTCGAGGTCGAGCCCGCCCTCGGTGCCCAGGATCGCCCGGCCCCAGACGCCCGTGGTGACCGTGTAGCCGCGGTTGACGCCGACCCGCCGGCCGCTCAGCTGCCCGGCCTCGGTGATCGAGCCGTCGCCGCGCACCAGGATCGCGCCGTGGTGGAAGCCGCGGACCAGGAAGATCGGCAGCGCGTTGAAGCGCACGCCGTGCTCGCGGGCGCACAGGTAGGTGGTCAGCGCCATCTCACTGACGTCGTAGGCCAGGTCGCGGACCATCTTGCGGAACCCCTGGACGAGGACCGCCTCCTGGGCGAACTCGAGCGGGAAGCCCTCGGGAGCCACGCTCCCGTCGATGACGGCCCGGTTGTTGCCCTGGGCTCGGGTGAGAGTTACGCAACGCATTGGCCTATGGTACTAATGGCATGACCATTTGGCCATAAGGAGCGACATGAGCGACACAGTGCGCGCGGCGGTGCGCGTCGCGCCAGGCACGACCGAGATGCAGGAGTTCCCCTTCCCGGCGATCGACGCGGATTCGGCGCTGCTGCGGGTGGAGGTCGCCGGCATCTGCGGCACCGACGTGAAGATGTACGGCAGCCCGCCGAGCGCGATCCACGGCCAGGTGATCATGGGCCATGAGAACGTCGGCGTGATCGCCCAGGCCGGCGCCCGCTTCAAGGCCCGGCACGGCCTGAGCGAGGGCGACCGGGTCTTCGTCGAGCACTATGTCGGCTGCTTCACCTGCGAGTGGTGCCGCATCGGCGAGTACCGCCACTGCGCGGCCACCGACTGGCGCACCAACCCCGACGCCCGCCGCTACGGCTACACCTCGGCGGAGAACCCCGGCACCCTGTGGGGCGGCTTCAGCGAGTACATGTACCTGCCGTGGAACGCCGTGCTCCACCGCGTGCCCGACACCGTCACCGCCGAGCTCGCCGGCCTGGTCACCCCCCTGTCGAACGGCATCGAGTGGGCGCTGCGCGCGGCCGGCGTCGGCTACGGCCACACCGTGCTGATCCAGGGCCCCGGCCAGCAGGGCCTCTCCCAGGTGGTGGCCTGCAAGCAGGCCGGCGCCGCGCGGATCATCGTCAGCGGCACCACCCGCGACCGGGCCAGGCTCGACCTGGCCCGCGAACTCGGCGCCGACGACGTCGTCGACGTCCTGACGCAGGACCCGCTGGAGCAGGTCATGGACCTCACCGGCGGCCGCGGGGTGGACTTCGTGCTCGACTGCACCTCGCGCGCCGGGACCGCGCCCGTGCTGCTCGGCATCGACGCGCTGGTGCGCAGGGAGGGCACGCTGCTCGTCCAGGGCGAGCTGGCCGCCTTCCCGGACTTCCCGATCAAGAAGCTGACCGAGAAGGCGATCACCGTCAAGAGCGCCCGCGGTCACTCGTTCAAGTCCTGCGAGCTCGCCCTCGACCAGCTCGCCTCCGGCCGCTTCCCGCTGGAGCGGCTGGCCACCCACCGCTACGGCATCGACCAGGTCGACCACGCCATCCGCGTGCTGGCGGGCGAGACCGAGGAGGACGCCATCCACATCTCGCTCATGCCCGAGCTGATCGGCCAGGCCGGTGGGGCGGTGGCCCGGTGAACGGCATCGTCGTCACCGATCCGCCGCGCACCCCGGCCGGCCTGCGCGACGGCCTCGGCAGATACGGCGTCGCCACCGTCCACGAGGCGCAGGGCCGCACCGGGCTGCTGGCGCCGTCCATCTCCCCGGTCTACCGGGGCGCGCACGTCACCGGCACGGCGGTCACGGTCAGCGTGCCGCCTGGCGACAACTGGATGATCCACGTCGCCGTCGAGCAGTGCCGGCCGGGCGACGTCGTCGTGGTGTCGCCGACCTCGCCGTCGGACGCCGGCTACTTCGGCGACCTGCTGGCGACCTCGCTGCAGGCGCGCGGGGTGCGCGGCATCGTGGTCGACGCCGGCGTGCGCGACGTCGCCGAGCTCGAGGCGATGCGCTTCCCCGCCTGGTCGAGATGCGTCTCGGCCGAGGGCACGGTCAAGGAGACCCTCGGCGCGGTGAACGTGCCGATCGTCTGCGCCGGGCGGCTGGTCGAGCCGGGCGACGTGATCGTCGCCGACGACGACGGCGTGGTGGTCGTCCGCAGGGCCGAGGCGGCGGCCGTGCTCGCGGCCGCCGAGGCGCGCGAGGAGAAGGAGGCGCTCTCCCGCCTGCGCTACGCCGACGGCGAGCTGGGGCTGGACGTGAACGCCATGCGCGAGCGGCTCGAACGCAAGGGCCTGCGCTACCTCGACCACGAGACCTACCGGAGGGAGCACGGATGATCATCGACGTCCACGGCCACTACACCACCGCCCCGCCCGCGCTCCAGGCCTTCCGCGACGCCCAGCTCGCCGGCGGCGCCGCCGCCATGGCCCCCGTCTCCGACGACGAGTTGCGGGAGAGCGTCGAGGGCAACCAGCTACGCGTCCTGCGCGAGCGCGGCGGCGACGTGATGCTGTTCTCCCCCAAGGCCTCGGCCATGGAGCACCACGTGCCCGGCGCCGCCGTGGCCGACGCGTGGGCCCGCGCGTCCAACGACCTGGTCCACCGGCTCTGCGAGCTGTACCCGCGCCACTTCGCCCCGGTCGCGCAGCTGCCGCAGACGCCCGGCGGCGACCTCGGCGGCGTGCTCGCCGAGCTGCGCCGGACGGTCGGTGAGCTGGGCTTCGTCGGCTGCAACCTCAACCCCGACCCGTCGGGCACCTGGGCGGGGCTGCCGCTCACCGACGAGTCGTGGTTCCCGCTGTACGAGGCGCTCCAGGAGCTGGACGTCCCGGCCATGGTGCACGTCTCGACCGCGTGCAACCCGAACTTCCACACCCTCGGCGCGCACTACCTCAACGCCGACACCAGCGTCTTCGTCCAGCTGCTGCAGAGCGACCTGTTCCGGCGCTTCCCCGGCCTGCGCCTGGTCATCCCGCACGGCGGGGGCGCGGTCCCCTACCACTGGGGCCGCTACCGGGGGCTGGCGACGCGCAACGGCTGGCCGGATCCGGCCGGGCTGCTCGGCAACGTCTTCTTCGACACCGCGGTCTACCACCAGGCCGGCATCGACCTGCTGACGCGCGTCGTCCCGGCCGCGAACGTGCTGTTCGCCTCGGAGATGCTCGGCGCGGTGCGCGGCGCGGACCCCGACACCGGCATCGCCTGGGACGACACGCTGAGGTACGTCGAGGCCGCGGGCCTGTCCCCCGCCGACCGGACGGCCGTCCTGGAGGCGAACGCGCTGCGGGTCTACCCCCGGCTCGCGACCCGACTCACAACAGGGGCCTGACATGGGCAGACTCGGATTGACCCTCGCCTGCGGCGACTACGACCGCACCCGCGCGCTCGAGGACGGCAGCATCCGCCCCGACGGCATCGACCTGACCTACCTGCGGCTCCCGGTCGAGGAGACCTTCTTCCGCATGTTGCAGCACCGCGAGTTCGACGTGGCGGAGATGTCGCTGTCGACGTACGTCGCCACGCTCGACGCGGAGACGCCGCCGTTCGTGGCGCTGCCCGTCTTCACCTCGCGGATGTTCCGGCACGGCGGCATCTACCTCAACGCCGGAGCCGGCATCGAGCAGCCGTCCGACCTGCGCGGCAAGCGCGTCGGCAACCCGGAGTTCCAGCTCACCGCGGGCGTGTGGATCCGCGGCATCCTGGCCGAGCACCACGGCGTGCCGCTCGACTCGGTCACCTACGTCTCCGGCGGCCAGGAGTCGCCGGGGCGCGTGGAGAAGGGCCGGGTCGAGACGCCGTTCAGGATGGAGACGGCGCCGCCCGGCCGAACTCTGTCCGACCTGCTGGCGACCGGCGAGATCGACGCGCTCTACACCCCGCGCGTGCCCAGCCCCTTCCAGCAGGGGGATCCCCGGGTCAGGCGGCTGTTCCCCGACGTCGCCGTGGCGGAGCGCGCCTACTTCGCCGCGACGGGCATCTTCCCGATCATGCATGTGGTGGTCGTCCGCCGCGACGTCTACGAGCGGTACCGCTGGGTGGCGCAGTCGCTGTGCAAGGCGTTCACGGCCGCGCGCGACGACGCCTACGGCCGGATCTACGACTCCTCCGCGCTGCGTTTCATGACCCCGTGGCTGATCCAGGAGATCGAGCAGGCCCGTGACCTGCTCGGCGCCGACTACTGGTCCTACGGCGTGGCGGCGAACCGGCACGTGCTGGCCACGTTCCTGCGTTACCACCACGAGCAAGGTCTGTCGCGCGTGCTCCGCGAGCCGGAGGCGATCTTCGCCCCGGAGAGCCTGGAGGCGTTCGTCATCTGATGGCCGGCGAACTCGACGAGTTGCGCAGGACGGTCGCGCTCGGCTGCCGCATCGTGGCGGCGGCCGGGCTGACCACGCCACTGCTCGGGCACATCAGCCTGCGCGTCGGCCGGGACCGGGTCCTGGTCCGCTGCCGCGGCCCGCGTGAGCGCGGGCTGCTGTTCACCACCGTGGCCGACGTCCGGCTCGTCTCGCTCGACGACGAGGGTGACGTCGGCGACGGCTACCGGCTGCCCCACGAGTATCCGATCCATGCCGAGATCCTGCGCGCCCGCCCGGACCTGGTGTCCGTGCTGCACGCCCACCCGCGCTCGGCGCTGCTCGGCGGGCTCGCGCGGGTGCCGCTCCGCCCGGTCTTCGGCGCCTACGACATCCCGGCGTTCCTGCTGGCCGACGGCGGCGTGCCCGTCTACCCGCACGCCGGTCTGGTGCGCACCGCCGCCGCGGGCGCGCGGCTGGCCCGCGTGCTCGGCGGATCCGCGGTCGTCCTGCTGCGCGGCCACGGGGTCGTGACGGCCGGGCAGGACGTGCCGCAGGCGCTGAGCCGGCTGCTCGCGCTCGACGAGCTGCTGCGGATCAGCGTCGAGCTGGCCCGGCTGGGCGCCGCGCCGGCCGAGGTCTCGGAGCAGGATCGCGCGCATCTGCCCGATCTGGGCGCGGCGTTCAACGAGCAGGCGCTGTGGCGCCACCACGTGGCGCTGCTGGAGCTGCGGGGGCTCGCCGACGCCGGCTGATTCGCGACCGCGCTCAGGCGACCGCCGTCGGCGGGTTCACCAGGTTCTTCAGCGAGATCGACTCGTCACCGACGCGGTCGGGCGGCAGCGTGCCTCCGTCGCCGAGCACCTTGCGCACCAGCATGTAGTCGCGGGGCGCGTTGACGGAGTCGGAGGCGATCAGCCGGCCGGTCTTGTAGTAGAACACCGAGAACCGCTCGGTGGCCGGGTCGCCGCGCACGACGCAGTCGTCGTAGCCCGCGGACAGGCCGGCGATCTGCAGTTTCAGGTCGGCCTGATCCGACCAGAACCACGGCACGGCCCGCGTCTCCTGGGTGAGCCCGAGCAGCGAGGCGGCGGCGACCTGCGCCTGCGCCACGGCGTTCTGCACCGACTCGATCCGCACCCGGCCCTGCCGGGTCAGCGGATGGGGCAGGACGGTGCAGTCGCCTGCGGCCACGATCGCCGGGTTGCTGGTGCGCGCGGCGGCGTCGACGACGATGCCGTGCTCGACCCGCAGCCCCAGTTGCCCGGCCAGCTCGGTGCGCGGTTCCAGGCCGATGCCCACGACCACCACGTCCGCGGGCAGCAGGGTGCCGTCGCTCAGCCGCACGCCGCGTACGCGCTCGTCGCCCGTGAACGCGGTCACCGTCGTGCCGGTGCGCACCTCGGTGCCCCGGCGGCGGTGGGCGTCGGCGTAGAAGCCGGAGACGGCGGGCGCGACCGCGCGCGCCATCAGCCGGTCGGCGGCCTCGACCACGACGACGTCCTTGCCGGCGGCCCGCGCGGCGGCGGCGGCCTCCAGGCCGACGAATCCGCCGCCGACGACCACGACGCGCCCGGCGCCCGCCAGGTCGCGGCGCAGCGCGAGCGCGTCGTCGACGTCGCGCAGGTAGTGGATGCCGCTCAGGCCGTGTCCTGGCACGCGCATGCGCCTGGGGGTGCCGCCGACGGTCAGGGCGAGCCTGGTGAAGGCGAGCCGCCGGCCGCCGCGCGTCACGGCCTCACCCGCGCCCGTGACGGGGTCGGTGAGACGGATGGTCTCGATCCATTCGCCGCAGATCAGCTCGATCCCGTTGCTCGCGTAGAAGTCCGCGCCGCGCAGCGCGAGCCGGTCCTCGGCGAGATCGCCCTGGAGGAACCGTTTGGACAGCGGCGGTCGCTGGTAGGGCGGGCGCGCCTCGCCGCCGATCAGGGTGATCGGCTCGGTCGCGCCCAGCTCCCGAAGGCTCGTCGCCACCTGCAGCCCGGCCTGGCTGGCACCCACGATCAGCGTGCCCACGCGGTCGCTGGAGTTCACCGCACCTCCCTTGAAAGGTCTAACATTTATACCTTAGTCGGGCGCGAGCCTCCGTTCAACCTTGACGGTCGTTGCGGGCTTCGGTAGGAAGGTAATACCATTAAGCCTAATTGTGTAGGGCCGATGCTAGGAGGACCCATGGGCAAGAGCGGACGAGTGTTCGTACGCGGCCTGATCTCGCAGACCTACGGCCTCGGGGAGTTCCGCCGCCGCCAGCTGGCGGTCGAGCGCGTCCGCGACGACAGCGTCGTCGTGGACGACGCGAAGGTCGCGCACTCCGGTGACAGCGCGAAGAGCAAGACCTGGTGGCGCATCGGCCCCGGTGACGAGGACTTCCTCACCCAGACGATCCAGGTGCACTTCGTGGAGTTGCCGCCGGAGTCGTCGAACCACGGCCACGGCCATCAGAACGAGGCCGCCTTCTACATCCTGGAGGGCCGCGGCTACGAGATCCACGACGACCAGCGCTACGACTGGGCCAAGGACGACCTGGTCTTCGTGCACACCGACTCCGTGCACCGGCACTTCAACCCCTACCAGGAGCGCGCCGTCGCGCTGGTGGTGAAGGCCAAGTGCACGTGGATGTTCATGGGGCTGATCCAGCAGGGCCGGTCCGGGCCGGTCGAGGAGGAGGAGCGTTTCGGCCCGCGCGAGGACTGGTCGCGCATCTGGACGCCGGGCGTGCTCGACCGCAAGAAGGTGATCTCTCCCGCCGACACGACCTGGGAGCGGACCCCGCTCGGGCGGGTGCGCGTCATGTCCTCGGCCGAGCGCACCGACGGCCGCATCTTCAGCGTGGACGCCTTCGAGCTCGACATCCCCGCCGGCGGCCACAGCGGCAAGTACTGGAAGATGGCCGACGAGGTCTACTACGTGCTCGACGGCGACGGCTACGCGCTGCAGTGGGAGGTCGAGGCCGAGATCGCGGAGAAGTACTACGCGCGGATCGCCCTGGAGCCCAAGCGCTACGAGATCAGGCGGGGCGACACGCTCTACGTCCCGCAGAACCACGTCTGCCAGATCTTCGCCGCGGACGGCACCCCGCTGCGGCTGTTCAACGCGCAGAACCGCGTCTTCAAGCACCTCGGTTACGACACCGTCCACTACTTCGAGCCGGCCTCGGCGGAGTGACCCTGCGGCTGAAGGACGCCCCGTTCCGGCACCCGGAGCGGGGCGTCTCCCCGTTGGTCCTGCTGCGGCACGGCGAGAGCGAGTGGAACGCCGGGAACCTGTTCACCGGCTGGGTCGACGTCGACCTGACGCCGTCCGGCGCGGAGCAGGCGCGGCGGGCCGGGCGGCTGCTGCGCCGGGCCGGGCTGCCGCCGACCGTGGCGCACACCTCCCTGCTCACCCGCGCGGTGCGCACCGGGGATCTCGCGCTGGCCGCGGCAGGCCGGGCCTGGGCGCAGGTCCGCAGGAACTGGCGGCTCAACGAGCGGCACTACGGCGCGCTGCAGGGCAAGGACAAGAGGGAGATCCTCCGCGAGTACGGCGAGGAGCGCTTCCGGCTCTGGCGCCGCTCCTACGACGTGCCGCCGCCGCCCGACCCGGACGACGCCTGGCACGTGCGTGACGACCCGCGCTACGCCGATCTGCCCCGCGACCTGCTGCCCCGGGCCGAGTCGCTGGCCGACGTCGCCGCCCGCCTGCTGCCCCACTGGTACGACGGCATCGTGCCCGACCTGCGCGCCGGGCACACGGTACTGGTCGTGGCGCACAGCAACTCGCTGCGGGCGCTCGTCGCGCACCTCGACCGCCTCGACCGCGAGGAGGTCATGGGCCTGAACATCCCGACCGGCATCCCGCTGCGCTACGACCTCGACGAGGATCTGCGTCCGCTCCAGCGCGGCGGCCGCTACCTCGACCCGGCGGCGGCCGCGGCGGGCGCCCTGGCGGTGGCCGGCCAGGGGCGCTGAGCTACCGCTCGGCCTCGGCCATCCCGGTGTAGGAGCGCACCACGCCGCCGCGCAGCCACGCCCATCCGGCGACGAGCACCGGACCCAGCCCTCCGACGGTGAGCGCCGCCACGGGGCCGATCACGCCGGCCACCGCCCCGACGACGACGTCCCCGATCGCCGGGCCGCCCCGCGAGGACATCTGGTAGAAGGCCGTGACCCGGCCCCGGATCTCGTCCGGGGTGTCGATCTGGACGGCGGCGTGCCTGATCGTGGTGGCCATGGCGTCGAAGGCGCCGAGCAGCAGGGCGGCGAGCACGGCCAGGGGGAAGACCGGCGAGTGCGCCAGCAGCATGGCCGAGACGCCGTAGCAGAGCGTGGCCGCGAGCAGGACCCGGCCCTGCCGCCGGCTGCTCCGCACCGTGCGGACGATCGCGTAGGTCGCGATCAGCGCCCCGGCCGACGGGGCGCCGGACAGCACGCCGTACCCGGTCGCGCCGACCTGCAGCACGTCCAGCGCGAGCGCCGGCAGCAGCACCCGGTAGGCGCTGAACACCGTCGCCGACAGGTCGAGCAGCATGAGGTGGTAGATGAGCGGCCGGCGGGCGATGTATCCGGCGCCGTCGGCGATCGAGCCCAGGATCGAGCGGCGCTCGGCGGCCGGCGCCGGCGCGGGGAGCCGCAGCAGGGCGAGCACCCCGACCAGCACCGCGTAGGTCACCGCGTCGACGACGTACATCAGCCCGGGCCCGGCCACGCTGATGAGCACGCCCGCCAGCAGCGGGCCGGCCAGCACGGCCAGCTCGCGCGACGGGTTGAGCAGCGCGATCGCCTCCCCGATCCGGTGCTTCGGCACCAGCGCGGGGATCAGCGCCTGCCTGGCCGGCTGGTCGAACGTCGCCGCGGCCGTGGTGAGCACCACGGAGACCACGACGTGCCAGGCCTCGGCCCGGCCGGTTAGCGTCAGCCAGGAGAGCGCGGCGGCTACGAGCAGCGCGACGGCCTGCGCGGCCTGCAGCAGCCGGCGCCGGTCCAGGCGGTCGGCCAGCGCCCCGCCCAGCGGGCTGAGGACGAGCAGCGCGACCGCCTGCGCGGCGCCGACCAGCCCGGTGTGCACCACCGAGCCGGTCAGCTGGTAGACCTGGTAGAAATTGGCCGCCACGGTGCCGCGGGTGCCGATCTGGGACAACACGACTCCGCACCAGTACAGCGCGAAGTCGCGGTTGCGCAGAATCACGGTCAATCGACGGGGACCAGCACGAGCTTGGCCGGATCCATCCGCAGATAGACCTCGGTCCCTGGTTCGATCGAGGTCGAGGGGTTCCCGCGGGTGCGCAGCTCGTGCTTGCCGACCGCCACCACGTGGTCGAGGCTGTCTCCCAGGTAGGCGCGGGTGAGCACGGTGCCCTTCCACTCGTTGGGCACCTCGCCCGCCCTGGAGGTGGTGCTGACCTCCACCACCTCAGGACGCGCCGACACGATCACGTCGGTGCCCAGCGGCAGGGCCATGGCGGAGTCGAGCGCGAGCTGGCCGTCGAGGGTGTTGACGGTGTAGCGGTCGCCGTCCCTGGCCACCACGTTGCCGGACAGGAAGTTCGACGTGCCGATGAACTCCGCGACGAACCGGCAGTTGGGGTTCTCGTAGATGTCGCGGGGCCGGCCGAGCTGCACGACGCTGCCGTTGCGCATCACCGCGATCGCGTTGCTCAGCGCCAGCGCCTCGACCTGGTCGTGCGTCACGTACACCGAGGTGATGCCGAGTTCGCGCTGCACCCGCTTCAGCTCGTAGCGCAGCGACTCGCGCAGTTTCGCGTCCAGGTTGGACAGCGGCTCGTCGAGCAGCAGGAGCGGGGGTTCGATGACGAGGGCGCGGGCCAGGGCGAGCCGCTGCTGCTGGCCGCCGGACAGCTTGGTGGCCTGCCGGTCTGCCAGGTGGGCCAGCTCCATCGTCTCCAGCACGCGCAGCACCCGCTCGGAGATCTCCTTGCGGCCCAGCCGGTCGCCGCGCTTCTTCACCTGCAGGGGGAAGGCGACGTTGTCGAAGACCGTCATGTGCGGCCAGATGGCGTAGGACTGGAAGACCATGCCCAGTCCCCGCTCGTTGGCGGGGACGTTGACCGATCTCCTGCCCTCGTCGGCGGAGAAGAGCACGCGGTCGCCGACCTCGATGGTGCCCGAGTCGGGGCGTTCCAGCCCGGCGATCGCGCGCAGCGTCGTCGTCTTGCCGCAGCCCGAGGGCCCGAGCAAGGTGAACAACTGGCCGTTCTCCACGGTGAAGCTGACGTCGTTGACCGCGAACACCCGGGCCTCCTGTGCCGAGGCGGCGCGCGAGTCACGCCGGCGGCGGCGCTCCCCGTCGAAGGTCTTGACGAGGTTGTTGATGCTGAGCATCTGTCCTCCTGATGAAAGCCCGGTGGGTCAGTCCTGCCGGAGCCCGACTTTGGCGCCGAGCTTGTAGGCGATGACGACGAGCACGGCGAGGGTGAGCACCATGACGACACCGAGTGCCGCCAGGACGGTGAACTGGCCGTTCTCGTACTGCTCGAAGATGAGAATGGAGAGGACCTCGTTGCCCGGGCTGTAGAGCAGGATCGAGCTCGACAGTTCGCGGAAGGAGACGACGAGGATGTAGATCCACCCGTCCAGCAGGCCGGGCGAGAGGAGGGGCAGCAGCACCCGGCGGAACGTCTGCCACCAGCTCGCCCCGCTGACCTGGGCCGACTCCTCCAGCTCGGCCGAGATCTGGTGCATCGAGGTGACCGCGTAGCGCATGCCGTACGGCATGTAGCGGGTGCAGTAGGCGATCAGCAGGATGAAGATCGTGCCGTAGATCGGGATGGGGCTGCGCAGGTACACGAAGGAGAGCGCGAGCCCGAGCACCAGGCCGGGGATCACCAGCGGGACGAACGAGAAGTGGTCCACGAGCTGCCGCCCGGGGATGCGTGAGCGCACGACGATCCACGCGCCGACCGCCATCAGGATCATGACGAGCGTCGCCGACCCCAGACCGAGCGCCAGGGAGTTCGTCAGCGCCGTCATCGCGTCGGACATCTCGAAGAGCTGGCGGTAGTTGTCCAGCGACATCGAGGCGAAGGCGTCGCCCGACGGCGCCTGGTAGAACTTCAGCAGCGAGGTGTAGAGCAGCACGAGCAGCGGCCCGACGACGGTGAAGAAGAAGTACAGCACGATGAGTGCGCCCATGACCGGCCGCCACTTGCCGAGCTCCATCGGCCGCGGCCGGAACCCCTTGCCCGTCACGGTCTGGTAGGTCTTGCCCGACCTGCCGACGAAATTGGAGATCGTCACGCCGATCAGCGCGAGCACCAGCAGGCCCACCGCCAGCGCGCCGGCCGAGGCGAGGTCGGGCGGGTAGGAACGCAGCACGAAGTAGATGCGGCTGGTGAAGACGTAGATCCCGTTCTGCAGGCCGAGCAGGGCGGGCACCTCGAAGCTCTCCAGGCTGCGCACCACCATGATGAGCACCGCGGCGACGATCGCCGGGCGCGTCAGCGGCACGGTGATCCGGCGGAACACCTGCCACCTGCTGGCCCCCGACATCAGGGCCGACTCCTCCAGCGAGGGGTCCATCGACCGGAACGCGGCGACCATGAGCAGGAACACGATGGGAGAAAGGTGCAGACCTTCCACCCAGACCATCCCCCACACGGTGAAGATGTCGAGGAAGGCCGGGCCGAAGACCGGTTCGAGCAGCTTGTTGAGCAGGCCGATGTCCGGGCTCGCCAGGAAGATCCACGAGATGGTGTACAGGATGCCCGGGATGATCAAGGGGATGATCGAGGCCGCGAAGAAGAGTCCCTTGAACGGGACGTCCGTCCGCACGTTGAGGTAGGCGAGTGCGGTGCCGACGACCAACGACAGCACGGCCGATCCCACCGCGAACCACAACGAGTTCCCGATCATGTCGCCGACGCGCGGATCACCGTAGGCGCGGGCGAAACCGCCGAGCGTGAAACCGTCGGCGTCGAAGAAGGTGCCCCAGATCAAGTAGTAGAGGGGCACGAGCGCGAGATAGCCGATCAGACCGGCGACCACGGCGATGATGACGATCTTGGGGGTTGCCAACCGGCGCAGCCGGCCGAGCACGGCTGCCTTGCGGGCAGGGACGGCGGGAGACGCCGTGGTCATGCCCTCACCTCTTTCCGAACCAGGTTGCGATGATCAAGCGCGCGGCGGCACCGGGGGCGCCGCCGCGCGATCGGGTGACTCACTTGCCGTCGACCTGCTCACCGTTGGAGATGACCTGGTCATAGCGCTTGCTCCACTCGTCACCGTTCTTCGTCAGCTCAGCGACGTCGATCGGGACGATCTCCACCCCCTTGAGCGGGTCGTCGCCCTCCACGATGGCCGGGGTGAGGCCCTGCTTCACCAGCAGCTCCTGGCCCTCCTGCAGCATCCAGTCGGCGAACAACATCGCCGCGGCGGGATGCTTGGCCGTCTTCATCAGGCCGAAGCCGTTGGGCCTGGCGATGACCGGCTGCACGAGGGGCAGGTAGTCGACCGGCGCGCCCTTGGCCTTGGCCTGCTCGACGATGTAGGTGTAGTTGGAGGCGGCGACCGAGAACTGGCCGGCCGACAGCAACTGGCCCTGCACCGTGTGGCCCTTGACGATCTTCGCGCCGCCGGCCATGCCGGTGAAGAGCTTGTCGATCTCCTCCTTGGTCTTGCCCTGCTTCTCCCAGTACCGGTAGAGGGTCAGGTACCAGTCGGAGTCGCTGAGCTCCATGGCCAGCTTGCCGTCCCACTTGGGGTCGGCGAGCTCCTCCCAGGTCTTCGGCGCCTGCTCCGAGGTCACCATCTTGGTGTTCCAGCTCGGCGCGAACAGGTTCATGCGCGTGGCCGTCCAGCCCTGCTGCCGCCCGGCCTCCTGGACCATGCGCCGCCGTTCACCGTCGTAGGTGGCCAGAACGCCTTCGGTGTTCAGGTCGAACAGCTCGGTCGCGTTGGTCTCCACCACGTCGTTGCCCTGGTAGCCGGCCTTCTGCTCCTGCACGATCCGCTGCAGCACCGTCTCGGACCCGGCGCGGTACAGGTTCACCTTGACGTCGAACTGGCCTTCGAACGCCTTCAGCACGGCGTCGGCCACCTCGCTCGTCATGGACGTGTAGAGGTCGAGCGTGCCCTCCTTCTCGGCCAGCGGGACGAGCTTGTCGCGCCGCTGCTGCCCGGTCATCGCGTTGACCTCGGTGTAGAGCTGCTCCGCCGCGGTGGGCCCGCCGCCGGTCGCGGCCTTGGGCACGCCGGCCGTGGGCGGGCCGCCGCAGCCCGCGAGCAGGAGCACGAGCGCGGACCCTGAGGCCAGAGCGTGCTTGACGGGCCTACCTCCGCGGTGGCCCGGCACAGGTGCGGTGTTCACTGGACCTCCCGGCCTGACTGGACGATCTCCTCGTAGAGGGCGTCCCACTTCTTGGGGTTGTCGAGCATCTCCTGCTCGGGCACGGTGATCGTGGTGAGCCCGGCCAGGGGATCGTCCGCGGTGGGGATCGATCCGACCCGGAAGGACTCGCCGAGGATCTTCTGACCTTCGGTCAGCTCGTAGTCGATGAAGAGCATCGCCGCCGCGGGGTGTGTCGCCGTCTTCATCAGCGCCACGCCGTTGGGCCGGATCACGATGGGCTGCACCGGGGTTCCCGAGGCCGGGTGCCAGCTCACCGGGGCGCCCTGGTCGGCGGCCTTGTCGATGGTGTGGCTGTAGGAGGAGGCCGTCACCGCGAACTGACCGGCCGAGAGCAGCTCACCCTGCGCCGTGTGCCCCTTGGCGATCTTCGCGTTGGCGACGACCCGGTTGAACAGGTCGCGGACCTCGGCGTCCGTCTTGCCCTGGGCCAGGTAGTGCTTGTACATGGCGGCGAACCAGTCGACGTCGCCGACCTCCAGGGAGACGAGTCCCTTCCACTTCGGGTCGGCGAGCTCCTCGAACGACTTCGGCTCCGCGCCGGGCTTCACCTTGGCGGTGTTCCAGCCGACCACGAACACGTTGAACCGGGTCGCGGTCCAGCCGTCCGCCTGGCCCTCCTTGCGCACCGCGGCCCGCAGCGCGCCCTCGTAGGGGTAGAGCATGTTCTGCTTGGCCATGACGTTGAGCTCGCCGGCGTTCGTCTCGACGAGATCGTTGCCGTGGTAGTTCGCCTGCTGCTCCTGCGCCACCCGCTGGAGCACCGACTCCGAGTTCCCGCGGTAGACCTCCACGTCGATCGGGTAGGCCTTCTCGAACCCGTCGATGACCTTGTCCAGGTCGGTGTTCGAGGTGTAGATCGACAGCGCGCCTTCCTGTTTCGCGAGGTCGAGCAGGACCTTGGTCCGTTCGTCACCGGTGAGCCCGTTGACGCGGTCGTAGACCTCCTGAGCTTTCGTGCCGGACGCGCCGGCCTTGTCGGCCGGTGCGGGCCCGCCTGCTGACGGCGAAGCGCCGCAGGCCGTCAGGAGGAGGACGGCGGCGGCCGCCGCCGCCGATCCGAAGATTTTCTGGTGTTGCATGGATGCTCTCCCGCGAGCTCGGCGGGGCGGTGTGCGCACCGACCCGGCGATGATGCGTTTGTGGTCCCCCCGCGAGAAGTAGTGCTCAGATCACGCCCGTCTCTCCGGCGAGAGCTCCAGCCCGATAGTCATCGCACATCTTGCCTCCTTTGAGCGAATTACCCGAGTACACACCGTGGTCGGACTAAAGGTCTAACCTTTCGGCCAAGTTTTATCGGACCGTTACCTCGGGGCCGATTCAGGCCACGTACGGGCACGTCGCCCACCTGACCGGCCACGCGATCGTCCAGCGAGGCACGTCACGGCGATGGCCGCGAGCCTCTTCCTCTCGACTCGAAAGGTAATACCATTAGCCGAATCTAGAGAAGGGGCTTTCATGGGTTCGGCAGACGACACGTTCACCGCCCGCATCCGCACCGCGCCCCGGCGGGTCTTCCGCTCGCTCGCCGTGCCCAACTACCGGCGCTTCTTCGCCGGCCACGCGGTGAGCGTGATCGGGACCTGGATGCAGCGGGTGGCGCAGGACTGGCTCGTGCTGGAGCTGACGGACTCCCCCGTCGCGCTCGGCATCTCGACCGCCCTGCAGTTCCTGCCCACGCTCCTGCTCGGCCTGTGGGGCGGCGTCCTCGTCGACCGGCTCGACCGCCGCCGTACGATCATGGCGACGCAGGCGGTCAGCGCCGTGCTCGCGGCCGTGCTCGCGGTGCTCGTCCTGGGCGACCTGGTGCGGCTGTGGATGGTCTACGCGCTCGCACTCGGGCTCGGCCTGGTCACCGTGCTCGACGTCCCCGCACGGCACGCCTTCATCACCGAGCTGGTCAGCCCGGACAACTACGTGAACGCCCAGGCGCTGAACTCGACCGTGCACAACGCCGGCCGCCTGGTCGGCCCGGCGATCGCCGGGGTCCTCATCGCGACCGTCGACATCGGGGTGGCGTTCGCGATCAACGCGCTGTCGTTCGTGGCGGTGCTGCTCGGGCTCTGGCGGGTCGACCCCCGCGAGCTGCACCGGGTCCCCGCCCTGCCGCGGGCCAAGGGCCAGGCCAGGCAGGGCCTGCGCTACGCGTGGGCGCACCCCGAGCTACGCGCGTGCCTGTTCCTCGTCGCCGTGGTCGCGCTGCTCGGCCAGCACTTCCGCGTCGTGTTCCCGCTGCTGGCGCGCGACACCTTCGGCGGCGGCGCCGAGGTCTACGGCTGGCTCACCTCCGCGCTCGGGGTGGGCGCGGTGCTCGGGGCCCTGGCCAGCGCCGCGCGCGTGAGCGCCGGCGCGTGGTCCCTGCTGCTGTGGACGTTCGCCTTCGCCGGCGTGAACCTCGCCGCCGCGGCCGCCCCCACGCTCGGCCTGGCGCTGGCGGCGGTCGTCGCACTCGGCGTGGCGAACATCTGCTTCAACACGCTCGCCCGCACGCTGCTGCAGATCAAGGCCGACCCGACGATGCAGGGACGGCTGATCGCCCTGCACAGCCTGATATTCCTGGGCAGCACCCCGTTGGGCGCGCCGATCGCGGGGTGGGTGTGCGAGCAGTGGGGGGCGCGCACCGGGCTCCTGCTGGCCGGGATCCCGGCCGGGCTCGCGGCGCTCGCGCTGCTGCCGTGGCTGCGGAAGATCCGCACCCCGCGAGAGGAGTGACGGAGGCGCGGCCCTGCCCAGAAGGGGTCCGGTCAGGTGTCGCGCCGGACGCGGCGGGCCGTCCGCTCGAGGTGGCGGGTCATCACCGCGCGGGCCGCCGCCTCGTCGCGGGCCTGGATGGCGCGGGTGAGCGCCAGGTGCTCCTCGGTCCCCTGACGCCCCATCGGCGCGTCGGCGTGCGACTCCTCCAGCGACATCAGCAGCGGGCCGTGGAAGCTCTGGACCAGCATCTCGATGGCGGGGTTGTGCGTGCACGCGGCCACCCGGGTGTGGAACGCGGCCGACATCTCGATGGCGTATTCGCCCCGCTCGACGGCCCGGCCGCTCTCCTCGGCCATGGCCAGCAGGTCGGCGATGTCGGCCTCGGTCGCCCGCTCGACGACCAGGGGAAGGATGCCCAGTTCCACGACCGTGCGCGCCTCGGTGACGTTCGCGGCCGTCAACGGCGCCAGCGAGATGAGGTCGGCCAGCCCGGCGCCGAGGCGCTCGGCCGAAGGCGCGGTCAGGAAGGCGCCGCCGTGCGAGCCGACCTTGATCGTGACGAGCCCGCCGGCCTCCAGCACGCGCAGCGCCTCGCGCACGGTCACCCGGCTGACGCCGAAGCGCTGGCCCAGCTCGCGCTCGCTGGGCAGGCGATCGCCGGCGCTCAGCCGGCCGTCGCGGATGAGCAGCTTGATCTGGTCGACGATGACCTGCGAGACGCGGTCGACGTTGACGCGGCTGAAGAGCTCCGCCGGGCCGTCGCCGTCCTCGGCCCTCTTCGTCCCCATGTGCGCTCCTCACGTCCGCGGTGGCCGTTTGCCAGGTCTGATGGTATGTCCTTTGGCGGGGTCGCCGCGCAGGCGCGGGAGGGCCGAGCTGCGCGTTCGATCGGGTGTGGTTGACGTCACGTCGCGATTGGTCTTACCGTTGGACCACATGAATGCGGAGGTTGCAATGGCAAAGAATGCGCTCGTTTCGGACGGCATGGCGAAGAACTTCGCTCGCGAGAAGGACACCCCGTACGCCTCATGGGTCCGCAACGAGGGTCTGGACATCATCTCCGCCCACTACATCCCCGATCTCAACACCGTCGAGCTGAAACCATGGGAACGCCGCGGCGGCCGGGGCGTCTTCATCAACCACGAAGCCTCCCGCACGTCCAACGACTGTTACGTGTGCGAGATCCCCGCCGGCGGCAAGCTGGCCCCGCAACGCCAGCTCTTCGAAGAAATGATCATGGTGCTCTCGGGCCACGGCTCGACCAGCGTGTGGAACGACGCCGGCCGGAAGGTCACCTTCGAATGGGGGCCGGGCTCGCTCTTCGCGATCCCGCTCAACACCTGGCACCAGCACTTCAACGGCTCCGGAAGCACCGCCGCCCGCTTCGTCTCCTCGACGAACCTGCCGCCTGTGCTGAACATGTACGACGAGCCGGAGTTCGTCTTCGGCACCGCGCACGACTTCGCCGGCCGCTTCAACGGCGAACCCGACTACTTCGCCGACAAGGACGAGGTCGAGGGCCTGCTGCTCAAGACGAACTTCGTCGCCGACGCGGTGAACCTGCCGCTCATCCACGCCAAGGAACGCGGTGCGGGCGGCGGCCACATCCGCTTCATGATGGCCAAGGGCTCCATGAACAGCCACATCTCGCAGTTCCCCGTCGCCACGTACAAGAAGGGGCACCGCCACGGGCCCGGCGCGCACGTCATCATCATGAGCGGTGAGGGCTTCAGCCTGATGTGGCCGGAAGGCGAGGAGCCCAAGCGCTACGACTGGCAGCCCGGCACGCTCATCGTCCCGCCCAACATGTGGTTCCACCAGCACTTCAACACCGGCGACAGCCCGGCCAGGTACCTGGCGTTCAAGCACGAGGTGGTCTCGATCCGCAACGCCCAGGGCGTGCCGAAGGCCTGGATCAGCCGGCGGATCGGCGGCGACCAGATCGACTACGCCGACGAGGCGCCCATCGTCCGCGACACCTTCGCCAAGGCGCTCGCCCACAAGGGGCTGACCCCGCAGATGGACGCCGCCTACGCGGCCGAACTCGAGGACCTGCCGCCGCTGCCGGGCGAGAGCACCGCCACGGCATGAGCACAGGCCACGGGCATGGGCACGGTCATGGGCATCACGACGACCACGACGACCACGACGACGTGCCCGATCTCCCCGCGGAGGAGAACCCGATCTGGCAGCAGGACAACGTCACGCTGCACAGCGTCGGCGTCGACATCGGCTCCTCCGGCACCCAGCTCGCCTTCTCCCGGCTCCATCTGCGGCGCCTGAGCGAGGACCTCACCAGCCGGTACGTCGTGGTCCGGCGCGAGTCGCTGTACGAGTCGCCGGTCCACCTGACGCCGTTCGGCCCGGACCTGCGGATCGACGCGGCCCGCCTCGGCGTGCTCCTCGACGAGGCGTACGCCGAGGCGCGGGTCACCCCCGAGTCGATCGACACCGGCGCGGTCATCCTCACCGGTGAGGCGCTGCGCCGCCGCAACTCCGAGGCCATCGCCGAGGTGGTCAGCGAACGCGCCGGCGACCTGGTCTGCGCGACGGCCGGCCATCACATGGAGGCCATGCTCGCCGCCTACGGCTCGGGGTCCGTCCGGGCCTCCAGCCGGGACCACGGCCGCCTGCTCAATGTCGACATCGGCGGCGGCACCACCAAACTGACCCTGGTGGACGACGGCCGGATCACCGCGACGGCGGCCTTCCACGTCGGCGGCCGGCTCATCGCGGCCACCGACGGCGTCGTCACCAGGATCGAGCCCGGCGGCCGCCGGCACGCCCTGCGGGCCGGGCACGACCTGGCACTCGGCGCACCGGTGACCGCCGACCAGCTCGACGACGTGGCCGCGCTCATGGCCGCCGACCTGCTGAACGTACTCAACGGGCGGCACACCGAGGCGACCGCGGACCTGTGGCTCACGCAGCCGCTCGCCGTCCCCGGGCGGCTCGACGGCATCGTCTTCTCCGGCGGCGTGGCCGAGTACGTCTACGACGCCCGCACCGCCGACTTCGGCGACCTCGGCCGCCGGCTCGGCGACGAACTACGACACGCCGCAGAACACGGGCTCCTGCCCGCGCCCGTACTGCCCGCCGCCGAACGCATCCGCGCGACGGTGTTGGGCGCCTCGCAGTACACCGTCCAGCTCAGCGGCATCACCAGCCACATCGACGCGGCCGAGCGCACCCTGCCCCGGCGCAACCTGCCGGTGGCGCGGCCCGCGTACGCACTCGGCGACACCGTCGACTCCGCGGCCGTGGCCGACGCGCTCGGCGAGCACCTCGCCCGATTCGCCCAGGGCGACCTCGCCGTCGCACTCACGTGGAGCGGCGACCCGGAGTACCACCGGCTGCGCGCCTTCGGCGAGGGCATCGTCAAGGGGCTGGCGGCACGGATCGACGCCGGTGAGCGGCTCTACCTCGTGGTGGAGTGCGACATCGCCCGCACGCTCGGCCGCATCCTGCGCGACGAGCTGGGGGTCGCCAACGACCTCCTGATCCTGGACGGGCTGTTGTTGCGCGACTTCGACTACGTCGACCTCGGCCGCGTGCGACAGCCCTCGGGCACGGTGCCGGTGACGATCAAGTCGCTGCTCTTCGACGACATGAACGCCACCGGCTGAACACCCCCTGTCGACCCGCCGGACGGCGCGGCTTCCGTCGACGGAGGCCGCCCGCCGACGTCTGGTGGATTTGCTCTGGCGTCGGCGGGTGGCAGGGCGGATCCACCCTCAGGCGAGCCGAGGGAGCCTGCAGGCGGTCGCCCGCAGTGGGCACGAAGAACCACCGATAGTCGAGCCACGCCACCCCATTGACGCCGGGCAGCGAACGGCGCGGATGAGCAGCCACCCCAGTGGGGATGACGTCCAGCAGTCACGGCGCGGCGAGGTGCAGGCTCGCCGGGATGGCTTCGAACGCGCCCTCCAGCCGCCGGACGAGGGCCCGCCGCCCGCCGCGCCCGCCCTCGCGAACCCAGTCGCGGCCCGACACGCTCCAGGCGGTGACGGCCAGCTCGGCCAGCACGTGCAGGCGCAGGTCATCGGCGTCCAGGCCGAGCTTGCCCGCCAGGCAGCCGATCACGTCCTTCTTGACCCCGGATCGGTGGTGCTCCACGTAGGCGAGCAGCGCGGGAGCGGTGAGCACCAGCCGGCGGGTGGCGACGTAGCGTTCGTCCCAGCCCGGCTCCAGCGCGGAGGCGGTCTCCAGCAACGCATCGCGCAGCTCACCCAGGACGAGGCCGGTCAGCTCCCGCCGCTCCAACGTGGCCAGGTACGCCGACCACAGGTGGATCTCGGCCTCGATCGCCACCGCCTCCTTGGCCGGGAAGGTGCGGAAGAACGTGCTCTTCGACACCTCCACCTCGGCGACCAGTTCCTCCAGCGTGGTCGCGTCGAAGCCCTTGTCGCTGAACAGTCGCAGGGCGGCGTCGGCCAGTGCGCGGCGGGTGCGCAGCTTCTTGCGTTCGCGCAGCGGGAGTGGACGGTCGTCGGTCATGCGCGCCATCCTAGCCGAATCGACCCCGAGACTCAGATGACCCTGAGCACTAGTTGGCACTTGCTCTTATTTGAGACTGAGTGTCATTATTGGCGGCGTCCGGGAAACCACTCCAGTCAAGGAGCGACCATGACCGCGCCGATCACCCTCAACCCTCAGATCCTCGGCCAGGCCGAGAACGCACACCGAGCCCTGCTGGAGCGCACCCTGACCGGCACCGGCCTCACCTACCGCCACTGGGTCACCCTCAAGATCGCCGCTGTCAGCGGCCCGGCCATCCAGCACGAGCAACTCGCCGCCCGCGCCGCCGGCGCCCTGAAGATCGATGTCCAGGCGGTGGGCGAGTCCATCACCCACCTGGCCTCCTCCGGGCTGCTGGACGTCCGCTCCGGCGCCGTCGGCCTCACCGCCCGAGGCCACGACCTGCACCAGCGCCTCAGCGCCGCCATCGGCCAGACCATCTCCCGGCTCTACAGCGCGGTGTCCGCCGAAGACTTGCAGGTCGCCGGACGCGTACTGGCCACCATCACCGCCCACGCCAACACTGAACTCACCTAAATCCGCCGCCTTTACGCATGGGCGCGCACTGATGGGTATGTCGCACTCTTGAGCCAGGCAGAAGGGACGCCACCACCCCTTGGTCCACCGGCTTCAGAACACGGACCAACGGCTACAAAAAATGCAGGTGGCAAGTGTCAGGTCAGGTATGGCGGGCGACAGAAAGAATTCACGCCATTCCGTGGCGTGCAGGCCGCCGGTCGCCACGTTCCGCGCGGGCCGTTCGACACCCCGAGGTTCGGAATCCCCCGGCGTCCCCAGCTCACCGAACCTCGCGAAACGCTCGCACCGCGGCGAACCCGCCCGCTCGCCCCCAGGCACCCCCTGCGGGAGAGGAAGGACCACAGTGAAGCGCAAGTTGATCGGTGGCATGACCGCCGCGGCCGCCGCGGTACTGATGAGTGCGGGCGCTACGGCGTCGGCGCAGGAGCAGCCGACCGACCCCACCCGGCTGAAGGTGATGACCTGGAATCTCGACTACCAGCGGGAGAACTTCGACGGCTGGGTCGACACCATCGACAAGCTCAAGCCGGCCGTCGCCGGGCTGCAGGAGGCCTGTGTCACCGATCTCTCCGGTCTCAACGGCGTCCTCTGGCAGCTCAGGCAGAGGGGCCTGCACTACTACAAGGCGCACGGTACGTGGACCTACAAGTACCAGTGCGCCCAACTCTCCCATAAGGGCCAATACGGCAGTGCGATCATCTCGCTCTACCCGATGACCCGGGTCAAACACGTCCCGTACAAGGCCGACGACGGCGAGGGCCGCGGCTTCACGGTCGCCACGATCGATGTGGCCAGGATCGGCAAGATCCGCGTGTACGTCACCCACCTCGGTTCGGGCGGGAACGCGCAGAGCGAGCGCGTGCGCGCGAAGGAAGTCGCCCAGTTGATGAGGTTCCACAAAGCCGACGCCAGGAAGCACAAGGTGCAGGGCACCGTGATCCTCGGCGACTTCAACACCGGCCCGGCCGGCAAGGCGCTCAAGCCGATCTGGCGCGCCGGGTTCCGCGACGTCGACCCGAACTGCTACAAGCGCTCCCCCGGCTGCAAGACGACCCATACCAACGAGGACAACGGCAAGAAGAGCAAACTGGACTACATCTTCCACAAGGACCTGCGAATCGCCGACCGGCACCTGTCCAGGACAGGCCACTCCGACCACGACATCTGGCAGATGACCATAGCCGGGTAGCCCCCTCACATCGGGCGCGAGAAACGGTCCGCTCGGCGGCGCCACCCTCGGTGTTCCAGACGCCCATCATGAGTACCCGGACATCCGTTCTTCGCCCGCTTCCCGGGTACTTCTCCGTCATGTCTGATCCCCTCATCACCGCCATGACCACCGAGCATTTCGTGCTGCAGAGCGCTGCCGGCACGGCCACCAGCGAGGAGTCCGCCCGCGCGAGCCTGTACGTGATGGCCCTGTCCAGCACGCTGGTGGCGATGGGTTTCACGGTCCAGACCCCGGCGTTCGCGCCGCTGGCCGCGATCACCCTCCCCGTGCTGGTGCTGCTCGGCCTGTTCACGATCGCGCGCCTGGTGGACACCGGCCTGCAAACCATTCATCTCCGTACGGCCATCGCCCGGATTCGCGCCTACTACCGCCGGCTCAGCCCCGACGCCCCCGAGCACATCCCCGCGTGGGGCACCGACGCCGCGACCGAGGCGATGAGCACGCTCACGGTCACGGGACGGCGCGACTGGCAGGTCGGCCTGGTCACGATCGCGACGATGATCGCCACCATCAACAGCGTGGTGACGGGCGCCGGGATCACGCTGCTCGTGCTCGTCCTGGCCGATTCCCTGGCCGTCGCCCTCGTCGCGGGCATCGTCCTGGGCCTCGCCCACCTGGCGGGCTTCCTCCTCTACCAGCGCCGCCGTTACCGCAACAGGCCCACCCCTTCGTGAAGGCACCCATCACAGCCGAAACTGACGAAGCCCTGACGCGTTTCTCAGCCCAACCTCCGACAGTCCGATGTTCAGCCCCAGCGGGTCGGCGTTGAGCCGGAGGGACGGGCCGGGGTGATCGCCGCATCGAGGTGCGGGTCCGTCTCCCTGGAGCCGGCGGGTGTCGTCGTCTCACCGGGCGCGAGCCCATTGCGGTGCGCCGCCTTCCCGCGGCGGACCAGCTCGCTTCGACTCGCCGCCTCGGCGCGTCGAGCAAGCTCGGTGCGATGAGCAAGCTCGGTGCGGTGGGCGGCCGTGACGGCCAGGGCCGCCAGCAGCGCGGTCAGGACGGCCGTCGCCGCGAGCGCGCTCCAGGTGGCCGCGTCGGGGTGGATCAGCGACTGACCGCGCAGCGCCTGCCAGGCGGTGATGGCGAACAGCGCGCCGTAGCCCACGATGACGACCCCGGTGAGTTGGGCGCGTGTGCGTTCGTGGCGTAAGTGACCGATCCGAGGCGCGAGGGCGGCGAGAACCAGCACCGTGAGCACGAACACCTGGATGGAGTGCAGGCCGATGAAGTGCGGAACGCGCAGGTCGCCGCCGGTGCTGCTCCAGTTCGTGATCGGCATGCCGCCGCCGTCCGGCGCCCCGACCCCGTGTCCGCCCACCAGCGGGACCGGGCTGCCGTAGGCGTCCTGGACGGTGCGGGGTCCGGCCGAGGAGGTCCACCCGGTGATGAAGGACGCCAACGCCATGCCGAGGACGGCCAGCCCGAGCCCGGCACGCAGGGCCCAGGTGAGCGCCGCATCACCGATGCGCTGGAACAGCAGCATGATGGCGACGATCAGGCTCGCTCCGAACAATCCGAACACACCGGTGGCGAAGATCTGCTGTCCGATCTGGTTGAACGTGTCGGTGCCGGCGTTGAAGTGACTGAAAGTGCCGCGGGCGGCCTGCACCGCGACGAACCCGACGTCGAGCAGCCCGGCGACGGCGAAGAGCGTTCCGACGGTCCACATCGTGCGCCGCGCTCGGTGCAATTTGGGTATCAGCCAGGCGAGCGTCGCGCCGTACATGACGAACGACACCCCGAACTTCAACGGCTTGGCCCAGATCGACTGCCGCAGGAGCTCGCGGCCGTCGACGAAGAGACCGACACTCGCGACGATGACCAGCGCGGACATGGCCGCCACCATGATCATAAGCGGCCGATGCCACGACCGCACCTCGGTATACGAGGTGGACAACCGGCTCCCCCACTGGTTCATGCGTCCTCCGCCGACCATGCCGAGTCCCCCGCGCAATGCCCTCGCCGGCATGCCGGCTTCGCGTGCCACAAGTATGCGTACGGCGTATCAGATGTCATGCGTACATCGTACGAGCATGCTTTGCCGAAATCACGCTGTTCACGCTCACCAAAGGTATAAAGTGCACTAGTATGTCGATTGAATGAACTAGTACATTGGAAGCCGCGCGCGACCACCGTCAAAGGATGGGAAGGCACTCATGACCTCGGCCACGCAACGTCCGGATCCGCCCTACCGGCGTATCCTCGCGGAGTTCCGTACCCGGATTCTGGCCGGTGACCTGCGGCCAGGCGATCGCGTGCCATCCATCAGGCAGATCGCCCAGCGATGGGGTGTCGCGGTCGCGACCGCGACCAAGGTCGTGGCGGCCCTGCGTGACGAGGGGCTGGTCGAGGCGAAGGTCGGCGCCGGTACGGTGGTCGCCGCACGCGCGAGCCGGCAGGAGCGGTCGCCCGATCCGACCGATCCGACCGATCCGGCCGGGCCGCCGACGGCGCGGCCGGCCGGCGCCCCCAAGGGCTCGCTGAACCGCGAGCACGTCCTGCGTGCCGCCATCGCGATCGCCGACGCCGAAGGGCTCGGCGCGGTGTCCATGCGGCGGCTCGCCGCCGAGCTCGGCGCGGGCCCGATGTCGCTGTATCGGCACGTGACGAGCAAGGACGAACTGGTGACGCAGATGGCCGACGAGGTCTTCGGCGAGGTGGAACTGCCCGTCCCCGGGCCGGAGGGGTGGCGGGCCAAGCTCGAGCTGATCGCCCGCCGGCAGTGGGAGCTGTCCCGGCGGCACCTCTGGCTCCCCAGGGCCGTCTCGTTCACCCGCCCCTTGCTGGCGCCCAACATGATGGCCCACACCGAGTGGACCCTGCGCGCACTCGACGAGCTCGGCCTGCCCATGGAAACCCGGATCCGGGAGGCGCTCACGCTGCCCGCGCTGGTCCACACGGTGGCGCTGTCCATGGCGGAGGAGGCCGAAACCGAGCAGGAGACCGGCGTGACGCTCGACGGGTGGCGGCTGCTCCAGCGCAAGCGGGCCGACGAACTCCTCAGCACCGGACGATTCCCGCTCCTGGCCATGCTCCCCGAGGAGACGGTGTCGGACCTGGACGGGATGTTCGACTACATCCTGGCACGCCATCTCGACGGGTTCGCCGTCATGCTGAGCAGGGATTCTGCCGCTGAGGGGCGGTCGGCACGCTAATTCGCTTGGAGCTGTTCGGAGTTCGGATCATGTGGTTGAGGCGAGGAGTCTTGACCACTTGTCCAGGACGGTGGTGAACCGCGGGCAGTCAGCGGCTTGACCGAGCGTGAGCACGCGCGAGCCGGCCTCGGCGATCAACGCCTTGGCCCAGCCGTTGAACCGGGAGTAGACCGTGGACCAAGGCCCGTACCGTTCCGGCACGTCCCGCCGGCCCGACCCGGACAGAGATTCCAATCCTCCAGAGTTCAGCCGGACAACCTTCGGTTCGTATGGACCTTTCTTGGCGACTGGAGATCAGTCGATGGCGATTCTGAAGGTCGAGGTCGTGCCGTCCTGGTCGGTGAGGGTGACCGGCCCGAAGGTGATGATCGGGACGGAGACGCTTCCGGTTCCTCGATAGAAGCCCGTGCCCTGGGTGATTCTCAATGAAAGCGCGGCAAGCGTCGCGGCCTTCGCCTCGTCGGCGTGGATCTTCGGCTCGGTGAGCGAAGAGTGGCCCTGGGCCGTCGCCCAGTCGCGGATGGCGCGGGAGTCCCGGCTCATCTCAGGCAGGATGCTCTCGTTGGCCCAAGCCCAGAGCCATGAGGCTGCCGAGGGATTGTGAGAGGCGATGATCTGCGCCGGAGCCGTGGCTGTCTTGTCAGGGAAAGTCCAGGTGATGAGGCCAGTGCGCTGATCGAGCCCCCAGCGGAGCGCCGATCCCAGCCCCCATGACATGTGTGCCTGGGCCAGTTGTTCGATCATGTCCTCGCCCTGCAGGAGCAGGACACCCAGATCAGCCTGATCGAGTGCGGCCACAGCCACGTCCGCCTTGTCGTTTCGCTTGAACAATGCCACGCCGCGAAGTCTCGCATACCGGACAATGTCCTGGTCACGAGGGTTAGGTCAGCTTGAAGGCCAGCCGGTTTTGGGGATTGCGACCAGGGCATCGGTACCTGTCTTCCTTTTCACGACCGAAGCATGGTGGTGGCGGCCGGATCGCTGACCACGGACGCCTCGACAGGGACGTGACGGGGACCGACTCTCACGAGTTCCCGCCAGGCGGCCTTCCGGGAATCACCAGAAGCGACGACTGACCGCGGGCTGGCACGAGCAGAGGCTAGAGTCGAGGTCATGGCCCTCGTCGTCTCCCTGAGGCGTGCTCGCCGATCTTCTCCCGCCACCCCCGCTCAGTCTCCTGACCCGTCGGGCACGGACGGCTCCCCGACGTCGCCCGTGATGGCCGCCCGCACCTCCTGCGCTGCGGCGATCAAGGGCAGGCAGGCACGTAGCAGCCGGGTCAACGCGGCCACCAGCGTGGCCAGGCTGTCGGGGATTCGGGCGGCGGCGGCTATCACGACGATGCCGGCGGCCAAGGCGGTCAGCAGGGTGCTGGTCATGAGCGGTCTCCCGGAGTCGGTGTCCGGGCCGGGCGGCTCGGGCCACCCCAGGACGTCATGTCCGCCCAGGCGCCGGCAAGGGCTCCCACCCTCGCTCCCCCACGTGAGCAGGGACGATGTCTTATCCGGACCGGTCCGGACCGGAGCCGGGAGTACGTGTGCCGAATGAGCAGGAGCCCGATCCGCGTCACGTACTGGCCGGACGGCTACGCGAGCTGCTGACCGCCGCCGACGTCAAGCGGGCGGCCATCGCGCGGGAAGCCACCAGCCGCCTGCGCGCGTCCGCCGCAGCCCCGGGGCAGGGGCCAGGACCGGCGTCAGCGTCGAGGAGCGCGCCGCAGGAGATCACCGAGCAGCGGATCAGCGACTGGTGCAAGGGCAAGCACCTGCCCGCCAGGAAGGAAAGCCTGCTCGCCGTGGTGCGCGTGGCGCTGCGGCTCGCGCACGGCCCGGCCGGCGAAGCCCAGCTGAAATCCTGGAGCCAGCTGTACGACACCGCAGTCCAGGCGAATCGGGACAGGCACACCCCCGCTCCACCATCGCAGGACGAGCAGCGCCCGCCCGACGCGGACACCGTCGCCCAGGCGGACCCGCTGCGGCTCGGGGTCCATCCCGCGCTGGGCGCGGAGCCGGCGGCGACCCCGTCAGAGGCTCGGCTGCCGGACTACTTGACACGCCCGCACGACGACCTCCTGCGGGCGACGCTGGCACGGGCCGCCGACCCGGCCGACGGCAGGTCGGTGCTCGTGGTGCTCACCGGGGACTCCTCGGTCGGCAAGACCCGCGCCTTGTGGGAGGCCGTGCACGAGGTCGCGCCCGGCCACTGGCGGTTGCTGGCCCCCGCCGACGCCGCCGACCTGCACACCCTCCTCCAGGATGAGGGCGTGGCGCCGGACACGGTGCTGTGGCTCAACGAGATGCAGCGGCACCTGGACGGCGACGCCGGCGCGGCCGCCGCCCGTGCTCTCGAACGCGTGCTGGCGACCGTCCCGCGAGTGATGGCGGTGGGAGCGATGTGGACGTGGCCCTACTGGCACGCCTTCACCACCCAGGGCGGCTTCCCGGACGGCGTCGCCGCAGCCAGAACACTCCTCACCGGACCGCACACCCACCGCATCGAGGTCCCCGACCGCCTCGACGACGGCCAGCGGCGGGAACTGGCCCGCAAGAATCGGCACCACGCGGACGGTGCTGACCAGCGCCTGATCAGCGCCCTGGCCGCCGGCTCCGACGACGGCCGGGTGATCCAGCATCTGACCGGCGGTCCCGCGTTGCTGGACGCCTTCCGGCACGGCGGCCTGTTCACCCCCGTCGAACAGGCGCTGATCACCGCGCTGCTGGACGCCCGCCGGATGGGACGTCTCGCTCCCGTCCCGGCCGAGTTCCTGGTCGCGGCGGCCGATGGTTATCTGTCGCCCTGGGAACGTCCTGCCGATCCGGGTGCGTTCGCCGTCGCGCTGGAGGATCTGACCCGCGGTCACCGCGCGGACGGGACGCCCACCAGCGTCCGCAGGGCGCTGACCGCGCTGACGGCGCGGCGTGAACACGCGGGCGGCCCCGCCGATTTCGAGCCCAACGACTATCTTCAGCAGCACGCCTTCAGGGAACGCCGCTACCGGATCCCGCCCGGCAGCTTCTGGACCGCCGCGACCCGTCCTGGCTCCTCCGTCGCGGGCAGCCTCGCGTACGCGGCCGAGGCGCACGGACTCAGCCGCCATGCCGCACGGCTGCGCAAGCACGCCGCCGCCGCTGGCGACACCCTCTCGGCGGCGGAACTGCTCATGCAGTTGCAGCGGCTGCATCCGGACGACGTACGACCCGCCGTCTGGGTCACCACGCGACCAACGATGATCGAGCCCTACTTCCTCGGCCGGATCATCGATGCCCTCACCAAGGCGGGCGGCCGGCGGCAGGCCGCCGTGCTGGCCGAATACGCCGCAGCCCACACCGACGTCACCGACCCCAGCAGCGTGAGCTACGTGCTGGAGGCGCTGCACCAGGCCGACGCGCGGGAAGCGATCGACACGCTGCTGGCCCGTGACCCGGCCGGCCACGTCCGTGCGGACTCACCGGGCGACCTCGCCAGGCTGCTCGGCGTCCTGGCAGGGCTCTCGGCTGAGCGCCAGGTCGACGGGCTGGCCGAGCGCGCCGGCCGGATCGAGACCGAGCGCCTGTTCGGGCAGGAGCAGTGGGGTCTGGAATCCCTGTTGCGAACCCTGCACGACGTCGGCGCCCAGCAGCAGGTCCATGACCTCGCCGACCGGATCGTCGCGAACGCCGACGCGTACCCGATCGGGCGGTTTCTCCATGAGTCACTGCGGAAAGCCGGCGCTGAGAGGCAGGCCGCGGCGCTCGCCACCAGATTCAAGGACGCCTCGCCGCTCCCCGCCGACTTCTGGCCGGCCTTGCTCGCTTCCGGTCCCGAGCGGACGGACGAAGACACCGCACCCACCGACCCGGACGATCCAGAAGTCCTGGCCGAGAGCATCAGGGATGCCCTTCTCGCCATCCGATGGATGGGAGGTGACCCGCAGCTCCTCACCGCGCTCCTGGCCGGCGACCCCGCGGCACGTGTCAGTCTCGAGGATCCGGGCAAGGTGGCCGGGCTGCTCCGCACCCTGCTGGACGCCGGGGCCGGCCCGCAGGCCGAGGCCCTGGCGCACCGCGCGGCCGCCCAACTGGGTCTGCGCACGTCCACCTATTTCATCCATGAACGGGCGATGGGCACCGATCAGCTCCTCAGCGCCATGGACGCCGCCGGCCTGGACGGCCCGGCCCGGGTGCTGACCGACCGGCTGCCGGACGCAGGACTGTTCCACCTGTACCTCCGCCGCGGCGATCACGCGCACCGCTTCCGGTTCGGCCGCGATCCGGAGGACGGCACCCCCGCCCCCGCCTGGGACTGGAGCGACGTGTCCGGCCAGTGACCCGGCGACCCTGCCTGCGATGATCCTTTCGCCCGGCGGACAGCGGAGAGGCGGACGAGGCCATGGGAATCTGGGACGTCAAGAAGGACGAGGACCGTCTTGCATGGGATCTCACACCGCTCGTCGGCGTGGGCCCGCTGGCCTTCGGGATGCGTCCCGGCGAAGTGTCGGAAGCGCTGGGCGGGGGCCCTGCCACGTCCCAAGGGCGCTGGGACCGTGACGCCCAGACCACCCGGATCGACTCCGCGACATACTCCGAAGTCGGCGTCACCGTGTACTACACGGACTATTCCTGCTTGGCCGGCGTGGCCGTCGATGCTCTGACGGGGCCGCAGGTGACGCTGGACGGTGTCGCGCTGGTCGCGCGCGTGCCGTCCGAGCTGGAGCGGTGGCTCATCGATCACACGGAGTCCCGGGAGCTGGATCTGCACTACGTCCCCGAGGGAAATCCGGCATCCGCCGACCTCGGCCTGATGCTTCGCGCGCAGAGGGCCGGCGACGCCGCCGTGACCCGGCCGCTCTTCCTCATGCGGCAGTGGATGCGGGACGTCTGGGAGTCCCTTCCCGCGTCCGAGTGGGCGACGTTCTGACGAGCCGGTCGATCAGGCTCGCACGTCGCAGACGTCCGCATGGGTCGAGGTTCTCCCTGCGCGACCGCCCTCCCTTCGTTACGAACGGAAGCAGGGCGGCGATATCAGGACATGAAGGTCAACGACCTCGCCCATGGAACCCACCGCCGACGACGGCGGTGGGTTCCATGAGCGAGCCGGTCACGGCCAACAGCACCACCACCGGCAGCACGAGCCCCCATTTCCAGGGCGGCCCGAACCGATGTGGAGGAAGTCGTGCGTCTGCTGCATCGTCTCGCCGCGCCCGCGGCCGCGGTACTCGTCTCGGCGGCACTCATCACCGTCCCGCACCCGGCCCACGCCGCCGCCGCTCCCTCGGTGATCACCGTCCGACCCGCCGCCGCCCCCGGCTCCCTGGACCCGGTGATCGCCGCCATCAAACGTCAGTTCGCCGGGAAGAGCGGTGTACGGTTCACCGCCAAAGCGGTGGAACGGACATACGGCTTCATCGGAACGGTGATCTCCTCCGGCGCGTACCGCTTCTCGGCTTCCGGGGTGTACGCCTCCGACGTCATGAGCCGTGACGAGGACGGATGGCGCTTTCGCCTGCGCAACGTCGGACGGGTCAGCTACGTCCAGGACAGCAGGTACGACTCCCTGCCCAAAGGGAAGAAGTGGCGCTTGCAGGGGGACGCTCCCAACTTCCGCTGGAACAACGATCTGGTCGACGGAATCAACCTCGGCTTCCTCGCGCTGGCGGCCTCCCAGAGCCACAGCGTCGCCGACGGCGGAACCGTCGAAGGCACCCCCTGCACCCTCCACAAGGGGATGGCGACCGTGGCCGTCCTCAGCACGACCCAGCCCGGCGTCAGGTTCGGCATGAAGGACGAGGATGACACCTGGGCAGGCGGCACGATCTCGTGGCGGCTCTGGACCGGCCCGGACCACCTGCCACGCCGCTTCAACGCCGTGATCACCTGGGACAAACCCCCGGACGAGAAGGACATCGGCTTCGACTACGTCAAGCTCAACAAGATCTACCGGCACTGGGGATCCGACTTCACCATTACGCATCCGCCGAAGGCGCTCGTCGCTCCCGAGTGAGGGCGGCGGACCTCCGGCACACTATCCACGTGAACCGGCGATATCACTATGTCGGCCCTGCCGAGATCCGCGACCAGACACGTGCGGGAAGTCCAGGGCACGTGATCTCCGACCAGAATGATCTCGCTGACTGGCTGCAGAAGCAGGCGGCGGAAGATCGTGCGGAGCCGTTCACCTTCGTCGTCGATGTGCGTGGGAACCTGCGGCTCGCGCCGCAGCGAAGTGAACACGTCGCCTGCGCCGGAGGTGCTCCCGTCCTGAGCGCCGGCGAGATCAGCTTCGCCTGGGACGGCACGCGCTGGCTGGTCTCCGAGATCAGCAACCAGTCCACCGGTTATTGCCCTGACGTCCAACCCTGGACGGCGGTGAAGGCCGCGCTCCTGCGTGCGGGGATTGATCACCCTGACGCCTTCACCCGTCCCATCGTCTTTCGCCGCTGTCCGCGATGCCGCCAGCGCAACATCGTCAAGGACGACGACTTTGCCTGCGGCGTCTGTCAGGCGCCGCTGCCCAGAATCTGGAACGTGGACCAGCCGGACTGAAGCGCCTTCAGCTCGATGAGCAGGGGACGCGAAGCTCGATCAACGCGGGTCGCGGCGTTGTCGGGAGCGTCTGGCCACCGCGGGAGCGTCCGGCCACCGCGGGAGCGTCCGGCCGCCGCCCGATCCGGCACTGCGGAACAATCCATGGCGAACCCGCCGCTGCCACCGCCCACCTGCCCCCCGATCCGCCTCCGGTCACGGACACTTCGTGGGCTGGGCGAACGGGCTTCGCGTGCGTTCCCGGCCCTGAGTAGTCCGGGGGGAGCGTGCGTTGGCGAACCCCGGCGAATCGGTCGGCTGGCGTTCCCAACCTTTCGGGGTCAAGACGCGGGCGGTCCCGGTGTCCCCGTCCGGTCGATCCGGCGCAGGCACCGCTCCAGGATCACGATGACCGCCTCCGGGTCGTCGGTGAGATGTGCCAGGTAGGCGTGGTCCGCACCCCTCTGCGCGGACGCCGTCGCGTCGTCGCCCAAGGCGTCCAGCAGCACGTCGACGGGTCGCAGCCGGTGCGCGGGATCCGGTGGCCCGGCTTCCCGGGCGAGGTGGTCGCGCAGAGACGCGATCGTCCGCCGGAGGTTCCGGCTTGGCACGTCGTCGCCGCGCAGCGCCTCGAGTGCCGCGTCCACGGGCGGGTGCCGCAGCCGCGTGCATTCCACCATCGCGGCCACCATCAGGTATCTGATCCTGGGCAGCTTGTCGGGCATGGGTTCGGCGACGATCATCCGGAGTCCGTCCGGAGTTCGGGATCGGCGAGCACGTGGTGGTCGTGGTGCCGCTCGGGAACAAGGTCGTCCGGGAGCGGGTCCGCGACGAGCAGGCGCGTGAGACCGTCGTCGAGTAGCCAGGCCTCGGTGAGCCGGACGCCCGTGATGCGTTCCGCCGCCAGGAGCACCGCGGCCCGGCTCGTGACGGGGTCCTCGACCTCGGCCGGTTCGGCGGGGACCGCGTCGATGATCGCATCCGCGTCCCCTGGCAGTAGGCCGGGGCCGGTGAACGGGACGGCCGTCGTCCTGACCGCGACCACTTCGCCACCGGCGGCGTAGCTCAGCAGGTCACCGCGCCCGCCACCGAGCAGGACGCTCACCGCCCGCCCACGTACGGACAGCGCGCGCAGCACCTCGGGCCTGGCGCCCTCGCAGCCGTTCGGCTCGACGACCAGCGCCCAGCCGCCGCACGTCCCGGCCACGAGTGTGGGCAGGATCCCCGGGATGTCCGCGTTGTACTGCTCGATCTGGGCGTCCTCCACGTTCATGCGCTCCCCGGCTGCGGGGTCGGCGCCGAACGCGCGGGCCACGTCGTCCAGGTCGGTCGGCGCGGACCAGGTCAGGCAGGTCGGGTCGGCGAACCAGGCGGAAACGAGCTCCTGGTAGTACACGAAGTCCTCAGGCCGCACGCCTCGTCTCCCCCACGATGAGGAGCCGGGGAACGCTCCGCCGACTCGGCGATCTACTGTTCGGGCGGTTGCCCGTTGAAGATTTTCACGTAGCAGGTGTCTCCTGGAAGCGCGACTTTCTGGCAGTGGATTGCCAAGGCCAGAGGAGCGAGCAGGCGTACGTGCCGAACCCACCGCGACGCGACCTGATCCCCTCTGATCCCAGCCATGTCCCGGCAGCCCGGCTAAGCCCGGCAGGACCGGCCGCATCTCAGCGGCCCGTATGCGGGGGGTGGCACGGCCTCACTCCGGTGGGCCGTTGGGCGGTCAATCCGTGGCCGGCTGGTGCTCCGAGCAGTCGGTCCGTAGGTCCGCCAGGGGCAGTGGCACCCGTAGCAGGTGGCAATGGTGCGGCGCACTGGCGTCGGCGTGGGCGTCCGGCTCGAAGAAGCGGCACGTCGTGCACGTGCGCGCGACGCTCACCACGCCCTGGCGCTGCAGGTCCGCGATCACTCGCAGGAGGCTGTGCAGCGTCGTGTCACGGTCGGGGGCGGGCAGTCGCGCGAACGCCTCCAGCAGCGGCCCGTCCCACGGCGCCAGTTCCCTGGCGACCTGCTGGCCGGCGTCGGTCAGGCTGAGCAGCCGCCGGCGCCCGTCGAGGCCGGGCGAGCGCGTCACGAGGCCCTTGCGCTCCAGCGCGGCGACGGCGTCGGACATCGTCGGCGAGGTGACGTCGAACTCCGCGGCGAGCGCGCTCACCTCGCGGCGGGCGGCAGGTTGCCGGACGAGCGCGAGCACCGCCTGCTGCTGCAGCGGCGACAGCCCGTGCTCGCGGGCGCTGCGCTGGGCCAGCGAGCGCAGACCGTGGCCGAGGCGTTCGAGCGCGTCGGCCAGCCGCCGCTCCACCTCGTCCGAGGCGTGCCGCCTGGTGCTCGTGCCGCTGGTCTTGGTCATGTACCCGCCCATTGCAAGTAGGACTCCTAATCTTGCCAGGATACGGCGGGCGACGAGCGGGCCGTCCCTTCCACACCCACTCCTACTCCCCTACCGGCGAAGCGGCGCATTGCCACGAACGCGGCGTTCCTGTCATTGATCACCGCCGTGACGGCAGCCGCGCCGGCCGCCACCTTCCGCCCGGACTTCGACGACACCCCGCTCTACGACGAGGACGGCAACGGCCGACCCAACGACGACGGCGGGCGCTGATACGACCACCGGCTGGCCCTCGTCCCGGATATCACCCTCGCGGACAAGGCGCTCAAGGTGCGAGACATCGTCCCGGCGAGCGTCCCGACCGGCCCGCGACCTGCCCGCGCCCTGGCCCGGGGTGCCGCAAGCCCAGCTCCCAACGTTGATCACTTCACGCTGGAGGCCGGTGGTTCGGCCCGGCTGCCGGTCTTGGACCGAGCCGCCCGGCCGGTCGCACGTCCGCGGGGCATGGGTTCGACGGCGAGGGTGAGCATCGCGGCGGCCGCCGAAACCGCGAGCGGCAGCACGTACGCCCCGCTGACCGCGTGCGTGAGATCGTCGGCCGAGCGCAGGAGCGCCCCGGCGCCCGCGCTGCCGATCAGGGCCCCGATCCGGGTGACCGTCGAGAAGACGCCCGAGGCCGCGCCGGACATGACCGGAGGCACCCGGTACATGGCGATCGTCCCTGGCGGCGCGTAGACCAGGCCCATTCCGGCGCCGAACACCAGCAGGCCGGGCAGCAGGTCCGGCCAGGGACCGCCGATGGTCACGGCCGCCCAGGCCAGCCCGGCCAGGAACAGCAACAGCCCCGCGAACAGGACGTACTTGCCGCCGTAGCGGTCGGTGAGCCGTCCGGACAGGGCCGCGAACGGCACCGAGACCGCGGGGGCCGCCGCGACGACCAGACCCGCCCCTGCGGCGGGCAGGCCGCCGGCGTTCTGCAGATGGTAGACGGTCAGGAACATCATCGACCCGACACTCGCGGGCAGGGCCAGGTTGACCACGGTCATCAGGGTGAAGCCGCGGTCCTTGACGAGCGCGAGCGGCAGCAGCGGGTCGCGGTGCCGTCGCGTCCGCTCCACCAGGACGAAGGCCGCCAGCGGGACGGCGGCCGCCACTGCCGCCGCCGCGCGGCCCTCGATCAGCGCGAAGGCGACGGCGAACAGCGCCAGGGCGAGCAGGGCGGAGCCGAGCAGGTCGAAGCGGCGCCTGCGTTCCGCCCGCGGGTTCGGGCACACCAGCGCCACGGCGACGAGCCCGAGGCCCCCGAGCGGCAGGTTGACGTAGAAGATCCAGCGCCAACCCAGTGAGCTGACGATCAGCCCGCCGACGGCCGGGCCGAGCGCGACGACGATCCCGGCCACCACTCCCCACAGGCCGAACGCCCGGCCCCGGCGCTCCGGCGGGAAGATGTGGGTGACCATGGACATGGTCTGCGGCAGCAGCAGGGCCGCGCCGACGCCCTGCAGCACCCTGGCCGCGATCAGCGTGCCCGCCCCGCCTGCCGTCCCGGCGAGCCCGGAGGCCGACGTGAACACGGCCAGACCGATGAGGAAGAGCGTGCGCGGGCCGTACAGGTCGGCCAGCCGTCCGCCGATGACCAGCAGCATCACGAGCGCGAGCACGTAGGCGTTGACCACCCACAGGAGGTCGTCGAGTCCCGCGCCCAGGTCGAGCATCATCGCGGGGATCGCCACGGTGACGGCCATGCCGTCGAGCGCGCAGATCGCGCTCGACAGCAGGAGCGTCCAGAGCACCAGCCAAGGGCGGGCAGCACGGTTCACAGGGACAGCACGGTTCACGGGGACACCACTGCTCTCGGGGCAGCACGGCTCTCGGGGGCAGGGCGGTTCGGCGGCGTGGCATGGTTCATGGGGGCAGCTTGGCGGGGCGGTGGCCCAGGTTTAAGCTCCACTTCCATGCCAGGCGAATGGACCACCTTGCGCGAGCTGCTCCTGCCGGACCTGCACGGCGAGCGCCGTACCCGGGGGCTGGAACGCGCGTTGCGCGAGGCGGTGCGCGACGGACGGATCCACGGCGGCACCCGCCTCCCGGCCAGCCGCGACCTGGCCGGCCAGCTCGGGCTGGCCAGGGGAACCGTCACCGCCGCCTACGCCCAGCTCGTGGCCGAGGGGTACCTGGTCGCCCGGCGCGGCTCGGGCACGTGGGTCGCCGACGGCGTGGCCACCGGCGGGCCCGGCCCGGGGAACCTGTCCAGGGCCGGCGGCGCCGCCTACGACGTCCGTCCGGGGCTGCCGTCCATGGCGCAGTTCCCGCGAGCGGCCTGGCTGGCCGCCTGCCAGGCGGGGCTGGCCGCGCTGAGCGACGCCGAGCTGTCCTACCCCGACCCGGCCGGGCTGCCGTCGCTGCGCGCCGAGCTGGCCGCCTACCTGTCCAGGGTCCGGGCTGTACGGGCCCGCGCGGACGACCTGATGATCACGCACGGCACGTTCGAGGGGCTGGGGCTGCTGGCCGGGGCGCTGCGGCGGCGGGGGCACCGGCAGGTCGCGGTGGAGGACCCCAGCAACCCCGAACAGGGCGAGTTGCTGCGCAGGCACGGGCTGCGGCCGGTCCTCGTCCCGGTCGACGAGCGTGGCCTGCGCGTGGATGCGCTGGCGGCGACCGGGTGCCGCGCGGTGATCGTCACGGCCGCGCACCAGTATCCGCTCGGCACGGCGCTGCACCCGGAGCGCAGGCACGCGCTGCTCGACTGGGCGCGTGCGCACGACGGGCTGGTCGTGGAGGACGACTACGACGCCGAGTACCGCTACGACCGGCCCGCGGTGGCCGCCCTGCAGGGCGTCGATCCCGCCCGGGTGGTCTGTCTCGGCACGCTCAGCAAGACCCTCGCGCCCGCGATTCGCCTCGGGTGGCTGGTCAGCGCCCTGGACTGGGTCAAGGACGAGGTGCGGACCGGCAAGCGGCTCAGCGATCGCGGCTGCAGTTCGCTGCAGCAGGCCGCCTTCGCCGAGCTGCTGCGCACCGGCAGTTACGACCGTCACCTGCGCAGGACCACCGCCGTCTACCGGCGGCGGCGCGACGCCCTGCTGATGGCGCTGCCGCCGGAGTGGACGCCCATCGGGATCGCCGCCGGCCTGCACGTGGTGGTGCGGCTGCCGGACGGCACGGACGACCGGGAACTGGCCGCGCGGCTGGCGGAGCACGGAATCCTGGTGACCCCGCTGTCGGAGTACGCCCACGCGGCCCCGTCCTTCCCGGCGCTGGTGGTCGGCTACGCCCGGCTGACCCCCGACCGGCTCCGCGCGGCGGCGGCCCGCTTCGCCACGCTCTGACCCCGACGGCGATCCCGATGGGCGTCCACCCTCGCGGTGCCGTTACGCATTCGCCGCGCTCCAACCCCGACGGCGCCTTCGCGCATGGTGAGACTTGAACGCGCGTCACGTGAAAGCTGCACGTCCCACCGGTGACGGGAAAACTAGGCCCGCCGTCCACCGAACGGCAAACTCGTACTCAGTCGGAAACAACACCGGACCTGAGGGGCACGAAATGGCGACCACGCTGAAGACCCGCGACTGGCGCTACACCGAACTCGTCATGAAGACCTGGACCGAGACCGCTCAGACGTCGGCCGGCCACGGGGGCCACGTCCTCATCGAGGACCTTGATCATCCGGCGCCCGTCTGCGCGCCCTGGAGCTACTGCGGCTGAATGAGAACGCCCCTGACGAGTCCGCCGCCGGCTGTGCCGGCGGCGGACTTTCCATTTCGTGCGCACCCGGCCTCCGGCCGCTCCAATCTCGGATATGCCCGCCTGGGGACGTTCAGGTCTGCCCGCTGAAGATCCCCCGTGAGTTCGTGAATTCTGAAGGGCCTCGGGGACGTGGGTTCACTTCAATGCTGTGCGGACTTTCGCGAAGAAGACGGAATCCGTCGCCAATCGCACAAGGAACTGCTGGTGAGCATAGCTGCGCATCCCGGAGTGCCAGGTCGTTTCAGGTAGTCGCCGCAGTGCGAGGACGGTCTCGCGCGGTTTCTGACCTGGCCGCACGATGTACATGGCCTCGCTGATGACACCGGGCAGCGAGCCGCCCTTGGTGCCGATGAGGAGCGTTTTGGAATCGGCGCCGGGCTGGCGCATCGGCCATTCCAGATGCCGGCTCGCCGTCTTGTCCGTCCTGAGGCCGGCGAGCACTTTGCGCAGAACGCCGGGTTCGACGCGGGCCACGGTGTCGCTCCAGGCAGCCTGCCGGGCGAAGCCGGGAAGCGTGAGCCGTACCGGCTTCGCGTCCTTGACGTAGTTCTTCAGGCAGACGTCGGCGGGGAGCGTGCAGCCGCCGAAAGCACGGAGCATCTCGCCGTTGATGGTGCTGACGCGAGTGTGTGCGATCTTGCGCAGCGCGCCGGGGCCGAGGCGGTCGCGCAGCAGGTCGGCGGCGGCGTTGTCGCTCTCCTCGATCATGGCGGAGACGAGCTGGTCGAGCGTGACGCTCTTACCGGGCTTGAGTCGTTGCAGCGCCGCCTCGTGGGCGCCGCCATCGGTGCCGGGCAGGTGGTAGGAGTTCCACAGGGCCACGGAGACAGGTTCGTCCGGCTTGGTCTTTCCCCGTCGGACGGCGTCGGCGTAGGCGGCAAGGTGGACGATCTTGATGACCGACGCCACGGGGGCGAGGCGGTCGGCATTGTGGCTGATGCCCCGCGTCACCAGCGCGACGTCGTCGGGATGAGCGCGGATGTAGGCGAGTACGGCCTCAGCGTCCTTGAGGTCGGCCGGGGCGGCGGCCGTCGGGGTCACCAGCAGCGGGGACAGGAGCATGGCAACGATGGTTCGCATATATCAGTCCAACCTTTCGAGATGATCGGTCAGTTACCGCGTTCAACTGCGAGGGGTGCCCTCGGTGATCTGCCGGAGTGTGGCCATGTAGTTCTGGAAGGCGTCGCGTCCGACGTCGGTCAGCGCCAGCCAGGTCCGAGGCCGTTTGCCGACGAAGCCCTTCGTCACCAGCACATAGCCCGCCTTCTCCAGCGTTTGAATGTGCTTGGACAGCAGCGAGTCGCTGACCTCGATCGTGTCCCTGAGGTAGCTGAACTCGACCGTCTCCGCCGCCGCGAGCATGGCCACGATGGAGAGCCGCACCGGCGCGTGGATGATCTCGTCCAGCGCGTGCCGGGGATGGCTCACCGCTCACTCTCGGAGCGGAGCACGCGCACCGCGCCGTACAGCAGGGGGGCGCCCGCGATCAGCGTGACCACGACGTCGGGCACCACCCACCCCGGCCCCGGCTCCATCGGGTGCAGGAACATGTTGTAGAGCGACGCGAGCACGGTCGTCCCCACGAATGCCCCGGTGACAGGGTAGATGATCCGGGACATCAGCCGGCTGTAGACCCGCTCGCGGAAGACGAGGCGAGCGCCGAGCACCACACCGACGACGAGGAAGAGCCCTAGGCCGCTGTAGTCCTGGACCGCCTCGGTGCCGAGCAGCGCGGCCAGCCAGTAGGCGGTGCTGATCAGCCACAGCGACAGGAGGAAGATCGCGCCCCGTCGGCCGGACCTTCGTACGGCGCTCTGCGCGCGGTCCACTTCGCGAAGGGCGGCTTCCGCTGACAAGTCATCATGTTCCGGCATGTTTCCTCCAGCTCATGTCCTTTACTCACAAGAGAGTACTCAACCGGCGTTCAAGTATCCAGAGATGAATGGATCGTACCTGGTGGGGCTGGATGATCAGCTAGCACGCATAGCCGGCACCAAGCGTCGCGAGCGGCAGGCAGGAACTAACGGGCGTTGGACAGCGCCTCGCGCCAGGCCCCCGAACAGGGCATCGACATCGTCGAGCGGGCGAGTCCGGCCTTGTGTACGCATCCACGACTTGGCCCGCGACGAGCAGGTCGCCGCCGCCGTAGCCACCGATCTGCTACGCCGCCCGGAGGTCGCCTTCAAGGCGATGACCGACACCACCGCCCGGCACCTGGTCAGCCGAGCGCAGGTCGACCAGGCCCGGCAGGCCGGCGAGGCGGTCCGGGAGCGCACCCCGGCGCTGCCCCGGATCGAACGCAGCCGCGACTTCATCGAGCTGGTCGGCGCGTGCTCGGTGTTCGTGGCCGAGGTGGGCCGGGTGCTGCCGACGCTGCGCGGGCACGCCTTCGCCGCCGATGAACAGGCCACCGTGGCACGCAACCTCGGCCGGGTGCGCGCCACCGCCGACTGGCTGGAGGCGGCCGTCGAGTCCGGGGACGTGAGCCTGGACGAGGGCCTGGCCCGGCTGCTGCGCGGCGAGTAGCGCCATGTCCTCCAGGGGCCTGGCCGCCAACGTCCGCGGCGACCAGGTTCGTCTCGCGCCGCTGGAGGCCCGCCCTGCCGGACTGACCGCCCGGCAACTGGTCGGCGCCACCGAACTGAGCCTCTACCAGGCCCGCAAGGGCATCCTCCACATCCGGGAGGTCTCGGCGATGGCCCACTTGACCCTGCTGATCTGGACGCGAGACGACGGCTACCGCTTCTCCTCCCAACCCGATGACTGGATCGCCTACGAGCGCTCGTGGATGCGCACCGAGCTGACCCGGATCAGCCGCCTGTTGTCGGCGACGGTGGCACCGCATGCGGCCGCTCGCCCGGAGGAGGAGTGGGTCAACCTGGTGCCGGGTCGGCTCAATGTGGTGCAGGCGGCGCTGGCCCTGCTCAACAAGGCGGGGACGGCGTGAGCTGATGCGCCCGCGCCTCTACCCGTCTGACACCTCCGACGCCGAGTGGGCCTTGATCGAGCCTCTCCTGCCGGTGCCCGCCTGCCGGACACGCACAGGCGGCCGACCGGAAACGCACCACCGCCGCGACATCTTCGACGCGATCAGGTATGTGACCGACAACGCCTGCAAATGGCACGTTGTTTCGAATATGCGGTAACGGCGCCGGCTGGTGAGCGGACGTCTGATGGTGCTCGGGTCGGGTGAGACGGGTGTCGGTTCTGGTTTGGGATGGGCTCTGGCAGGCTGATCATGTGACAGGGAGTGCATCGGATCCTGGTGAGCGGTTCCGGGATCGGCGCGAACGGAAGTACGGGTACGACCTCATCGACGAGGTGTTGGTGCGCTGTCCTCGGTGCGACGGGTGCGCTGTCGTCTTGGCGCATCCGGGGACCCTTGAGGACGGCGAGGCGGCTTCCGGGGTCATGGATCTCCGCCGGCGCTTGCGCTGCAGGGAGTGTGGTTACTTCAAGGACGAGATGGTCGGCTCCGCTGTCGTCGGCGGCCCTGTCGACCCCTTCTTTCAGCGGCCGGTGTGGTTGCAGGCGAGTTGCTGCGGACATGTGCTGTGGGCCTATAACGTCCGGCATCTCGATCTCTTGGAGGCTTACGTGGCGGCGAAGCTGCGCGAACGTGGAGATCTTGTGGCCGGGACTCCGGCGAGCCTCGTCGAGCGCCTGCCCACGTGGCTCAAGACCGCCAAGAATCGTGCCGAGGTCTTGCGAACGATCGGGCGCTTGCGCTCGGCGCTTCCCGCTGACGGGAACAGCCAGACGCCGACCAGCGCCTGGACCATTTCGATCGGGTAGTAGTTGGTCTGGTAGCCCGCGTCCTTGGCACGTGGGCTCCCGTAGGGCTTGAGGTCTTCGGAGTTGAGCGTCAGCCCGGCGGCCATCAGCTTGGCCCAAGAGGCGTTGCCGATGGCGGCATTCATGGTGTCGGCGACGTACTCGGCCGCCACGTCCCGGCTCCACGAGTCGGGGCAACGGCATCTGGATGCTTGTCTGCGGCCCACCGGCCGGCGATCAGCACCATCGGGAACTTGGACTTGATGGTGGAGGGTTCGCAGATGGTCAGGGCGCGCCAGCGTTCGGCTATCTCCAGCCACTAGGCCGGGACCGTGGCCAGGGTTTCAGCCCGGGTGCCGCGCTGTTGGTCGTTGCCGTGAAGCGGACGGCTGGTGATGCCCTTATGCGCCAGGACACGAGAGGTTTTGATCAGACCGCGTCGGCGGCTGCCCACCGGATACTGCGCCGCCAGCGGGCCTCAGGTCCCAGACCGCGCAGGTGATCTGGTGGTCGAGCGTGTCGACAGAGGTCACGCCCAGGAACGCAACGTGTCGCGAACCTCGGCCAGGGCGGAATCGCCTCGGCCGGGGCCGAAGACCAGCTCGCCGAGCACGGCCAGACGCTGCACAGCGAAGCCCACCTGACCGTCGCTTCGATCACGCTCATGACCAGACGATCGACCAGGAAAAGGCCACCAGCATGGACCAGGCATCGGACCGACGCAGCCCCGGCGGCCTGACCCACCCGTGGAGCCGGATCGAAGCCGCCTCCTCGGGAGCCGGGCACGCGGTCGAACCTGGTTCACCAACGCCCTGTCAGGCTTTTCGACGCAAGGCCAGGGTCGTCGGCGTAGAAGCGGATCGTCGTGATGTGCTCGCGACGGCCGAGGGGCCTGGTGACGGTGATCGGCCCGGTCAGGTTGACGATCAGGTTGGTCTGCGCGTCCACTCCCAGCGTGAGGTGGCCGTCCGTCACTTCGATCACACGGCGCGCGTTGTAGTTACGGCTCACCTTGACCGAGGCGATGAGCTCGCGCGGGACGCGCAGGTCGAAGTACGCGCCATGGCGAATGCGCAACTCCTCCGAGGTCACGACATGCGGCCGGGTGGCGGACGCCGCCCCGAGGGCCAGCACGAACAGGAGCTGGTAGGCATCGAGCACCATGACGATGACGCGCAGGCCGGCCGCAGCGTTCGAGACCGCCAGCATCCACTCCAGGGCGACAGCCTGCACGGCCACGGCGAACAGCAGCATCAGCAGCAGCGGCCGCTGATTCTTCGCATACGCCAGGGCAATGCCACCCGGCGGCACCCCGTCCTGACGCCGCCTGACCCACAGGGCGAAGCTGGCCAGGTTCCTGTGTTCCGCTCTCAGGAGCATGCGCAGCTGCAGCGGCACCAGAGCATCGGCGACCGTCCTCAGCGCGTCCCATGGCGCGGCGCCGACCTCACGAGCGGCCTTGAACAGCCGGTACGCGTGCATGTATCCCATGGCGGACAGCGGCGCGACCACCGCCGCGGCCCCCAGTCCCGCAGGGGTGGGCGTCAATCGTCCCGCAACCATCAACAAGGCGACGAGCAGATCTAGGGCCGCCACCGCCAGCAGGCCGTTACGAGGGAGGCTGAACCGCATTCTCATGTCCTTCCATCACAGGAGGAGGGCCATGAAGATCATAGAAATGTCGGATCATCGCTCGCCATGCAGGCCTTCCTCGGAGCTCCATCGACTCCACGACCAGACAGGCACCATGCCCGATGCAGGCGAATCCACCTTGGTGAGTTCGACGCGTTGGTCGCCAAGCCGCCCGCCCAGGCCCTCTCACGTGAACCAGGGTTGGCCAGCGGACCAGCTCCATCACGACCGGATGGAACTCGGAGAACCCGGGATACCCGGTTCCACCGGCCGGCCGTGCTGGGTCCGGCGGCGTGATCCTGAGGCGTGCCAGATGCGTCCGCCGTCAATGAACACGGAACGCCGCGCAGCCGGTATCGCCGTGAGCCCCGTCCCCCGCTCAACGCCGCGGGCTCAGGCCGGCGAAGAGCGCGTCCAGGACGCGATCGATGTAGGAGTGCGTCAGGGGCTCCTGCGTGATCAGAAGCCCGAAGTACAGCGGCCCGGACAGGATCGCCATGACCAGGTCGAGATCGAAGTCGGGTGAGACCTGGCCCTGGTCCTGGGCCGCCTTGAGACGGGCGATGGTCTTGTCGGTCTGCGGGCGGATGAAGCGTTCGTGGAGAGCGTCGGCGACCGCGGGGTCGTGCTGCGCCTCGCCGATCATGGCCCGGTAGAGCGGGCTCCACGGCGGTTTGCCCAGCAGGTCGACCGCCGCGTAGATCTGCCGGCGCAGGTCGGCCCGGACGTCGCCGGTGTCGGGATAGTCGAGGTCGGGCTCGTTCAGCGACAGCAGCGAGTCGAGGAACAGCAGCCCCTTGGAGGGCCAGCGGCGGTAGATCGTGTGCTTGCCGACCCCGGCCCGTGCGGCGACCGCTTCGATGCTCAGCTTGGCGTAGCCGGACTCCTGCGCCAGGGCGAGCGTGGCCTGCATGATCACCGCGGTGCGGGCGGTGGCGCGGTCGGGGCGGTTGCCGGTCATGCCCGCCACCCTATCGGCACGGCACGTGCCGGATTGACGCCGACAGCGGATCTCCCCCAGAATGACCACACGCTACGGCACGGCCCGTGCCGTGCCACAGTCGCCGCACGGAGGACCGGAAACACCTCATGACCCCCGCCCTCAAGATCGCCGGTCTCGCCAAGAGGTTCGGCGAGAAGATCGCCGTCGACCGCGTCGACCTCACCGTCCCTCAAGGATCCTGCTACGGCCTGGTCGGGCCGAACGGAGCGGGCAAGACCACCGCGCTCTCCATGGCCGTCGGCCTGCTCCGGCCGGACGAGGGACGCGCGCTGGTTCACGGCGTCGACGTGTGGGCGGAGCCGCTGCGGGCGCGGCGCCTGATGGGTGTGCTGCCCGACGGGCTGGCCATGCCGGAGCGGCTCACCGGCCGCGAGCTGCTCACCTACCTGGGGCAGTTGCACCACCTGAGCGCCGAGGAGTCCGACCGGCGGGCGGACGAACTGCTCGCCGTCATGGAGCTCGACGGGTCCGCCGAACGCACCCTCGTCGTGGACTATTCCACCGGCATGCGCAAGAAGATCGGCCTGGCGACCGCGCTGCTGCACGCCCCCAAGCTCCTGGTGCTCGACGAACCCCTGGAGGCGGTCGACCCGGTCTCCGCCGCGACCATCAAGAAGATACTCAGGAGGTTCGTGGGCCACGGCGGCTCGGTGCTGATCTCCAGCCACGTCATGGCGCTCGTCGAGGAGCTCTGCGACACCGTCGCCGTCATGGCCAGGGGACGCGTCGTCGCCGAAGGCCCGCTCGACCGGGTCCGGGGCGGCCGCTCGCTGGAGGAGACCTTCGTCGACCTGGTCGGCGTCACGATCGGCGGCGAGGAGGGACTGTCGTGGTTGGCGTCCTGATCCGGATGAAACTGGCCGTGCTGCGCCACAGCACGACCGACGCCAAGCGGGCGCTCAACGCCCTGGGCCACGGCGCCGGCGTCTGTCTCGCCGTCGCCACCCTCGTCCTGGCCTTCCTGGACTTCTCCCGGCCGCGGCTGCTGATGGACCTGCTCGCGGTGACGTTCGCGCTGTGGGCGCTGGGCTGGATGGTCGGCCCGATCTTCGCGGGCGAGCCGGCGCTCAACGGGGAGCACTTCAGGCGCCAGCCCGTTCCGCGTCGCACGCTGGCCATGGGGCTGCTGGCCGCCGCCCTGGTCGCCGTCACCACCGCCGTGACCCTGCTGGCGTTCTGCGCGCTGATCGTCTTCGCCGCCCGGCTGAGCTGGATGGCCGTCGTGGTGTCGGTTCCCGGGGTGGTGCTGCTCCTGCTCCTGGTGGTGCTGCTGTCGCGGGTGGTCACGCTGCTGTTCCGGATGCTGGCCAGGTCCCGGCTCGGCGGGGTGGTCACCGCGACCGTCACCGCCGCGATGGTCTCGCTGTCCTCCTTCTCCTGGATCCTGATCATCGGGGTCTCCCTGCTGCTGGAGTACGGGTTCCCGCCCGCCTTCTCGTCCGTGGTGCGGTGGCTGCCGTCCAGCTGGAGCCTGATCGCCGTGGAGGCGGCCGGGCGCGGCGACTGGCCGTGGACGGTGGCACCGCTGCTCGCCCTGGCCGGGGTCGTGGCCGCGCTGTTCCTGGCGTGGAGCGCCCTGCTCGGACCGCAGCGGATCGCCCGCCCGGTGGTCCGCGGTTCGTCCGCGCGACGGACCGCCCGGCGAGGCCCGCTGTTCCGGGGCGACCAGGGCGCGATCTACCTCAAGGAACTGCGTACCTGGTGGCGCGACCCGGTACGCACGCAGGGCATCGTGATGGGCCCCGCCTTCTCGATCATCACCGCGCTGTTCCCGCTGATCTTCGGCTTCACCGCCGCCTTCCCGTTCGTCGGCGCGGCGGGCGCGCTGATGGCCGCCGCGACTTGCGCCAACTCCTACGGCCAGGACGGCACCGCGCTCTGGCTGACCCTGACGGTGCCGGGCAAGGAGAAGGCGGACGTCCGTGCCCGCCAGCTGGCCTGGCTGACCGTCTTCGGCCCGCTGACACTGGCGCTGACGCTCGCCGGATGCCTGCTGCACGGCGACCCCGCCCTGGTGCCGTGGGCGCTGGCCGGCACCCTCACCGCGCTCGGCGGCGGCTCCGGCCTGCTGGCCTGGGTCTCCGTGGTCGCCCTGGTGCCCGGCCCGGACCCGCACAAGAGCAAGAACTCGCCGATGGACCACGGTGACGTCACCGGCCAGTCTTTCCTGACGTTCTTCCTGGTCGCGCTCGCGATGTGTCCCGCGCTCGGGGTCGCCTGGGCGGGCCACGCCCTGGACCTGCCCGCCCTGCTGTGGTCGAGCGTCCCGGTCGCCCTGCTCACGGGCGTCCTCTGTCACGTGCGGCTCGGTTCCGTCGCGGCGAGGACGTTGCGCGACAAGGGTCCCGAACTGCTGCAGCTGATGCGGTCGGGCAAGCCCGCGTCCGCCGCCGCCGAGACGGACGCGGACGCCGCCGAGTCCCCGTTCACGACGATGCCGGGCCGGCGTCAGACCCTCATGTGGTCGGCGATGGCCGTGGGCGTCCTCGGCCTGTTCCCGCAGGGACTGGCGCCGCTGGGCATCAAGCTCAGCGGATCGCCGGCCAAGGTCTGGTTCCTCGCACTCCACGTGCCCGAGCCGTGGCAGTGGCCGGTGATCGCCGTCATGATCGCGATCGGTCTGGCCGGCCTTCGCGGCGCATACCTCGTGTACCGGACCGAGAAGACCAGACTCCAGGCCGCGACCCCGGCGGGACCGGGCACCCGGGCCTGAAGCGGGATGAGCATGGCGAGGGCCGCCGATCCGGCTCGCACCCGGTGAACGAACCGGCGGCCCGTCACTCAAGGGCGATGTCGCTAATGCGATGTGTTTTGGCAGATTTTCCCTTGAGGGCGAATGGCCTGGTTCCGGCAGACTGATCTTTCGAAGTTCCGCCGGTGAGACAGGGGGTCTCCGGAAGGATGGAAACCAACGTCACGCGTGGGTCACGGCCGCGGGCGATCATGGGCATGGCGGCGATCTTCCTGACCACCTGCGTACTGAGCAGCGTCGGGCCGCTGGCGGCCGGGGACTTACCGGTCGCCGACGCCGAGCTGGACCCGTCGACGGCCGATGCCCGGCAGCTGGCCGCGACCGCCTTCACGCTGGGGCTGGTCGCCGGCGGGCCGCTGGTGACCCTCGTCAGCGCGCGGCTCGGACGGCGTCCGCTGCTGCTGCTGGCGGTCGCGGCGACCGCGCTGGTCATCGTGCTCCCGGCGTTCCTGGCCGGCACCACGGTCCTGGTCGCGACCGCGGCCGCGGTCGGATCCCTGTACGGTCTGGCGTTCGGGGTCGCCTGCGGTCTGGCGGCTTCGATGGCGACCGCCGCGTGGGCCGGGCGGGCCGTCTCCGTGGCCTTCGCGGGCATCGCGGCCGGAGCCATGCTGGGGCCGGTGACCCAGGCCTGGCTGAGCGAGTTGTTCCTATCGAGTTCGCTGCTCATTCTGGCCGGCGCGGTCCTCATCGTGATCGTGCTGCCGCTCCTGCTGCTCGTCCCCTCGCCCACCGCCGTGCGGCGGGAGCGCGGTGGCACGGTCAGGGGGATCTTCCGGCCGCGCGCGCTCGCCCTGCTGGGCCTCGGCGCGCTTCTCCTGGGCGGGCAGCCCACCATGGTCACCAGCGGTCTCGATCTCGGGGCGTGGATCCAGGCGTTGTCGTCGTCCCAGCTCATCGCGCTGGTGGCCGGATTCGCGGGCGTCGCGGTCGTCCTGACCGTGGCCGGGGGCTGGGCCGCGGACCGCGGCACGCTCGGCGCCATGCTCGCCGCCAACACCGTTCTCGTGCTCTCGCCGGCCCTGCTGTTCTTCATGGACGGCGGCGCCACGGCGGTCGCGGTCGTGGCGGTGTGGGTCCTCGCCCACCACGCGCTGCAGGCGCCGATCCTGCTCGGCCTCATCAAGGTGGCAGGGCCGGCCGGGTATCTGGCCGCGCCCGTCCTGCTGTCGGCCGTCCACCTCGGCTCGGTGGCCGGTTCGAGCCTCGTGGGACGGATATCGGAGTTCGGCGGGTCGCCGCTGGTCATGCTCAGCGCCCTGGCCGTGGGGTTGGTCGCGTTTCCGCTGATGGCGGCGGCCCGCCAGGCCAAGGCTCCGGCCGAAGCCGGGCATCCCCGTTGAAAGATCGCAACAGGAAGGCCATCCCGGTATGACCGTCGTCCCCTCCATCGACCTTTTCGGCTCGTCCATCCACCTGCACCAAGGCGGCGAGATTCACGCCGAACGAGGACTCAGGGACGAGCACTCCGACCAGGACGGCTGGCGGCTCACCGCGTTCCACGCGAAGTCCGGCGCGGACGTCCACGCCGACCATTGGGAGGTCCATCCCGAGGCCGAGAAGATGGTGTCCTGTCTCATCGGGAAGATCCGTCTCTACCTGCGGCCGGAGCGGCCGGGGCAGGAAGAGGAGGAGATCAGGCTGACCGCCGGGACCGCCACCGTCGTCCCGCGCGGACGATGGCACCGCATCGAACTGGACATTCCCAGCACCATCATGGCCGTCACCCTGCCCCGTGGCAGCCGGCTGGAGGAACGGACCCGCGCTTGACTCCTTATCGTTCATCGATATTATCGAAACACGATAATATCGAGCAACGATATGGAGCCAAGCGGTGCCCCTCGACAGATCCACTCCCCCGAAGTGGACGGCGATCGTCGTCCGCGTTCTCCTGGTGCTGTTCGCCGCGACGATGGCCTACGACGTCGGGCGTGCGATCCTGACCGGCGGAGAGAACGCCGAAGGTTCCGACGGCGTCCGAAGCCTGGTGTGCGTGCCGTCGCCGAGCGTCCTCGACGTGAAGGAGAACTTCCTCCAGAACCCCCAGAACCGGAAGGCCGTGGCGGAAAGCAGCGGCGTCGACGGTCCCTATCCGGTGGAGAACGGCGTCGACTTCGCCTACCCGCCGCCTCAGCTCTGCAAGGACGACTCCGGCTTCGCCACCCAGTCGCTCTATCAGACCTCGCGGTTCGCCACCCCGCTGGTGTTGCTCGTCGCGCTCTTCCTCCTCGACCGGCTGATCAGAGTCGCACGACGGGACAGCGGCTTCGACGAGGTGGTCGTCCGCCGGCTGCGCTTCCTCGGCGTGTTCCTCATGGCCGGCACGGTGGCGGCGTCGCTCTACACCACCGCCGTAGAGACCGGCCTGGCCGTGTCGATGGTGGCCGGGACCGTCAGAGAGGTAGGTTGGATGGCTCTGTACGGTTGGGCCTTCCCGTGGCCGTCCCTGATCGCCGGGCTCGGGCTCGTCGTGATGTCCAAGGTCGTCCGCGTCGGCGCGCACATGCGCGAGGAACTCGAAGGAACTGTCTGATGTCGCCCGCCGAAAATCCCGAGCACGCCATCGAGGTACATCTGGATCGATTGCTCGAAGAGCGCGGCATGACGGTGGTCGAGCTGGCCGACAAGGTGGGCATCACCAACGTGAACCTGTCGATCCTGAAGAACAACCGCGCCAAGGCGATCAGGTTCTCGACGCTGAGCAAGATCTGCGAGGTCCTCGGCTGCCAGCCCGGCGACCTCCTGTCCTTCGCACCCCGCGCTTCGAACTGATCGCGTACGACCCAGCGATGTACCATCCGGAAATGAGCTGGTTCGGTAGGAAGAGCTCCGTGAGCGCCACCGGTTCCGACCTCATGGCGGGCATGCCGCCGGTCACCGAGCCCAGCAAGACGGAGCAGTTCGCCGAGGACGCACGTCAGCACCGCCCGGCCGACGAGCACTGGACGCACACTCAGATCTTCGCCTACCAGGAGCTGCTGCAGGACCGGTACGACTCACCGCTCTACGTCGGGGTGAGCGGCAGGCCCGCGATCCTGTTGTGCCTGTCCGGCCGCATGCGCGCGGATCTCGACGGCCTCGAAGAGCTGATCCGGGACATGGGCGCCGATCTGTTCCTCGAGGGGCACCGGCTCGGACGCTACGGGATGGTACGCGCCGTGCTGGAGCTGCCGGAGCGCAACCTGATCTTCGAGACGCCGCTGACGCTGGCACATGGCGACGTGCAGGAGTTCGTCTCCGCGGGGTACCGGGCCAAGGCCGTCGAGCTGCACCTGTCCCACGCGAGCGATGCGCGGTCGCAGCGGTTCACCTGCCGGGCCGCCGGGTTGCGACCCGTGGTCGAGGCCGCGCTGGACGCGGTGCGCGGCCTCGACCATCCGACGACACCGGCAGAACAGGCCGCACCCGTCGCCGAGCTGGAAGCCAGGTTCCCCGACATCGGCGACGGGCTGACCGGCCGGACCCGGATCCGGCTGACGGTCACCGGGCCGGCGGACGACGTCGTGACCGTGGAAACACGCAACTGACGCGAGCGGGCGCGAATCGGAGACGTCAGCGGGCGCGAATCGGGAACGTCAGCGGCAGCGAATGGGAGACGTCAGCGGGGCACGGTGACGACGATCTTGCCGATCTGCGCGTTGGACTCCAGGTACTCGTGCGCCCGCACGATCTCCTCCAGCTCGAACGTCCGGTCCACCACCGGGCGGAACGCGCCGGTCTCCAGCCCCGAGGCGACGAACGCCTCGGCCCGGCGCAGCCGCCGCGGGTCGCGGGTGACCTCGAAGAGCGTGTAGGTGCGGACGTTCAGCGCGGGCATGCCCAGCTCCATCCCGGGATGCGGGGTGGGCCGGCCGCTCAGCGCGCCGTACAGGAAGATCGTGCCGTCCGGGGCGACGGCGCGGGCCAGGTCGGTCACGCCCGGGCCGGCGACGGCGTCGAGGACGTGGTCGGCGCCCCGGCCGCCGGTCAGGCCGCGCACGCAGGCCACGACGTCCTCCTCGTCGGAGACGATCACCGCGGCCGCGCCCTCCTTGTGCAGCCGTTCCTTCTTCGCCGCGGTACGGGTCACCGCGATCGGGATCGCGCCCAGCCGGTTGGCCGTCTGGATGGCGGCCAGCCCGACGCTGCTGGAGGCGGCGTTCAGCACGACCGTGTCCCCCGCCCGCATGCCGCCGATCTCCACCAGCGCGCCGTAGACGGTGACGAACGGCATCCAGAAGGCCGCGCCGGAGACCGCGTCGACGTTGTCGGGACGGCGCACGACCGCCGCGGCTGGCACGATGGCCTGCTCGGCGTAGACGCCGTAGTCGTTCTGGGAGAAGGCGGGCACGACGCTGACCCGCTGGGCGGGCGACAATCCGGTGACTCCCGCCCCGACGGCCTCGATCACACCCGCCGCCTCGTAGCCGAGCCTGGCCGGCAACCGCTTCACCGGCTCGATGTACCGGTCACGGCGGAACATCGCCTCGGCGCGGTTGAGCCCGATGGCCTCCACCCGGATGCGTACCTCGCCCGGGCCGGGCTCCCCCACCTCCAGTTCCTCCAGGCGGAGCACGTGCGGGTCGCCGGTCTCGTGGAAGCGTACGGTCCTGGCCATTTCACAAATCCTTCACTGGTATCTGGGTGAGCGCCGAAACAGCTCGCGATCGCCTTTCCAATGAATGCATGCTGCCAGCACGCGAATATTCCAGCCACGGGTTAATACGCCATTCACCGCGGCTATTCCGCCGATCGGCCGCGCGGCCTGGCCGGAATCAAGCGGAGAATGGCAGGAATCGCTCTCATCATCGAGGCCGTACCTTTGTCATTCTGCTACGTCACTCGCGCGGCCGCTGTGCGCTCCGCGCGACCACACACGGCTGTCTGCGGGGGAACGAATGGCGAAGAGGCTGCGCGCGGCATGCGCGGTGACGTTGGCGGCGCTGATGGGGGGATGCGGGCTGGTCCCGTCCGCCCAGCCGGTGAGTGACGGCGACCCCACACCGCCCGCGCGGAGTTCCGCCGAGCCGGCCCGGCCCGAGAAGAGCCCGGAGACCGCCGCGCTGGCCGTCCCCGCCGACCCGTGCCGCGTCCTGACCGCACGGACGCGCGCCAAGCTCGGGATGAAGGTGGCGAAGAAGGAGAAGTTCGACGTGGCCTGCAAATGGTCCAACGAACCAGGATCCGCCCCGCCTTACACCTTCAGAGATCTCAAGGTCACCTACGACGCGGGCATCGCCGGGATGGACTTCACCGAGCAGGACGCGAAGGCCGGCTTCAAGCGGGCGATGACCGACGACTACCGCCGGCCCAGCGTCTTCGGCGGGGCGCCCTCGGTGAAGGGCGTGCTCCGGCAGGTGGGCTCGGCGCGCCGGGGCGAACACTTCGACGAGGGCTACTACGTGTACTTCGTCTACGAGATCGGCGGTGCGCGGAGAGGCGAGGGCAGAGCCGTGGTCCGCAAGGGCAACGTGATCGTCACGATCGGCGTCAGCGGTTCCGACGTGCCCGGTCGCAGCGTGCGTCAGGGCAGGCCGATGGGCAACGCCACCGCCCAGGCGATGATCGACGCCGTGGCGGACCAGGTCATCGGCGCCGTGCGGGCGCGGCCGGCGACCTGAGCGACCGCCGACGCGTGCCCGCACGGCGGCCTGAGCGACCGCCGGCGAGTGCCCGCACGGCGTGAACTGTCGCGCTCCGAACGTCCTGGCGGGGGATTCAGCGGTCCTGTGGCGTCCAGAGCGGGTCCCGGCCACTGGCGGCCAGCGCGCGGTCGAGCGGCGAGGCGTCCTGGGCGACGGGCCGCGGCGGGCCGTAGATGCCCATCTGCCGCCCCTGCTCGGCGCTGTCGGCGGTGAACCGGTGGGTCAGCTCGGCGGCCGCCTCGTCGCAGTGGAAGTCCTGGCCGGTGGCCCGGGCCAGGTCCCAGGCGTGGATCACCAGGTCACTGGCCAGCATGGTGACGACCAGCTGGGCCGGCATCTCCGCGCCGCCCATGGCCGGCGTCGACCGCCACGCCGCGGGCTCGTTCCAGGCGTCGAGCGCCTGGGACGCCTGCTCGTCGAATCGCTCGGCCCAGCCGTCGGTCATCAGGTCACGGCCCCACAACTCGTCCGGGACGGCCTGGCCGCCGCCCGCGCCGCCGAGCGCGGAGACGACCTGGAGGAGGTGGTTGGCCAGCGCCCGCACGTCCCACTCCTGGCACGGCGTCGGCGCGCCCAACTGCTCGGGTTTGACGCCGCGGAACACGGCGGCCGAGCACGTCACAGCCTGGGTGAGCGTTGGGAGAAGATTCATGCGCACACGCTAGCCTTCCGGGAATCGGGCGTCTTGAACAAACACGACGCCGTCACGCGCCCGACCCGGTGGTGCGGGTGGGGACGTCGGCTCCGCCCTGGACGGCGGGCTCCGGCGCGTGGCCGCCGCGCGTCCTGATCGATCCGGCGACCAGGACGAGGAGACCGGCGACGGTGGTCCCGGCCCCCACCCAGAGCGGCGAGGTGAACCCGTGCCCGGCGGCGAGTGCCAGCCCGCCCAGCCAGGCGCCGAGCGCGTTGCCGAGATTGAAGGCGGCGATATTGGCGCCGGAGGCCAGCGCGGGGGCGTCCTGGGCGTACTTCATGATCCGCAGTTGCAGGCCGGGCGCGGTGGCCAGGCCGATCGCGCCCATGAGCACCAGCGAGACGACCGTCATCGGCTGGCTGCGCGCGGTCAGCGCGAACAGCGCGAGCACGGCCGCCAGCAGCGCCAGGATGACGATCAGCGCGGGGTTCAGCGCCCGGTCTGCGGCCTTGCCGCCCGCCAGGTTGCCGACGAACGTGCCCGCGCCGAACAGCACCAGCAGCCACGGAACCGTGGTCGCGGCGAACCCGCTGACCTCGGTGAGGGTGAAGGCGATGTAGGTGAAGGCCCCGAACATGCCGCCGAAGGCCAGCACGGACACCGTCGCCGAGACCCAGACCTGCGGCCGGCGGAAGGCGCCGAGCTCGCCGCGCAGGCTCGCCCCGGCGGGCACGGGCGTGACGGGCACCAGCAGCCGGATGCCCGCCAGCGCGGCGACGCCGATGACGGTGATCGCCCAGAACGTCGAACGCCAGCCGAGCTGCTGGCCGAGCAGTGTGCCCAGCGGCACGCCGAGCACGTTGGCCGCGGTGAGCCCGCCGAACATCAGCGCGATGGCGCCCGCCCGCCGGTTGGGCGCCACCATGTCGGCGGCGACGACGGAGCCGACGCCGAAGAACGCGCCGTGGCACAGTGCCGCGACGATCCGTCCGCCCATCAGCACCCAGTAGTCCGGCGCGATCGCCGAGATCAGGTTGCCGGCGACGAACAGGAACATCAGCGCGAGCAGCACCTTCTTCCTGTCGAAGCGGGCGATCGCGGCGGTCAGCGCGATGGCTCCGACGGCGACGCTCAGCGCGTAGCCGGACACCAGATGGCCGGCCACCGGTTCGGTGACGTTCAGGTCGGCCGCGACCTCGGGCAGCAGGCCGATGATGCCGAACTCGGTGAGCCCGATGCCGAAACCGCCCAGTGCCAGGGCGAGAAGCCCGATGGGCATGATCAACCTCCATATGCATACGCTTCTATACGGCGTTCGCAATAGTTGCGCGAGCCGGACGGTTCCGGCGAGTGGCCCGGAAGCCAATATGCGAAAGAATTAGGCCAACACCGCGAGCGGGCCGGGCCCGGGCCTCAGGCCGGCACCGGTTCGGCCGGCAGGGAACGCACCTTGACGACCGGGGAGACGACCAGCCCGACCACCACGCAGGCCGACGCCACGGCGGCCACGATCAGCGCCCCGTACGCGCCGAGCCACCCCGCCAGCAGGCCGGCCGCGAGCCCGCCCAGGGCTCCGCCGCCGAACAGCAGGGTGCGGAAGACCGCGGTCATCCGGCCCATCATCGCCTGCGGCGTGCTCGCCTGCCGCAGGCTCACGATGATCACCCCGGCCACGCCCAGCCCCAGGTAGGTGGTGAAGAACGACAGGATGAACAGCGCCACCATCACCGGCCGCGGCCCGCCCGCGACGACGATCAGCGTCGGTCCGAGCAGCAGGGCGGTCTGGGCCACCAGGTACACCCGGCCGAGCGAGAAGCGCCTGATGATCCGGCCGGCCAGCATCGCGCCGATCAGCCCGCCCACCGACGCGGTCGCGAACACGGTGCCGAGCGTCGCGGGTGACAGGCGCAGGTCGTTGGTGCCGTACAGCAGGAACATCGTCCAGACGGTGATCATGGAGAAGTTGCAGCAGAACCCGATCAGTGCCAGCGCGCGCAGGATGGCGTTGCCGAACACCCAGCTCAGCCCGTCGCGGAGCTCGGCCAGGGCGTTGCGTCGTACGGCGTTCCGCACGCGCGGCTCGGGGGTGCGGATGAGCAGCAGCGAGAAAACGGACACCGCGTAGGAGCAGGCGTTGACGATCAGCGCGGTCGGCGCGCTCACGGCCGAGATCAGGGCGCCGGCCAGCCCAGGCCCCGCGACGTCCGCCGCCGAGGAGCTCATGCTCAGCTTCGCGCTCGCCTCGACGTAATGCTCACGATCGCGCACCAGAGCCGGCACGTAGGACATCCAGCTGACGTCGAAGAGCACCGAGGCGACCCCGACGACGCAGGCGATGCCCAGCAGCAGGCCGAGCGTCAGGACGTCGAACCAGTACAGGACGGGCACGAGGGCCAGGAGCGCCATCCTGACGAGGTTGGCGATCAGCATGAGCGGCTTGCGCCTGAGCCGGTCGGTCCAGACGCCGATCAGCAGGGCCAGCCCGAGGAAGGGCACCAGTTGCAGGAAGCGGAGGAGCCCGACCTGCTCGTCGGTGGCGCCGAACGCGGTGATGGCGGTGAGCGGCAGGGCGAGGGTGGTGACCTGCGTGCCCATCAACGAGACGCTCTCACCGAACCAGAACGTCAGGAAGTCGCGATTGCGCAGCAGCGGCGTCCGGGTCATCGGCCGGGCTCCGCGACGCGCGCTGGTAGTGCTTCCGGGAAATCGTCAGTAGTGCTATTAAGATCTCTCACGAAGGAGAGTAGCACTTCTATCCGACGTGCTCACGTCCGGACCGGCCGGGCGGTTGTCGTAGCTCTCGCGGGCGGCGGCGACCTGTTCGATGTGCGTCTCTGCCCAGTCCTTGATGGCCCGCATCACGGGCAGCAGGCTGACCCCCAGCGGCGTGAGGGCGTAGTCGACCCGTACCGGGACCGAAGGGGTGACCGCACGGGAGATCAGGCCGTCTCGTTCCAGGGTGCGCAGGGTCTGGGTGAGCATCTTCTGGCTGACGCCCGCGAGGGTCCGCGCCAGGCCGCCGTAGCGCTGCGGGCCGTCGGCGAGCGCGGTGAGCACGAGACTCACCCATTTGTCGCTGATCCGGTCGAGGAGCTGACGTGCCGGGCAGTCGGCGAGGTAGGCGTCGTAAGCGATGCGGGCCTGCGCGCGCCGCTGGGCGGAGGTGCGGGTGGTGCCGGTGGTCATCACGTTTCCCGTCCGTGCGGTAGGCACTTCGAAGTGCCTACTTCCCGACAGAGAGTAGCTCTCCATAGGGTCGTGCTCAAGGAACGAAACCTTCGCAAACGACGAGGAGAGCTCATGCGCGCGGTTGTCGTCCGCACGTTCGGCGGGCCCGAGGTCCTGCGCGTCGAGGACGTGCCCGTCCCGGTTCCCGCGGCGGGGCAGGTCCGGATCCGGGTCGAGGCCGCGACGGTCAACCCGGTCGACCTGGCGACCCGCTCCGGCGCGCTCACCGAGGCGGGACTGCTGCCGGCGCGAGAGGTCATCGGCCTCGGCTGGGACGTCGCGGGAACCGTCGAGCGGATCGGCCCGGGAGTCGTCGGCATCAGGCCGGGCGACCACGTGATCGGCCTGTCCGACCGGCTGGACGTGCCGCTCGGCACCCAGGCCGACCACGTCGTGCTCGACGCCGCGGCGGTCGCGGCCGCGCCCGCGGGCGTCTCCCCGGCGCAGGCGGCGACGCTGCCACTGAACGGTCTCACCGCCGCCCAGGCTCTCGACGGGCTCGGCCTGGAGCAGGGGCGGACGCTGCTGGTCACCGGCGCGGCCGGCGCCGTCGGCGGCTTCGCGATCCAGCTGGCGGTCGCGCGCGGGCTCAGGGTGATCGCGGTGGCTGGCGCCGCGGACGAGCCACTCGTCCGCGAACTCGGCGCCGAGCTGTTCGTCCCTCGCACGGCCCGGCTGGGCGAGGCGGTCCGGGCCCTGGTGCCCGGCGGCGCGCACGCGGCCCTGGACGCCGCCGTGACCGGGGCGTCCGCACTCGACGCCGTCCGGTCGGAGGGCGCCTTCGCCGCGCTGGTCGCGGGCGGTGCGCCGGTCCCGCTGCGCGGCATCCGGGTCTTCAACCACTGGATCCGCGCCGACGGCGCGCTCCTGTCCAGGCTCGCCGCTCAGGTCGAAGCCGGCTCACTCACCCTGCGCGTGGCCGCGACCATGCCCGTCGAGGACGTCGCCACCGCCCACCGCCGCCTGGCCGAAGGCGGATTGCGGGGCCGCCTGGTCCTCACGACGGCGACGGAACGGCCCGGCGGCTGAGGGGTTGCGATGAGGTCGTCGCGGCAGGCACGTCCGAGGTGCGGACAGGCGCCGCGTTGGACTGCGGCGCATGCCGTCCGGCGAGCGTTCCTTTCCTAGCTGCGCAGCGCATCATGCGAAGTTTTCCTGGCCTCGCCCGGACATTCTCAGGAACATGGGGGATCTCGCCGTCAAATGCTTGGAGGTGGCCGTTCGTGGATCGCTTGGCCATGATGTGGGCCACCGCCGTACGGGCGATGGACGCGCAGCACCAAACCTCCAGCTGGGTGCGACTCGGCCTGGTCGCGATCTTGTGGGTGTCGGTGCCCGGAGTCGCCGACGAGGACCGGACCCGGGTGGCCCTCCAGTTGATTCCCATGACGATCGGCTCCGTGCTGGCCTACATCCACCCGCGGCCCGCGCTTGTCGATCGACTGCCGTACCGGTTCGGGCTCGGGGCGCTGGCGGCGCACCTGACGAGCACCCGAGGGCGCACCAAGATCGACATCCCCGGCCTGTTCGAAGGGTTCGGGCTGGTGGCCGCCGCCATGGCGTACGCCGGGCCATGGGCGGCCCAGGGACTGTCCGTCGATGCCCGGATCGTCGCCATGGTCGCCGTGACGGTGTTCGGCTGGTCGATATTCGTCAACGTGGAGCTGGATCCCGGTTACTACGCTCCCAGGAACACGGTGCGGATCGGGGGCGAGGTCAGCTCGGGGCCGCCGACCAGCATACTGATCATGCTGCGCTATCTGTTCCCACCGATCGTCGCGCTGGCCGCGGGTGCGTTGTTCGTCCCCGCCTGGACACCCGAACTGGCGGCCGTACCCGCTGCGCTGCGGTGGATCCTGGCCGCCAGTTACCTCGGGCTGTCGCTGGTCAAGATCTGCTTCGATCAAGTTCTGGAAGCAGCGGCGGCGACGGTGGCCGACGCCGAGAATCTCGTTCGCCGGGCGGCGGCCGAGGACCTGCACAGCTGGTCCAAGAACTCGGTCAGCAGCATACTCAACGCGGTCGAGAGCCCGTATCTGGAGTGGGCAGAGGTCCGCGGTCTGGCACGAGACACGCTCAGCCGCATCGAGCAGATGCGGCGGGAGTGGGTGCGCTTCGATCGCACGAGCGATTTGCGCCCTCTGGAAGAGCTCTGGGAAGCCACGCTCACGGTGCTGCCGCGCTTCCAGCGCGAGCGCTGCACGATGGACAAGGAATCGCTCGGGCTCCGCCTGGGCTCCACGGACCTGCAGCTGGTCGGGAGACTGCTGATCGATCTGGTGATCAACGCGCTGAAGGCAGGCGCGGAGCACGTGGCAGTCGCGGTGCGCCCGATCAGCCTGAAGGGACAGCGAGGGGTGGAAGTGACCGTCCGGGACGACGGGCCCGGCATGCCGGACGACGTACTGGACGATCCGCACACCAGCCTGGCGATCTTGTCATGGGAACTGTCGCGCTACTCCGGCGGACTGGACTTCGCCCCGGGCCCCGACCGTAACGGCACTGTCGTCCGCGCCTGCTGGTGCTCAGCGGACATCTCACCCCAATCCACCTCCTCCGCAACCGCCTCGGCCGAGGCCGCCTCTGCCGGTGAAGGGAGATGAGCATGCGCATCCTCGTCATAGACGACGTCCAGGCCCACGAGGCAGGAGTCGCCCGTGCGGTCGAGAAGCACGGCGATCACCGGGTCACCGGTGTGCGCACCCCCGCGGAGCTGCGCCTGCTGCTGACCCAGGACAGCGATTTCCAGCTGGCCTTCGTCGATCTGCACTACGGCCGCGAGGTCGGCGAATCCGGGCTGGCGGCGCTCGAGGCGCTGGACCAGTACGAGATCCCGGCCGTGATCTACAGCGCGGACGCGGAGTACAACCGCACGCTGTATCTCCTGGCGGCCTTCGAGTTCTTCCCGCAGACCTGCACGCTCGTCTCCAAGCACGCCGGCGACGAGGTCGTCTCCCGGACGGTGGAGGCCGTCCGGCTCGGCCACAATCCGGCAGGCGCGGCGGCTCTGCCCTACCGGCCGCCACGCCGGGGGCCTTCGCTGCTGCACCGTCTGATCGACAAGAGCGATGATCTGCGGATCTGGCGTGCGCTTGCGCGGTACAGCACGTTAACCCTGGTCGCGAAGGAGGCCGCCTACAGTGTGAAGACGATCTCCAATTTCAACGACAGCAGGGCTCCGGTCATCGTCGAGTTCGAGCACAAGTTGCGGGGCAGGCCGCTGCCCGATTCCGGAGAGGTCGACAGCCAGCGTGGCACCCCGCTGATGGAGGCTCACACCTTCGCGCTACGGAACGAGGATTTCTTCAGCGACCCGGATGCCGAACGATTGGTCCGCTTGAACTGGGACCGACACAAGTGAGTGGCTGGCTTCCCGGTCTGGGCGAGGCCCTGGCGCATGGGCCGCTGGTCGCGTTCGCGGCCGCGTTCGCCATCAGTCCCGGAATCCCCGCTGTGCTGGCTCTGGTGCTCGAACGGCGGCTGCTCCGGCCCCGTGCGGAGTTCGTCGCCTTCATCTACGGTGACCCGCTGCTGGCCCTCGCCACCGCACTCGGGGTGGGGCTGTGCGGCTCCCGTCCACCCGACACGGTGGCGCCGCTGCTCAACGGCTGGCCGGCCTGGCTCATCATTCTGGTCTGGCTCGGTTTCGGGCTGGGCCAGTGGTACGCGGAGGTACGAGCGGGCAAGTACACCCGGGCTCAGGCACTCGCACCCACCAAGATCTGGCATCAGATCGTCATCTACCCAGTGCTCGGCTATGTGGTCACCGCGGCCGTCACCGCCGGCATGGCGAGCCCTCAGGGCGTGGGGGCCAAGGCGCTGATGACGGGCTGCGCCCTGGCGTGGGTGGTGGCCAACGTCTACGACCGCGTCCATCTCAAGCTCGGCCATCCGCCGTACGAGTGGCGCCGGCTGCGTCCGTATCCCGCGCCGTGGGAGCCGGACTCCGAGTCGCTGCGTCAGTCGGGCCTGGCCGACAGCGCGTGTCGTGCCAAGAACGGCAAATCTCAGAGCATCGATGCCTCTGATCCGACGCCATGAGTGGCAGGATCTCGCGCCGACGTCGAGCACATCTCACCAGGTCTCTTGGCTGGAAGCCGCTCCCTCGTCGCGGGAGGCTCATCGCACGGCCGGTGACGTCCCGGCCGCGCTGTACGAGCCCGTCGAGATCCCTTGGAGAGGTCATGGTCTCAATCAGTCTGCGCGCGGCCGTCGTCGTCGGTATCGCGCTCGGCGCCGCGGTCGCCACCGTGGCGCTGCTCCGCGCCGACGAACACTCCTGGCCGACCGCACTCCTCGGTGGCGGCGCGGCCTTCGGCGGCGCCCTGACGCTCGCCAACAACACGATCGCCGCCGCCTGAACGCCGCCTGAACGCCATCGCTCGAACGCCGTCCGGCCGCGATTGCGAACCTCCGCAAGCGCGGTTGCCCAACCACGTCCGGGCGGACGCGGAAAGCGGCACCGCCCCGCTCCTCCTTCCGCAGCTGAGAGTGCCTCCTTTGGCTGGAGCCTCCCTACGCCGGCGAGAGACGCTCCTCGTGTCGGCGGTGAGCCGAATGTCGACCGGCTCACCGAGTACCGCACTCGAAACCTCGAGACTCACAAAGGAGCGCCATCATGTCCCACTCGCTCGTCACCGCCTTCGCCGGCAGGACCACCCTGACCGGGCTCGCGCTCACCCGGACCCACCAGCCGGAGAAAGGCGTCGTGTTCACCGCCATGCCCTTCGGCGTGAAGCACTTCAACGGCGCCGACGGAGCCACCTGCGACTTCGACAAGGTGTACAAGGCCATCGAGAAGACCATGCACGAGGCCGGGCTGCGGCCCGAGCGCCTCGACGGGCTCTACGGGCCCACGCCCATGATCGAGCTGATCTCCCGGGCGATCCAGCGCGCCGAGTTCGTACTCGTGGATTTCACGACCAAGAACCACAACGTCACCTTCGAGCTGGCCATCGCGCTGATGTTCGGCAAGAAGGTCGTCATGATCACTCAGGACCTCTCGCACGTACCCTCCGACTATCAGGGGCATCGAGTGCTGACCTACAGCCTGATGTGGGACGCGATGGACGAATTCAAGAAGGCCCTCATCGAGCAGCTCAACGCCTTGCGCGCCGAGCCCGGCACGGAGCAGACGCTCGCCCCGCTCCCCGGCCCCAACCACGTGGTGAACGCACCCGCCACGGTGATCCAGGCCGAACGCGAATACGCCGTCGTACGCATGGACGACCCGGCGTCGGCACCGATGATCCTCAGCAACGCCGATGTCGACTACGGCCGCCACGTCTCCGACATGGGCCGCCTGTTCAAGATCGGTGACCGGATCGACGGCGCGCTCGTCGTCGACACCATGAAAGGCAGCGTCCGCTACACCCTGCTGGCGGGCCAGGAGGATCCATGGCCGGCCATCGTCCAGCGCTTCTCCATTGGGACGATCTTCACCGGGATGGTCCGGCGCACGGTTCCCGGCAAGGGCTTCTTCGTGGAGATGACCGGCGAGGTCAACGGATTCATCCCGGCCTGGACCCTCGCCGGGCCCAGCCCCGCCGTGGGCACGCAGGTGGAGGCCAAGGTGATCAAGGTGGACGCCGCCAACCGCAAGATCACTCTACGGCTGACCGGCGCTCCCGTCCTCGATGAGCGACGACCTGCCGATCCGCTCCAGGGACACCGCGGCTACGGACGCGTGGTCAGGGCCGTCCCGTTGAAGGACGGGCACGGCGGCTACCTGCTGCTGGAGATCGAGGGACGCGAGCGGCCCGCGCTCCTGATCGCCAAGCACATGAGTCAAGAGCTGCGTGACGACCTCAGCGAGGGACAGGTCGAGCTGGGAGAAGAGATCTACGTCGAAGTGATCCACGTCGACCCCGCGCAGGACAAGGTGCTGCTGCGCGAACTGCCGGATCCGGAGGACGAGGCGGAGCCGGCCCAGGCGGCATGACACCCATTCGCGGATTCCACGAAGAGCCCGGCGACCGAACGGCCCCGGGCTCTTCGACGCGCGGTCAAACGGCGGACGGACCTTCACTCGGTGAGCTGCGAGGTCGACACCGTTCGGGGCTCATGACATGTTCGTGGCCGGCCCCCGAATTGGCCGGAATCCGGCGGTGATTGGCCGTATTCGGTCCTGCTCCCCCGAGCGGGACTGCTGCAGGATACGGGACAGTGTGTCTGAAGAACACCGATGCCGGGCCGGCGCGCGCGTCCAACACCAGGGGGAGAACCGCGGCGCCTGCCCCGTGCCCATCGAAAGGGTGGATTGTGGCCAGGGTCCCGAATGAAGCCGGCGAGGTCGAGCGCGCACGCGCACTGATCAAGCAGGGAATACGCCTGTCGGAGCAGGACCGGCCGGTTGAGGCGTTGCGCGCGGAGGAGGAGGCGGTCGCCATTTACCGGCGGCTGGCCGCGTCCGATCCCGGCCGTTTTCGCGCCGATCTCGCCAAGACCTTGTACAACCTCGGGGTGACGCTTTCCGGGTTGGACCGTTCTGCCGAGGCATTGCGGGCGGAGGAGGAGTCCGTCGCCGTTTACCGGGAGCTGGCGGCGTCCGATCCCGGCCGTCATCGTGCCGATCTCGGTGACTCCCTGGCCAATCTCGGCGTGAGCCTGAACGAACTCGACCGGCCGGCCGAGGCCGTGCGGGCGCAGGAAGAAGCCGTCGCCATTCACCGCGAGCTGGCCGCGGACGATCCGCACCGCTACCGACTCACCCTCGCGGAATCCCTGGCCAGGCTCGGGGTCACGCTCTCCGCTCTGGAGCGCCCGGCCGAGGCCCTGAACGTCGAGCGGGAGGCCGTCGGCCTGTACCGTCAGCTGGCCGCCATCGACCCCGAGCGCCACCGTCCCGACCTGGCCGAAGCGCTGATCAACCTCGGCGTGACGTTCTCCGAGATCGGTGAGCCGTCCGGCGCGCTGAGCATCGAGCGCGAGGCCGTCGGCATCCGGCGGGAACTGGCCGCCGCCGACCCCGACCAGTACCGTCCCGAACTCGCCGCGTCCCTGGACAATCTCGGATCGACCCTCTCGGTGCTCGGCCACGACGGCGACGCCCTCGACGTCCAGCAGGAAGCCGTGACCCTGTACCGGCTGCTGGTCGCGGACGACCCCGACCACCATCGCGCCGGGCTCGCCAAGTCGCTCACCCGCCTCGCAGCGACGCTCTCGGAGCTGGACCGCCCGGCCGACGCCCTGGAGGCCGAGCAGCAGGCCGTCACCATCTTCCGGGACCTGGCCGGCGCCGACCCCGACCCCGATCTCGCCGACGCGCTCTTCAACCTGGGCTTCAGGTTCTCCGAGCTGGACCGCCCGGCCGAGGCCCTGGAGGCCGAGCAGCAGGCCGTCACCATCTACCGGAAGCTGGCCGCCGACGGCTCCGAACCCCATCGCCGTGATCTCGCCAGGTGCCTCGTCCATCTCGGCGCGTCCCTGTCCGAGCTCGACCGCGACACCGAGGCCCTGGAGGCCGAGCAGCAGGCCCTCGCCGTCTACCGGGACCTGGCCGCCGCCGACCCCGAGAGCTACCGCCACGACCTCGCCATCTGCCTGGCCAGCGTCTCCATGACCCACTCGGCGCTCGGCCGCCACGCCGACGCGGTGCACGCCCAGCAGGAAGCCGTCACGGTCTACCGGCTGCTGGTCGCGGCCGACCCCGACCACCACCGCGCCGATCTCGCCAAGTCCCTGACCCATCTGGCGATACGGTTCGCGGAGCTGGACCGCTGGGCCGACGCGTTGGAGGCCGAGCAGCAGGCCGTCACCATCTACCGGGATCTCGCCACCGCCGACCCCGGCGACCACGACCATGACCTCGCCAACTCCCTGCTCAACGTCGGCGTGTGGTTCGCGGAGCTGGACCGCCCGGCCGACGCGCTGGAGGCCGAGCAGCAGGCCGTCGGCGTCTACCGGGACCTGGCCGCCGCCGATCCCGACCGCTACGACCCGGACCTCGCCAGGTCCCTGACCCATCTCGGCGTGACCCTCTCCGCGCTCGACCGCCACGCCGAGGCCCTGGAGGCCGAGCAGCAGGCCGTCACCATCCGGCGGGAACTGGCCGCAGCGGATCCTGACCGTCATCGGCCTGGCCTGGCCGAGTCCTTGAAGAATCTCAGCGTGACCCTTTCCGAACTGGGCTACGAGAAGCAGGCGAGGCGCACGCACGAGGAAGCGGAGCGGCTGAGCGAGGATTGACGGAGGAGCGGCCGGTTCCCCCGGCCGCTCTCCGGCCTTGGCGCCCGACCGCTCCCCGGCCTTGGCGCCTGGCCGCTCCCGGATCGCCCGGTTCTCGTCGATGGACGGCGGCGCGCGCGTCAGGCGGCGGCGTACGCCCGGAAGGTGACCGGCATACTGTCGCGGACGGACTTGGAGTAGGGGCAGATCCGCTCGGCGGCCGCGCCGAGTTCGGCGGCGGTCTGCTCGTCCACGCCGCCCAGTTCCAGGTTGATGACCGCCTCGAGGGTGAAGTCGTCGCCGCTGTTGTGGTTCAGGGTCAGCTCGACCGTGACGCTCGTGCTCGTGAGCCGTACGTTGCGGCGCGTCGCCGCCCTTCTGACCGAGCCGAGCAGGCAGGCGCCCCAGCCCGCGGCGACCAGTTGCTCCGGGTTCGGGGCGCCGCCGGCGCCGCCGAGCTCCTTGGGGATGGCCAGGGTGGTGTCGAGGAACCCGTCGTCGGCCGAGGCGCGGCCGCCGTTGCGGCCTTCCCCTGTCACGGTGACGACGCCGGTGTAGCTGCTGATCATGGCTTTTCCTTTCTCGGACGGTCCGGTCAATCCACCGGGTAGAGCTTCCAGAACTGATCGGCGTATCCCGTGTTGCAATCCGTCTGAACCAGCGGGGTCTCCGGCACTCGGGTGCGGACGACCAGGCAGAGGTAGGAGTTCTCGTTGGACAGCCGGAAATAGCCCTCAGGGCCGGAGAACCGCCACCGCTGGTCGCGGTACCTGGCGTCGCAGGTGGTCTGCACCACGTACGACTCCCCCATGCCGCGGGCGACCAGGCACCTCTTGCTGTTGAGGTTCTGCAGCAGGAATATCTCCCCGAACCGGTCTCCCGTCGGGACGAAATACCAGAGCTGGTCACGGTAGGAGTCGCACCCGGTCTGAACCGCCCTCGCGCCCTCGCTCTCACCCCGGACGACCACGCACAGGCCGCTGTTGATGTTGATGACCCGCGAGATGGGCGGCTTTATCGCGGTGGCGGCATGGGCGGACGGCACGCCTCCCGCCAACACCACCGAACAGGCGAGCACGACCGCGAAAGCAAAATGCGACAGGAGATTCGCCGTCGTTCGCATGAATGGATTCGACATCTACTTCCCTGGATCGGCCGGTTCGTGCGATTACTCGGCGGCGAAGAGCCGCCTCTCGTTGGACTTTATTCAGGCCCATGAGCAATACAAGTGGAAATACCGCCATTCAGGGACGTGAAGCCGCCGCCGATAATCAGGTCTCCGCGAGGAGCCTGGGCAGGATCGGGGCCAGCCGGTCCAGCACCGCCGCCCGGACCACGTAGCGGGTGACGCCCCAGCGGCTCTCGTGCTCGCGTATCGCGGAGATGATCTCCTCCGCCGTGCCGGCGAGGACGAAGGGCGAGGCCAGCAGCTCGGCCTCGGCGATGCCGGTGCGCCGCACCACGTCGGCGACCGCCGCGCCGGCGTCATCGGTCACGTGAACGTGCTGCACCAGCGCTTCCAGCGCTGGCGTCCGCCCGCGCCCGGCGGCACCACGGGCGACCTGCTCCAGCTGCTCGTCGATCTCGTGCGCGCGCCAGCGCACCTCGTGGCTGTGCCCGTCGGCGAGGGTACGTCCGAAGCCGGTGAGGCCGACGACGTCGGCGTGCGCGCCCGCCCATCTCAGCAGCCGCGCGTTGCCGCCCCCGATGGTCAGCGGGATCCTCCGCTGCACGGGCACCGGCCAGCTCAGCCGGGCGGCCCTGGCCACCAGGTCGGGCGTGTCGACGTCGATCTCCTCGCCGTCGAGCAGCGCGAGCACGGCCTCGGCCACGGCCGTGCACCGCCGTATCCTGCCGCCGACGTCGGGACGGCTGCGCCCGACCGCGGCCCACTCCCCCGGGGTGTGGCCGGCTCCCAGCCCGAGCCGGGCGCGACCGCCGGAGACGACGTCGAGCGTGGCGACGTCCGCGGCGAGCAGGAGCGGCTCACGGACGCCCGCGTTCGAGACGTACGAGCCGAGGCCGACGGTCGAGGTGACCGCCGCCGCGGCGGCGAGTGCGACGAAAGGAGAGGCGGCGATTCCCGGGTGGTCGGCGGTGAGCATCGCGTCGAAGCCCAGGGCTTCGCACCGGCGCGCCAGGCTCGTCCATGAATTCAGGTCGGTGAGATGGGATTGGAGAGAGAATATCGCCATGCTCGGGAGAATGCCGCACCCTGCGGTAACTCGGCGGTTCATCGCCTCTTTTCCGCTGAGAGCGGAGGAGCGGTCAGGAGAATGGCGGGAATCACGCGGTATTCGGCGGATTCAATGTGCATCCAGCGGCACCGACCGGCACACTCCCGATTCCAGGTGTGTCTTCCGATGAGTTCCGCGCGGCCGGCGGATCTATTCAAGTAGACGACCCGAAACACCGGAGGACTGACGACCGATGCACCACAGCGTACGCACCTACGCGGTGACCGCGGCGACCGGCCACGTCGGCGGCCACGCGGCACGCGAACTCCTGCGAGCCGGCCACCGCGTCCGCGCGATGGGCCGCGACGGCGGCCGGCTGAAGGAACTGGAGGCGGAAGGAGCCGACCCCTTCGTCGGCGACCTGGCCGACCGGGGCTTCGTGGAAGAGGCGTTCGCGGAGGCCGACGCGGCTCTGCTGATCGTCCCGCCGCATCCCGCCGCCCCGGACTTCCCCCGCTATCAGCACCGGATCGCCCGGGTCTACGCCTCGGCCGCCGCGCACACCGGGCTGCGGCACGCGGCGTTCATCAGCACCCAGGGCGCCACCGACGATCGCGTGGACGGCCTGATCGCCGGGCACGCCGCCATCGAATCCGTACTCAACCAGGTGGCCGGGCTCCACCTGGTGCACGTCCAGCCGCCGAGCTTCTTCGAGATCCTGTACTACTTCCTGGGGCCGATGCGCGAGCGTGGCGTGCTCAGCTCGCCGCTGGGCGTCGACGCCGTCCTTCGGCTGGTCGGCGCGCGCGACGTGGCGGCCGTCGCGGCAGGCCTGCTCGCGGATCCGCACTTCCGCGGGGTCGGCAACGTGCCGGTGCCGCCCGCCGAGCTGATGACCATGCGGCAGATCGCGGAGCTGATCAGCGAGCACCTCGGCAGGCCCATGGGGGTGGAGCAGATCTCCGCCGAGGCCGACGTCGCCGATCTCGTGGCCGCGGGCACCGGCCGCAGCTTCGCGACGCTGCTCAACCGGACCTGGGCGCTGGCCACCGCGATGGGTGACACCGTCCAGGACGAGGTCACGGCCGTGACCCGGCCGGCGTACCGCATCGAGGACTTCATCCGCGACGAACTGGTGCCCGCCATTCGCTCGTCGCGGCCGATCTCCGACTATTCGACCGCGACCCGGCCGCGGCGCGCATGAGCGCCGCCGATCGCCGCGACCACCCCGAGGAGCGCACATGAGCAGAACCGTGCTGGTCAAGTACCAGGTGAAGGAGGAGTCCGCGGATGCGAACCAGCACCTGGTCGAGCAGGTGTTCCAGCAGCTCCACGCGGAGGACCCGGGCGGGCTGCGATACGCCACGCTGCGCCTGGCCGACGGCGTGACGTTCGTTCACATCGCCCTGATCGAGGGCGACGACGACCCGCTGTCCCGGCTGAGCGCGTTCGGCGAGTTCCGGCAAGGACTGGAGGACCGCGTCGCCGACGGGCCAGGCCGGACGGACGCCACCCTGGTCGGCGCCTACCGCTTTCTCACGCCGTGTCCCACCGAAGCAGCAGGAAAGAAGTGATCATGACAGGGAACAGGCCGGCCGTCGAGGTCGCGACGGCGTTCATCGAGGCGTTCGGGGCCGGGGACCTGGCCACGATCGGCGAGTGCCTGGCCGAGGACGTGGTGTTCGAAAGCCCTCGGATCCAGGTGAAGGGCGTCGCGGCGGTGACCGAGGTGATCGGGCGGTTCAGCCAGGTCGTCGCGGGCGTGGACATCATCGCGGCGCTGGGTGACGCCGAGCAGGCGATGGTGATCTACGACATGAGGACCGGCCCGTTCGGGACGCTGCGCGTCGTCGACCACCTGATCGTGCGCGACGGCAGGATCACCTCCGACGTGGTGGTGTTCGACACCTACGAGATGCGCAAGGCCGAGGAGGCGGCGGCCGGTTGAGCCACCGCCACGTCCCGGCGGTCCGGCCCGGCGCATGCGCCGGGATCCGGGCCGCCGGGGCGTCCGCCCGACGATCCGCCGCCACGCGAGCCGGGCGAAGCGGACAGGAGTTGATGTGACGACACAGATCGCCGAACCGGGCGAGGAGTTCGCTCGCCTGACCGGCCCGTACCGGGACGAACTGCTGAAACTGTGCTACCGGATGGTGGGCTCGGTGCACGACGCGGAGGACCTCGTGCAGGAGACCTACCTGCGCGCGTGGCGTTCCTACGAGACGTTCGCCGGGCGTTCCTCGCTGCGTACGTGGTTGTACCGGATCGCGACCAACGCCTGTCTGCGCGCCGCCGAGCAGGCCGGCCGCCGGCCGCTGCCGTCCGGGCTGAGCGGGCCGGGCCACGATCCCGCGGCGCCGCTCGACCCGCGCCGGACGGACCTGCCGTGGCTGCAGCCCTTCCCCACCGCGACGCCGGGCGAGGCGCGGGACCCGGCCGAGGTGATCGCCGATCGGGCGAGCCTGCGCCTGGCGCTGATCGCCGCCCTGCAGGTGCTGCCGCCCAGGCAGCGCGCGGTGCTGATCCTGCGGGACGTGCTGATGTGGCGGGCCGCCGAGGTGGCCGAACTGCTCGGGACCACCGTGGCGTCCGTCACCAGCCTGCTGCAACGCGCCAGGACGCAACTCGACTCCAGGCCCGGGCCTGGGCTCGCGGAACCCACCGAGGAGCGGCAGCGCGAGCTGCTGCGACGCTACGTCGCCGCGTTCGAGCGGGCCGACGTCGACGAGCTGACACGGACACTGGCACGGGAGGCGACCTTCGAGATGCCGCCGATCCCCACCTGGTTCGCCGGCCGGGAAACCGTCGCCCGCTTCCTGGCCCCCCGGTTGCCGGCGCCCGGCCGGCTGCGGATCGTCCACGCCGAGGCCAACGGCCAGCCCGCCCTGGCGCTCTACCTCGGCGCCCGGGCGGGTGACCGGCGCGCCCACGCGCTGCACGTGCTCGACGTCTCCCGGGCCGGCATCGTCCGGATCGTCGCGTTCATGGATCCCGCGGTCTTCTCGCCGTTCGGCCTGCCCCAGACCGAACCGGTGCGCTAACCGCCCCCGGCGTCACCGCCACCGCCCCCGAAATCACCGCCACCGCAACCGGCGGACCAGCCGGTGCCGCCGGTGCCGTCGGCACCGCGGTCGCCGGTGCGGTCGCCGTCCTCGAACCAGGGGCCGAAACCGCACCCGCCGCTCGCGTCGCCGGAACCGCCTGCCTGCGCCGGGTACAGGTGACCGTCCTGGGTCACCCGCCTGCTGAGCACGTCCGACATCTCCGGGGCGCCGAGATGGCTCAGGCCGTACAGGGCGAGTGCCGTCGCGTCGCCGGCCGTGCCGTGCGGGGTGGCCGCGCGCGCCTCGCGCAGGAGGCGGCGTCCCGCTCGGCCGAGCGTGAGCGGACGGCCCCTGGCGTACCGGACGTCGGCCTTCCTGGACACCAGCCGGCTCGCCCCGAATCCGAACAGGGCGGCCAGGCTCAGCTCCTTCGTCCCCATCGCGATCATGATGAGCAGGTCGGCCACCATCACGGGGACCGTGGCCATCGCGATCGCACGCAGCACCGTCCGGCACTCGCGGAGGCCGGGAACGGCGCGCGGGTCGACGAGCAGGCCGAGCCCGACGAGGAGTTTCCTGATCTCGGCCACCTCGCGGCCGGTCGCCACCTGGCGCTTGACCTCGGCCACCGTCCGGCCTCCCGCACGTCCGGCCAGGATCGCGAGCACCTGCTCCTCCACCGCGTAGCCGGCCGAGACGGCGGTGGAGACGGGGTACAGCCTGCCCGTGCGCGCCACCCGGATCTCGCCTTCCGCGGCCAGCAGGCCGAGGGCGGTGTCGGCCACCCGGGCCGGGCCGCCGGCGAGATAGGCGAGCTCGTAGTGGCCGAGTTCGGCGTCCATCAGCCCGCGCAGGCGCAGCCGGGCCCGTGACCTGACCGATTCCGCGACGGCGATCGTGCCGAGAGTCAGCGCCCCGGTGAACGCGGCGAGCAGCGCGAGGACGACGTCCATCCCCACCCCC